>NZ_DATJWR010000234.1:0-38915 GCF_035501035.1 Paraburkholderia sp.
GCCGACCTCGATCTCGCGATCTGCATCACGGAAGGCATTCCCGTGCGCGACATGATCGAAGTCAAGGACCGTATGCGCCGCGAAGGCCGCAAGACGCTGCTCCTCGGCCCGAACTGCCCCGGCACGATCACGCCGGACGAGCTGAAGATCGGCATCATGCCGGGTCACATCCACCGCAAGGGCCGCATCGGCGTCGTGTCGCGTTCGGGCACGCTGACGTATGAAGCCGTTGCTCAGCTGACCGCGCTCGGCCTCGGCCAGTCGTCGGCAGTCGGTATCGGCGGCGACCCGATCAACGGTCTGAAGCACATCGACGTCATGAAGATGTTCAACGACGATCCGGATACGGACGCCGTGATCATGATCGGCGAGATCGGCGGTCCGGACGAAGCGAACGCCGCTTACTGGATCAAGGACAACATGAAGAAGCCGGTGGTTGGCTTCATCGCGGGCGTCACGGCGCCTCCGGGCAAGCGCATGGGCCACGCCGGCGCGCTGATCTCGGGCGGTGCGGACACCGCCGACGCGAAGCTGGAAATCATGGACGGCTGCGGCATCAAGGTGACGCGCAATCCGTCGGAAATGGGCCGTCTGCTGAAGTCGGTGCTGTAAATTTCGGAATTCGCTGCCGCTCGCGCGTCGCGCACGCGCGGGTGGGTGGCGTTTTTTGATATTCTTGCGGAATCCTTTCACGAGGTTTCCGTACAAAAAGCGAGGAAGCCAGTCATGGCCGCCTCGCTTTTTTATTGGCTGCGACTTCGTGGGAGTTGCGCGCTCGCGCTCACCCTTTTACGTTCTCGCCTACATGCTCGAGTTTTTCGCATCGCTCCATTGGGGCGCCGTCCTCCAGATCATCGCCATCGACATCCTGCTCGGCGGCGACAACGCCGTGGTGATCGCGCTCGCTTGTCGCGACCTGCCCGCGCAGCAGCGCCTGCGTGGCATCCTCTGGGGCACGGCCGGCGCGATCGCGCTGCGCGTGGTGCTGATAGCGTTCGCCGTGGTGCTGCTCAACGTGCCGCTGCTGAAGTTCACGGGCGGCCTGCTGCTGCTGTGGATCGGCGTGCGGCTCCTCGCGCCCTCGCATCTCGAGCACGCCAACGTGAAGCCCGCCGACAAGCTGATCGGCGCGATCAAGACGATCGTCGTCGCCGATGCGGTGATGAGCCTCGACAACGTGGTCGCGATTGCGGGTGCGGCCGAATCCGCCGATCCGCAGCATCGGATCGCGCTCGTGATCTTCGGGCTGATGGTGAGCATTCCGATCATCGTGTGGGGCAGCCAGCTCGTGCTGAAGCTGCTCGATCGCTATCCGCTGATCGTGACGTTCGGCGCGGCGCTGCTTGGCTGGATTGCGGGCGGGCTCATCGTCAATGACCCCGCGGGCGACCGCTGGCCGCTGCTCGACACGCCCGTGGCCGAGTACGGCATGTGCGTGGCGGGGGCGCTGTTCGTCGTCGTGCTCGGCCATTTGCTCAGGCGCCGCAATGCGCGGCGCGCGCAGGCGCAGGGGCCGCAATCGCATTGAGCGGCGCATGCGCCGCCGTTGTGCCTGACCCATTCGGCCGACTGCCGCGCGCCTCGCGCCGCCGATACGATCAAGACGCCTGTTCACGCGTGTGAGCAGGCGTTTCTTGTTTCAGGAGCCCTGACGATGATCGTATCCATATCTGGTTTGAGTCCTTCGAGTGCGTTGAATCCTTTGAGCCTGCCGGTGTGCGACGGCTGGAATGCCTTGAGCGTGCGCGCACCGCGCTTCACGCGTTTTGCACGAATGGCGGGCTTCGCCTGCAGATGGACTTCGCGGGGCTTCACACTGATCGAACTGATGATCGTGCTCGCAATCGTCGGCGTGATTGCCGCTTATGCGATTCCTGCGTACCAGGACTACCTCGCCCGCAGCCGCGTGGGCGAGGGCCTTTCGCTCGCGGCTTCGGCACGGCTCGCGGTGGCCGAGAACGCCGCGAGCGGCAACGCGCTCGGCTCGGGCTACACCGTGCCGCCGGCCACGCGCAACGTCGACTCGGTGCATATCGACGACACGACCGGGCAGATCACGGTCGCCTTCACCACGCGCGTGGCACCCGAGGGCAGCAACACGATCGTGCTCGTGCCCTCGGTGCCGGACAACGCCGATGCGCCCACCGCGCGCGTCGCGCTCGCACAGGGCAGCATGCAGGGCGGCACGCTCACGTGGGAGTGCTTCGCATCCGGCAAGACGGGTTCTTCGCTCGGCGCGCCCGGTGCGGGGCCGGCGCCGGTGGAGGCAGCGACGCTGGCGGCGAATCTCGCGCCGCCCGAGTGCCGCGCGTAGGTTGGTGTGAGAGCAACGGTGAGCGCCTGTGCGCCCGCTCGCGCAGCGGGCTCGCCGTTGGCGCGGGCGTGCAATCGCACCGTGGCATGGTGCCGTGCTGGCCCGGTTCGCCTCGGTTCGGGCCGGCTCAAGCGGCCATCGTTCGCACAGTGGTGGAAAAGTTTTGTATAGTGCGCCGGTTGCTGACGCCCCCGCCTAACTCATGCCTTCCAATTTTGCACGTTACCTTACGTTCGTCTTGCTGGCCCTTGCGCTGACGCTGCCTTATGCCGTCGTCAACCACACCTATCCGATTCCTACGTTCTACTCGGAATTCGTAGCACTGACGCTTTATCTGCTGCTCGGCGCCTCCGTGCTGCTGCTCGTGCGTCCCGCACGCACGGGCGAGGGCTTTGCGTCGCCCACCGTCGCGCTGGTGCCGCTCGCCTTTGGCCTCGTGCTCGTCGTGCAGACGTTCGCGCTGCCGCTCGCCGAGCCCTCGATGAACTGGCTCGGCGCGGGCTACCTGCTCGCCGCTTTCATGGCGACGCACGCGGGCTTCGGCATCAAGCGCGCGCGTCTCATGCGGGCCGCGCTCGTGTGGGGGGCGTTCGCGCTGCAAGTCGGCGGTCTCTTCGCCGTGTTCAGCCAGGTGGTGCAGCTTCTTCACCTGGAGACGAAAGTCACGCCGCTCGTTGTCGCGTACAACGTCGCCGTCGATCGCCGGCCATTCGGCAACATGGCGCAGGCCAATCATCTCGCCACCTATATCGCGTTCGCCATGGCGGGCGCGATGTATCTCGTGCAGACGCGGCGGTTGAACGTCCTGCTGTGGGTCGTGCTGACTGCGGTCTACGCGGGTGGCCTTGCGCTTACCGTGTCGCGCGGGCCGTGGCTGCAGATGGGCGTGATCTTCGTCGCGGGCCTGTGGATCGCGCTCACGGGCTGCCGTAGTGAAGCGGACGAAGGGCACGGCGCGAGTGGTGCGGCCGGTCGAGGCATCGCGTCGGCGGCGCGTTCGGGTCGGCAAGCGGGCGGCCTGCGTGCCTGGATCATTCCGGTCGCGCTCGTGGCACTCTTTTTCGCGATGAATGCGTTCGTGCGCTGGGCCAATGTTCGCTACAACCTCCAGCTCGATCAGTCGGCAGCGGACCGTTTCAAGGACGCCAGCCAGATCGCGCCGCGCATCGCGCTGTGGCGCTACGGCTGGACGATGTTCAAGTCGCATCCAGTGCTCGGTGTCGGCTGGGGCGATTTCCCGATCCATCAGTTCGAGCTGGTGCGCTCGCTCGGCGGCGTCGAGATCGCCAACAACGCGCACGACATCTTCCTCGACGTGCTCGCCAAGACCGGCTTGATCGGCTTTGCGATCGTCGTGCTCGGACTGCTCGCGTGGTTCGTCCGTGCGCTGCGCGCGCCGCACACCGCCGAGCGCGTGTTCGGCTTCATGCTGATCGGCGTGCTCGTCATGCATGCGCTCGTCGAATATCCGCAGCAGTATATGTTCTTCCTGCTGCCTGCGATGTTCGTGTTCGGTCTGCTGGAGACGAAGCCACTGCGTGCCGTGCCGCCGCGCGTGTCGCTTGGCGTGTATGCGGTGATCGTGTTGGGCGGCATTGCGTCGCTGTACCCGGTGCTGCGCGACTACAACCGCGCCGAGGTGCTGTACTACGGCGCGCATCCGGCGCGCGAATATGCCGACGATCCTTCGCGCCTTTTCGGTGCCTGGGGCGATTACGGCATGGCCACGCTGTTGCCGATGAATGCCGCGAGCCTTCCCAGCAAGCTCTACGCGCATCAGCGCGGCATCGCGCTGCTGCCGGGCGAAACAGTGTTGCGTCGTTATGCGGTATTGCAGGCGCTCGATGGCGATACGGCGGGCGCGTTCGATACGATTGAGCGTCTGCGCATTTTCGCCACGGAGCTGCATGACTGGCCGACCCAGCTCGCCTCGCTCTATGGCCTGCTCGACGCGCAGCCCACCCTGGCGGACTTCAAGGCGCAACTGGTGAAGAAGTATGGGGTTGCGCCGAAGTCCAGTGAAGAAGACGACGAGGACGATTCGGACGACTGAGGCATCTGGCTCGCGCGTGATCCGCTGGTGGGCCGCCGGTGAGTCCGCGACTCGCCGGCGCTCCTGCGCCGGATATCAGGGGAGGAGGCCGATGTTTGCGGCCAGCCTCCCGGCAAGCTCGCCGCGAGCGCTTGCGGCCGTCACAGTTCGGAATACTTCGCTGCGCTCCCTTTTGCCTTCTCCACGGGGTAGCGCTGTGCGTTCAGCTTGAGCTTTTCTGCTGCCGCATCGAGGAGATCGAACCCCGCGGTATGGGCGACCAGCATCAGGTAGATGAGCACGTCCGCGCACTCGTGCTTGAGGTTCCTGACCTGCGCGGGATCGAGGAGCAGGGCATCGATCTCGGTATCACTTTTCCACTGGACCGTCTCAAGTAGCTCGCCGGCCTCGATGCTGGTGGAGACGATCAGATTGCGCAACGTATGAAATTGCTTCCAGTCGCGGGCGTCACGGAAGTCCAGCACCTGCTCGAGCAGTTCATCGATTGTCATGGGCGTACCCTGATCGTGAATTAGCGGGGAGCCGCAAGCGTCTGACCTCAACCTTGCGCGACCCAATCCCCCGACTTCCCGCCGTGCTTCTCCAGCACGCGCACATCGGTGATCGTCATGCCGCGATCCACGGCCTTGCACATGTCGTACACCGTCAGCAGGCCTACCTGCACGGCGGTCAGCGCTTCCATCTCCACGCCCGTGCGGCCGAGCGTCTCCACTTGCGCCGTGCAGTGCACGCCCGGCAGCGCTTCATCGAGCGCGAAGTCCACCTTGACGCGAGTGATCGCGAGCGGGTGGCACAGCGGAATCAGATCCGATGTGCGTTTTGCGCCCTGGATCGCGGCGATGCGCGCGACGCCGATCACGTCGCCTTTTTTCGCGTGGCCGTCGCGAATCAGCGCAAAGGTCTGCGGCAGCATGCGGATCGTGCCGCGCGCGAGCGCGATGCGCTTGGTCTCGGCTTTGCCGCCGACATCGACCATATGGGCGTCGCCGGCAGCGTCAAAATGCGTGAGTTCGGGCATGGTGAGCTCTTTCGTGAAGGGTGCCTATCTTAACAGCGCGGCATGCGGCGGCTGGCGTGTGCTCCGTGGTTCCGTCCGCGCATCTCATGGGGCCGCATCCGGGCCGAGCGGGCGCGCCGCCGGGCTACAATGGGCCCTCGGCGCCGGCGGAGCGCAACATGACAGCGCCGCCGCGCCAGCGTCCTGCATACCCTGATCCTGTCATCAATGCGTCTGAAACGGCTGCTTGCTGCATGGTTGTGCGCGTCGCTCGCGGCTTCGCCGCAGGCATACGCGCAGGCGTCGAACGCGAACGCGCGCGGTGTGGCGGCGTCGCAGACCGCCGTGCTGAACCTCGGCGCGGCTTCGGGTGCGAGTTCGGGCGTGACTTCGGCCACGACTCCGGGCACTGCGCCAGCCCCAACGGCCGTTGCAAGTCCGTCGGGCCTTGCTCCCGGCGCCCCCGCGCTCGTGAGCGGCCCGCTCGACGATAAGGCAGACCCCGTCGTCCCTGCTTCGATCGCCCAGGGTGTATTCGGCACGTATGGCGGCGCGCAGAGCCGCCTGTCCGGTCCGTCAGGCACAACTGGCACAAGCGGCACAAGCGGCACAAGCGGCACAAGCGGCACAAACAATACAAGCAGTGCAAACAGTACAAGCGGCTTAAGCGGCAACGCCAGTGTGCGCGCCCCGGCCTGGGTGCCGCAACTGCCCGATCTCGGCGACGGCTCGGGCGGCGCGCTCACTCCGCAAGCCGAGCGCCGCATCGGCGAGCGCGTGATGCGCGAGATTCGCCGCGACCCCGACTACGTCGGCGACTGGCTCGTACTCGATTATCTCAACTCCGTCGCGGCGCGCCTGGCGGCGTCGGCGAGCGCCCAGTTCCTCGGCGGCTATCGGCCCGACTTCGACGTTTTCGCGATGCGCGATGGCCAGATCAACGCGTTTTCGCTGCCGGGCGGCTTCATCGGCGTGAACACGGGGCTCATCGTCGCCACGCAGACGGAGTCCGAACTCGCCTCCGTGCTCGGCCACGAGATGGGGCACGTCTTGCAGCGGCACATCGCGCGCATGCTCTCGCAGAACGAGCGCAGCAGTTACGCCGCGCTGGCGGGCGTGCTGTTCGGTATTCTCGCGGGCGTGCTTGCGCACAGCGGCGACTTGGGCAGTGCGATTGCGCTTGGCAGTCAGGCCTATGCCGTGGACAGCCAGTTGCGCTTTTCGCGGGCCGCCGAGCACGAGGCCGATCGCGTGGGCTTCCAGTTGCTCGCAGGCGCGGGCTATGACCCGTGGGGCATGGTGGCGTTCTTCGAGCGGCTCGAGCGCGCCTCGATGGGCGACGCGGGCGTGCCGGCCTATGCGCGCACGCATCCGCTCACAGGCGAGCGCATTGCCGATATTCAGGACCGCGCGCGCCGCGCCGCTTACCGGCAGCCGCGCCAGGCGCCCGAGTACGGCTTCGTGCGCGCGCGCGTGCGCGTGCTGCAGGACCGCACGAGGAGCGAATACATCGACGAAATCGCGCGTCTGCGCTCGGAGCTCGAGGACCATACGGCGCTGAACGTCGCCGCGAACTGGTACGGCATCGCCTTCGCGCAGACGCTGCTCGAGCGCTACGACGAGGCGAAGGCATCGCTTGCGAACTCACGCGCGGCGTTCGCGCAATTCGAGGCCGCCGACGGCAGCAAGACGCGCAGTTCTCCGAGCCTCGACGTGCTCGCAGCGGAAATCGCTCGCCGTGCGGGCCGCACCGACGAGGCCGTGCGGCTCGGTGAGGCGGCTCACAAGGCGTGGCCCGCTTCGCACGCGGCCATCGATTCCCTGCTGCAGGCGTTGATCGCGGCTCGCCGCTTCAAGGAGGCGCAGACGCTCGCGCGCTACGAGGCCGAGGCCGAACCGCGACAAGGCGCATGGTGGCTGTATCTGGCGCAGGCGAGCGCCGGGCTCGGCGACGCGCTCACGCAGCATCGCGCGATGGCGGAAAAGCTTGCACTCGACGGCGCATGGCCTTCGGCCATACGTCAGCTCAGGGAGGCGCGCGACATGAAGTCGGTGAGCTACTACGATCTGTCGACGATCGAAGCGCGCCTGCATGACTTCGAGGCGCGCTACAAGGAAGAGCGCGAGGACGAGAAGGATCTGGGCGGCTGAGCGAGGCGCCGGTCTGCTTCGTCTACGTTCAAGCGTCCCGTCGGGCTTCGCGCGAAGGCGGCGTGCCGCTCGCGTTGCCGGTGTGATCGGCGGCCTGCGCTTGCCGCCCTGCGCTCGCCGGGCTCGCAACGAAGGCGAAGCGCGTGCTCACGTCGGCGCGGCGGATCGGCTGCAGCGGCAGCGCCGTGTCGGCGCGCCAGTGGAACGTGCCGCTGCGGGCGTCGTCGGCAATCGATGCGTGTTCCGAGAACAGGTCGAGATCGTGGTCGTGCAAGAGCGCCGCGCGCGGCGGCGCGCTCGCATCGGCGAACACCACGCTGCCCGCTTCGTCGAGCCAGGCGGCCGCGGGCTCGAACGGCTGGCCGGCCTGGTCGGTGAGCGTCAGCGCGCCGTCATGGCGGCTCGCGAGGCGCACGATCCACGGCGTGTATTCGAGCTCGACATAGACGCGCTGCGGCCCGTTCTGGAAGTACCACTGGCCGTGCTCGTCGCACTCGTAGTTGCGGTTGATGAAGCCGAGCAGCGCTTCGTGGCGGATCGCCGTGCCGCTCGCGTTCTGCGCCTGCGCCGCCTCGTCGCGCATGCGCCAGTTGCCGCGTGCGTCGAGCATCAGCCAGCCCGTGCAATGCGGGACGTTGGGCCAGCGCGCAAGCGCCTGTTTGACGATCTCATCCATGAGCAACGAAGGGCGAAAAATAAGCGAACACGCGCTGCGAGAGCCAGTCGCTGCGACCGGGGAACGGTCCCGTCATGAAGCCGACGTGGCCGCCATGCTCGGGTTGATCAAGCTCGACGGCAGCGCTGACCTCGTGGCGTGCGGGCAGCGCGTGGTCAGGCAGGAACGGATCGTTGCGCGCGTTCAGAACAAGTGTGGGGACGACGATTTCGCCGAGCATCGGACGGATCGTCGCCTGGGTCCAGTAGTCGTCGGCGCTGCGAAAGCCGTGCAGCGGCGCGGTGACGACGTCGTCGAATTCGTGCATCGTGCGGCTCGCGAGCACCATCTGGGCGTCGAAGAGGCCGGGGTACTGTTCGAGCTTCTGGAGCGCCTTGACCTTCAGCGTCCTCAGGAAGCTGCGCGTGTAGATCATGCCGAAGCCTTGCGCGAGCATCTCGCCGCCCGCATGCACGTCGAGCGGCGCGGAGATCGCGGCGGCGGCGGCGACGATCGAGGCGTCTTCGCGGCGTTGCGCGAGCCAGTGCAGCAGCACGTTGCCGCCGAGCGAGACGCCCGCTACGATCAGCGGCCCCGCGTGGCGCGCGGCGAGGCGCCGGAGCACCCAGTCGACTTCGGCGGAATCCGCGAGATGGTAGAAGCGCGGCAGCAGGTTGAGCGGCCCGCTGCAACTGCGAAAGTGCGGGATCACCGCGTGCCAGCCGCGCGCATGGGCGGCCGCTGCGAGCGAGCGGGCGTAGTGCGAGCCGGAGCCGCCCTCAAGGCCATGGAACAGCACGAAGAGCGGTGCGGTGGGGCCGGCACCCTTGCCGTCTACCCAGTCCACTTCGATGAAGTCGCCGTCGGGCGTGTCCCAGCGCTCGCGCCGGTACGCGGGCAGGGGCAGGCGCGAGAAGATCGCCGGCACGATGGTCTGGACGTGCGCGCCGGGCAGCCAGAACGGCGCGCGGTAGCTCGTGTCGAGGGCGGCAGCCTGAGCATCGAGCGCGGCGGCGACGCGGGCTGCTTCACTGGGCCTATGGGTGTCGTCGGTCGTGCTCATGACTGCCCCCTCGCGCGTGTTCGTCAGTGCAGCGCGCCCTGGCCGTGGCGCAATCTGGCGGAGAACTGGGTGGCCGCATCGTCGGGCATGCGGCTCGCATGAATGTGCGCGATGCGCCATTCGCCGCGCTCGTGCACCATCACATAAGTCGTGAAAACCAGGGCGGGCACCGCATTGGGATCGACCGGGCGATGCGCTTCCACGATCGCGTAGACCACGGTGCCAAGGCTGTCGTAGACACGGATGTCGAGCGGCTCGATCGACACCGGTGCCGCTTCGAGCTGTGTGGCGAGGCCTGCGCGAATGTTGGGCAGGCCATGCAGATGCGCGCCTTCCGCGGTGATGCAGCTCACGAACTCTTCATCGATCCACAGTCCCATCAAGCTGTCGATGTTGACTTCCGCGACAGCCTGATAGTAGGCGTTGAGGGTGTCCGCGGCGGCTTCGAAGATGTGGGCAAAACGTGGCATGGCTCGTTGGTCTGGTGCGCTCAGTGTTGCACTAGGCTTGCACGTTGGCGCGGGTTGGCGATTCGTCGGTTGCGGCACCTCGTGCGTTCGCCGGGCGTGCGCAGCGCTATGGCGAGCGGCGTCGCTGCAGCGGGACGTCGCAGCCGCCGCGAGTATGGCGCCTACGCGAGACAGCCCTGTGCCGTGCTCCGATGCGGCGTTTAGAGCCCGCGCCACTGCTGTCTTCATTGGGCGCGCGCAATGTGCGTCGCGTCCGTTGTGTGCCGCACATCCGCGCTCGCCTGTGGCGTCTTTTTCGCGAGGCAGGCAGCGCAAACGCGCTAGCGCTGGCCGAGCAGCATGCCGCGCAGATCGCCGAAAACCTGCTCCGGGCTCAGTTCGCGCAGGCAGTTCAGATGCCCGAGCGGACACTCACGCGCAAAGCAGGGACTACATTCGAGATGCAGCCATTGTACCTTTGCAAGCTCGGACAATGGCGGGGTGTGGCGCGGATCCGTCGATCCGTAGAGCGCGACGAGCGGCCGGCGCAGTGCGGCGGCCACGTGCATCAGGCCCGAATCGTTGGTCACCACGGCGTTCGCGCGCGAGATCAGCGCGCACGCCTCGCCGAGTGCGGTCTGGCCGCACAGGTTGCGCACATTCGAGGCGCGATCGGCGATGGCCTGGGCGAGCGGGGCGTCCTTGGGCGAGCCGAGGGCGACGATCTGCGTGTACGGGAACGACTGGCCCACCATCTTCGCGAGCGCCGCGAAGTGTTCGGGCGGCCAGCGCTTGGCGGGGCCGTACTCGGCGCCGGGGCAGAACACCAGGAGCGGCACGCGCGTATCGAGATTGAAGCGCGCCGAGACCCGCGAGGCTTCGTTCGGATCCGACTCCAGACGCGGCATCGGCAGATCGTCGGGCACGTTCGCGCCGGGCGCGTAGGCGAGCGCGGCGTAGTGGCCGACCATGGGCGCTCGCTCGTCTTTGGGCGGATTCGCGTGGCGCACGTTCAGCAAGCCGTAGCGGCTCTCGCCCGTGTAGCCGATGCGCAGCGGCACGTTGGCGAGCCACGGGATCAGTGCGGACTTCAGCGAGTTCGGCAGCACGTAGGCCGCGTCGTAGCGCTCGGCGCGCAGGTCGGCGGCCAGTTGCCAGCGGCGCAGCAGTTGCAGCTTGCCGTGGGCGAGGTCGGTGGCGTAGACGTCGCGGATCTCGGGCATGCGCTCGAGCACGGGCGCAACCCAGGTCGGCGCGAGCGCATCGATCTGGATGCGCGGGTGCAATTTCACGAGCCGCGAAAAAAGCGGCTGCGCCATCAGTGCGTCACCGATCCAGTTCGGTGCGATTACCAGCGCGCGGCGCATCGGGAGTCAGGGTCCGGAGTGGGTAAGGTTGCGCGTGCGGCTCCCGGTCTTGGGGCGGCGCGCGAAACTCAGTTATGTCAATGAAGCGCTCAGCATGCCGTCCTGCCAACTTGCCGGCGGACGAAAGCGCAAGGCGCGGCGTGATGCTTCGTGGCGATGTGCGCAAAGCCCGCGGCGTGCCGCCTTGTTCATGGCGGCACGCCGCGGGCAGTGAAGCACAGGGAATCCCGGGCAAGCGAGGCGTTTTCGTCCGGGCGGCCATGCCGCCACGCGAAAAGCCCGCGCAGAGCCGGCCGCAGAAGCGAACCCGAGGCTCGAGCCTCGAGCCTCGCATCAGTGGCCGTGCACGACCTCGCCCTCGCGCAGCTTGTAACGCGTGCTGCAGTACGGGCAGCGCGCCTCGCCGTGCGTCACGTCGAGAAACACGCGCGGATGGTTGCTCCAGCGCGGCATCGACGGATTCGGGCAGTAGGCGGGCAGATCCTTGGCCGAAAGCTCGACCAGCGGCATTTCCTTGATTTCGCTCATGAGGACGATTCTCTGTGTAGCTGTGGGGGCCGGCGGGGGCGATGAGGCCTCGTTTGGGCCTCTTTTAGACCTTCGCGAGCCAGTGTGCGTACTTTTCGCTCTTGCCAGAGACCACGTCGAAGAAGGCCGATTGCAGCTTCTCCGTGACCGGGCCGCGCGAACCGCTGCCGATGGTGCGGTTGTCGAGCTCGCGGATCGGCGTGACTTCTGCGGCGGTGCCCGTGAAGAACGCTTCGTCGCAGGTGTACACCTCGTCGCGCGTGATGCGCTTTTCGATCACGGGAATGCCCATGTCGCGCGCGAGCGTGATGACCGTGTCGCGCGTGATGCCGTCGAGGCACGACGCGAGGTCCGGCGTGTACAGCTTGCCATTGTTGACGAGGAAGAAGTTCTCGCCCGAGCCTTCCGAAACATAGCCGTCCACGTCGAGCAGCAGCGCTTCGTCGTAGCCGTCGGCGGTGGCTTCCTGGTTGGCGAGGATCGAGTTCACGTACCAGCCCGAGGCCTTCGCGCGCACCATCGAGACGTTCACGTGATGGCGCGTGAACGACGAGGTCTTCACGCGAATACCCTTGGCGAGCCCGTCCTCGCCGAGGTAGGCGCCCCACGGCCAGGCCGCGATGGCGACGTGAATGGTGTTGCCCTTGGCCGAAACGCCGAGCTTTTCCGAGCCGACCCAGATGATCGGGCGGATGTAGCACGACTCGAGCTTGTTCGCGCGCACGACTTCGCGCTGGGCTTCGGCGAGCGTTTTCGCGTCGTACGGTACGTCCATCTGGAAGATCTTGGCCGAGTTGAGCAGGCGCTTCGTATGCTCGGCGAGACGGAAGATGGCGGTGCTGCCGTCGGCGGTCTGGTAGGCGCGCACGCCTTCGAAGACACCCATGCCGTAGTGCAGCGTGTGGGTCAGCACGTGAATGTTGGCGTCGCGCCAATCAATCAGCTTGCCGTCCATCCAGATCTTGCCGTCGCGGTCGGCCATTGACATACGATTCTCCAGACAAGTGCGGTAAATAGCGGGCTATGAAGCGGGGTTTGCCGCAAGCCGCGTGGCCGGCGGCAGGCAAAGGGGATTATTTTAGCGTCATTTGACGCGTCCCAGCGCGCTCGCGGGCGCGCACGGCGGGGTTTTCGGCCGATTCTGGGGTCGATTTGCCGCTCGCACAGCGGTATTGCAGGCCGTATTGGTCCGAAGTATGTGGGCGGTTTTCTCGATGCTGCGTCGCAGCAATTCGCGCGAACGCCTCCGCGAGATGCAGCGCCCTCCCAAATACGGGAGATTCGCTTGAGCACGTCTCAGATCGACCTGGCTATCGGCTAAAATACCGATCTCGCAAATCGATGCCGGCTCGTGCCAGCGACGAGCAGCGACATGGAGCCGCGACCCGGGGCAGCGTCAAACCGGATCCCGCGCCGTGCCGTCGAGCACGTTCTGCCGCACACGCCTCGCGTACCCATCATGGCTCGCGGCGCCCGCATCGGCTTGTCACCGCCTTCCCACCATCAAGATGACATGCCCATGAACAAGGTTCTGCGTCTCTCCGATCTGATCTCCGAAGGCAAGCTCAAGGGCAAGCGCGTATTCATCCGCGCCGACCTGAACGTGCCGCAGGACGACCACGGCAACATCACCGAAGACACCCGCGTGCGCGCCTCCGTGCCGGCCATCAAGGCCGCACTCGACGCCGGCGCGGCCGTCATGGTCACCTCGCACCTGGGCCGGCCGACCGAAGGCGAGTTCAAGCCCGAAGATTCGCTCGCGCCGGTCGCGAAGCGCCTCGCCGAACTACTCGGCCGCGACGTGCCGCTCGTCGCGAACTGGGTCGAGAACGGCGTGAACGTCGAGCCGGGCAACGTGGTCCTGCTCGAGAACTGCCGCGTCAACAAGGGCGAGAAGAAGAATTCGGACGAACTCTCGCAGAAAATGGCGAAGCTCTGCGATATCTACGTGAACGACGCGTTCGGCACCGCGCACCGCGCCGAAGCCACCACCTACGGCATCGCGAAGTACGCGAGCATCGCCTGCGCGGGTCCGCTGCTCGCGGCCGAACTCGACGCGCTCGGCAAGGCGCTCGGCGCACCGAAGCGGCCGCTGGTGGCGATCGTGGCCGGCTCGAAGGTCTCGACCAAGCTCACCATCCTCAAGTCGCTGGCCGAGAAGGTCGACCAGTTGATCGTGGGCGGGGGCATCGCCAACACGTTCATGCTCGCGGCCGGCCTGAAGATCGGCAAGTCGCTCGCCGAAGCCGATCTCGTGGACGAAGCAAAGGCCATCATCGAAGCGGCGCGCGCGCGCGGCGCCTCGGTGCCGATCCCGACCGACGTCGTGACCGCGAAGGAGTTCTCGCCGACGGCCAAAGCCGAGACGAAGAACGTGGCCGACGTGGCTGACGACGAGATGATCCTCGACATCGGCCCGGTCACGGCCAACGCGCTCGCCGCGCAGCTCGCGCAGGCCGGCACGATCGTGTGGAACGGCCCGGTCGGCGTGTTCGAGTTCGACCAGTTCGGCAACGGCACGAAGACGCTCGCGAACGCCATCGCCAGCTCGGGCGCGTTCTCGATCGCGGGCGGCGGCGACACGCTCGCGGCCATCGCGAAGTACGACATCTCCGACAAGGTCAGCTACATCTCGACCGGCGGCGGCGCCTTCCTCGAGTTCCTCGAAGGCAAGAAGCTTCCGGCCGTCGAGGTGCTCGAAACGCGGGCGGCGGGCTAAGTGGCGCCGCGCGCCCCGGCCGCGAAGTTGGCGAAGACGGCCATGAGCAAACTTCCTCGTGCTGGCGCACAGAAGTCGCGCAGCGCAGCCGGGGCCGCAGCAAAACAGAAGAAGGGGCGCGCAGCGCCCCTCGCAGGCACGGCAAGGGCGGCCTCGACGCCCGCAGCCGTTGCAGAACAAGCGGCAGAACAAGCGGCAGAACAAGCGGCAGAACAAGCGGCAGAACAGCCGGGTGGTGAACCGGCTGCCGCACTGAATGCCAGCGGGCGCACAGCCACGCCCGAAGCAGGTAACCGACAATCAAGCACAAGAAACGCCCCGCCGGCTCAGATGAGCGGCGCGGCGCCCTCCAAGAAAGCGACGCCGGGTCTATCCGGTGCGCGTTCCGGCGAGTCCGCATCCGCGGGTCGACCGGCCAGCACTTCTCGCAGCAACGGTTTTCCCAGCGATTCTTTCCAGACGAGGAGACTCATGCATCGCGCCACCAAGATTGTCGCCACCATCGGCCCGGCTTCCAGCTCGCCGGACGTCCTGCAGCAAATGATCCGCGCGGGACTGGACGTGGTGCGCCTCAACTTCTCGCACGGTACCGCCGACGACCACCGTCAGCGCGCCGAAACCGTGCGGGAGTGCGCCCGTCACGCCGGTCGCGAAGTTGCGATCATGGCCGACCTGCAAGGCCCGAAGATCCGCGTCGGCAAATTCGAGAACGGCAAGACGACGCTCGAAGTCGGCCGGCCGTTCATCCTCGACGCCGAATGCGAACTCGGCAATGACGAGCGCGTCGGTCTCGACTACAAGGACCTGCCGCGCGACCTGAAGCCGGGCGACGTGCTGCTGCTCAACGACGGCCTGCTCGTGCTCGACGTCGCGCGCGTGATCGGCAGCGAGATCCACACGATCGTGCGCGTAGGCGGCGACCTGTCGAACAACAAGGGCATCAACCGCCAGGGCGGCGGCCTCACCGCGCCCG
The DNA here is from genome assembly GCF_035501035.1 of Paraburkholderia sp. Taxonomy (GTDB): domain Bacteria; phylum Pseudomonadota; class Gammaproteobacteria; order Burkholderiales; family Burkholderiaceae; genus Paraburkholderia. The sequence goes on from NZ_DATJWR010000234.1 coordinate 15,270, forward strand.
CGCTCACGGCGAAGGACATGGAGGACATCCGCACGGCCATGTCGCTCGGCGCGGACTTCGTCGCCGTGTCGTTCCCGAAGAACGCCACCGACATGGAAATGGCGCGCCAGCTCGCCAACATCGCGGGCGCGCCCTACGGCATCAAGCCGAAGATGATCGCGAAGATCGAGCGCGCCGAGGCCATTCCGGCGCTGCAGGAGATTCTCGATTCGTCGGACGGCATCATGGTCGCCCGCGGCGACCTCGCCGTGGAAGTGGGCAACGCGGCCGTGCCCGCGCTGCAAAAGCGCATGATCCGCATGGCGCGCGATTCGAACAAGCTCGTCATCACCGCCACGCAGATGATGGAGTCGATGATCCACGCGCCGGTGCCCACGCGCGCCGAAGTCTCGGACGTCGCCAACGCGGTGCTCGACGGCACCGACGCGGTGATGCTCTCGGCCGAATCGGCGGCGGGCAAGTACCCGGTGCAGACCATCGAAGCGATGGCCGCGATCTGTCTCGAAGCGGAGAAGTCGGAGCAGTCGGAGCTGGACAAGGACTTCCTCGACCGGACCTTCACGCGCATCGACCAGTCGATCGCGATGGGCGCGCTCTTCACGGCCTACCACCTCGGCGCGAAGGCGATCGTGGCGCTCACCGAGTCAGGCTCGACCGCGCTCTGGATGTCGCGCCACTGGACCCACGTGCCGATCTTCGCGCTCACGCCGCGCGAGGGCAGCGAGCGCGCGATGTCGCTCTACCGCAATGTCACCCCGCTGCATCTCGATACCAGCAGCGACCGCGACACGGCGCTGCAGCAGGCCGTGGAAGTCGTGGTGAGCAAGGGCTATGCGGCGCACGGCGACATGATCGTGCTGACCGTGGGCGAGCCGATGGGCCAGCCGGGCGGCACGAACACGCTGAAGATCGTGCGCGTGGGCGACGTGCTGTAAACGTGCCGGCGCCCGATGTTTCCCGGCGCCGGATGGTGGTATCAGATTGGTATCTGATCGGCACCAGATAGGTGTCAGTTGGGCGTGTTTTCGCTGCAAATGCGGACCGGGTGTGGGAGAGGCCATGCCCGGTCTGTCAATCTCTTTTGCAGGTTCTCGCCGTTTCTGACGCTCCGACAGGCCATTTTCATGCCAGTTACGTGTCCAGAGCCGGAAGAGGACCCGCTTCGCGATAAAATCCAGGAATTGAGCCCGCGGCCAGTCACGCGGGCGGCGGCTGCCAGGCCGCCTCGACCGGCTGCGCAAGACAGCTGGCGGCACGAAGCAATTCGTTTCAAATCAAAGGAGTAGCAACAATGCCTCTCGTTTCAATGCGTCAACTGCTCGACCACGCGGCTGAACACGGCTATGGCCTGCCGGCGTTCAACGTGAACAACCTGGAGCAGGTCCAGGCCATCATGGCCGCGGCTGACCAGGTCGGTGCGCCGGTCATCATGCAGGCGTCGGCGGGCGCGCGCAAATATGCGGGCGAGCCCTTCCTGCGCCACCTGATCGAAGCGGCGGTCGAATCGTATCCGCATATTCCGGTCGTGATGCACCAGGACCACGGCCAGTCGCCGGCGGTCTGCATGGCGGCGATCCGCAGCGGTTTCACCAGCGTGATGATGGACGGCTCGCTCGAAGCCGACGGCAAGACGGTCGCATCATATGAGTACAACGTGGAAGTGTCGCGCAAGGTCGTCGACATGGCGCACTCGATCGGCGTGACGGTCGAAGCGGAACTGGGCGTGCTCGGTTCGCTCGAGACGATGAAGGGCGACAAGGAAGACGGTCACGGCGCCGAAGGCACCATGACGCGCGAGCAGCTCCTGACCGATCCGGAGCAGGCCGCCGACTTCGTGAAGCTCACCCAGTGCGACGCGCTGGCCATCGCCATCGGCACCTCGCACGGCGCGTACAAGTTCTCCAAGAAGCCCACGGGCGACATCCTGTCGATCCAGCGCATCAAGGAAATCCACGCGCGCATTCCGAACACGCACCTCGTGATGCACGGTTCGTCGTCGGTGCCGCAGGAACTGCTCGCGGAAATCCGCGAGTTCGGCGGCGACATGAAGGAAACGTACGGCGTGCCGGTGGAAGAGATCCAGGAAGGCATCCGTCACGGCGTGCGCAAGATCAATATCGACACCGATCTGCGTCTGGCCATCACGGGCGCGATCCGTCGCTATATGTACGAAAACCCGTCGAAGTTCGACCCGCGCGACTATCTGAAGCCGGCTCGTGAAGCCGCGAAGAAGGTTTGCGTGGACCGTTACCTTGCGTTCGGCTGCGAAGGCCAGGCTGGCAAGATCAAGCCGGTCTCGCTCGACAAGATCGCCGAGAAGTACAAGTCGGGCGAACTCGCGCAGATCGTTCGCTAAGCAGGCCTCAAGTGCGAGGCGCGCCGCGCGAATTCGCGGCGTGCTTTGCCGGCCTCGCTTGAAGCAGTAAAAAACATCGCCGTTTCCGCCTGTTTTGGGGGAACGGCGTTGGGCTTTTCCGGGATGTTTGACTAGTTTTTGGTTTACCCTCGCAATACCTTCAGGATTCCGGTTTCCTGTCGCGGGTTGATGCCGCGTTTTTGGACCGGACCCGCCCGTTTTCGATTGTCCTTTTAGCGAATCACGACGATGTCTACCCTCTACGAATCCACGCTCCGCTCGCTGCCGCTCCTCGGCCGCGGCAAGGTCCGCGACAACTATGCCGTGGGCGACGACAAGCTGCTGATCGTCACCACCGATCGTCTGTCGGCGTTCGACGTCATCATGGGCGAGCCGATTCCGCGCAAGGGCGAGGTGCTCAACCAGATGGCCGACTTCTGGTTCGAGAAGCTCAAGCACGTCGTGCCGAACCATCTCACGGGCGTCGCGCCGGAAACCGTGGTCGCCGCCGACGAAGTCGAGCAGGTCAAGGGCCGCGCCGTCGTGGTGAAGCGCCTCGAGCCGATCCTCGTCGAGGCGGTGGTGCGCGGCTATCTGGCCGGCAGCGGCTGGAAGGACTATCAGGCAACGGGCGCCGTGTGCGGCGTGCAGCTGCCGCCGGGCCTGCAGAACGCGCAGAAGCTGCCCGAGCCGATCTTCACGCCGGCAGCCAAGGCCGAAATGGGCCACCACGACGAGAACATCACCTACGAAGAGATGGAGCGCCGCATCGGCACCGAGCTCTCGCGCACCATCAAGGACATCTCGATCAAGCTGTACAAGGAAGCCGCCGATTACGCGGCAACGCGCGGCATCATCATCGCCGACACGAAGTTCGAGTTCGGTCTCGACAACCACGGCCAGCTCTTCCTGATGGACGAGGCGCTCACCGCCGACTCGTCGCGCTTCTGGCCTGCCGACCAATACCAGGTCGGCTCGAACCCGCCGTCGTTCGACAAGCAGTTCGTGCGCGACTGGCTCGAAACCCAGGACTGGAAGAAGGAGCCGCCGGCGCCGAAGCTGCCCGACGAAGTGGTCGAGAAGACGTCGGCGAAATATCAGGAGGCGCTTGAGCGTCTCACGGGCCAGAAGCTCGCGTAAGTTAGCGAAAAGAGGGAAGAAGGAAGCACAATGAGCGAAGTTCAGACGGCTCACCAGCATGCGGCGCCGCTCGTCGGCGTGTTGATGGGCTCCAGTTCCGACTGGGACACGATGAAACACGCGGTCGCGATCCTGCAGGAGTTCGGCGTCGCGTACGAGGCCCGGGTGGTCTCGGCGCACCGCATGCCAGACGAAATGTTCGAGTACGCAGAAAAGGCGCGCGAGCGCGGCCTGCGCGCGATCATCGCGGGCGCGGGCGGCGCGGCGCACCTGCCGGGCATGCTGGCGGCCAAGACCACGGTACCCGTGCTCGGCGTGCCGGCGGTCAGCAAGTATCTGAAGGGCGTGGATTCGCTCCATTCGATCGTGCAGATGCCCAAGGGCGTGCCGGTCGCGACCTTCGCCATTGGCGAGGCGGGGGCGGCCAATGCGGCGCTCTTCGCCGTGTCGATCCTGAGCGTCACCGATCCCGAATACGCGAACAAGCTCGCGGCTTTCCGCGTGCGCCAGAACGAAGCGGCGCACGCCATGGCGTTGCCTCCGCTTTGATTGCGCGAGTAATTCGCGCATTGCTGGGCATTGGATTGATCCGGGCGATGGAAGCCGCCTGAAGTATCACCGCCGTATCACCGTCCAGGCGGCGCCGCGCGCAACGCCTGGACGTTAAACCCCCGTCTGGCCCGCGCGACGTTCGCGAAGCGCCGCGGTCAGCCGCGACCGACCACGAAGATGACTCCTGACAACTCTCCGGTTTCACCGATCCTGCCCGGCGCCTGGCTTGGCATGGTGGGTGGCGGCCAGCTCGGCCGCATGTTCTGCTTTGCCGCCCAGGCTATGGGCTACCGCGTCGCCGTGCTCGATCCCGACGCGACGAGCCCCGCGGGCACCGTGGCCGACCGCCACATCTGCGCCGCCTACGACGACGAAGCCGCGCTCACCGAGCTCGCGCGCCTGTGCGCGGCCGTCTCGACGGAGTTCGAGAACGTGCCCGCCGCAAGCCTCGACACGCTCGCGAAGTCGACCTTCGTGAGCCCGGCCGGGCGTTGCGTGGCGGTGGCGCAGGACCGCATCGCCGAGAAGCGCTTCATCGAGGCGGCCGGCGTGCCGGTCGCGCCGCATGTGGTGATCGAGTCGTCGCAGGCGCTCGCTGCCATCGACGACTCGGCGCTCGCCGCCGTATTGCCGGGCATCCTCAAGACGGCGCGCCTCGGCTACGACGGCAAAGGCCAGATTCGCGTGGGCAACGCCGAGCAGGTGCGCGAGGCGCATGCGTCGCTCGGCGGCGTGCCGTGCGTGCTGGAGAAGCGCCTGCCGCTCAAGTTCGAGGTGAGCGCGCTGATCGCGCGCGGCACGAACGGCGCCGCCGCGGTCTATCCGCTCGCGCAGAACACGCATCGTAACGGCGTGCTCTCGCACACCATCGTGCCCGCGCCCGACGCGAGTCCGGTGCTCGTGCAGCAGGCCCAGCAGGCGGCGCTGCAGATCGCGGCGAAGCTTGGTTACGTGGGCGTGCTGTGCGTCGAATTCTTCGTGCTCGAAGACGGCTCGCTCGTCGCCAACGAAATGGCGCCGCGCCCGCACAACTCGGGCCACTACACGACCGACGCCTGCTCGACGAGCCAGTTCGAGCAGCAGGTGCGCGCGATGACGGGCATGCCGCTCGGCGACACGCGTCAGCACTCGCCAGCCGTGATGCTGAACATCCTCGGCGACGTGTGGTTTCCCACGGGCGCAGGTGAGGCGAAACCCCGCAAGGGCGCAGCGCCCGTCACGCCACCGTGGGATCAGGTTGCCGCGATGCCGGCTGCGCGCCTGCATCTGTACGGCAAGGAAGAAGCGCGTCCGGGCCGCAAGATGGGCCACGTGAACTTCACCGCGCCGACGCTCGGAGAGGCGCGCACGGCCGCCCGCGATTGCGCGCGGCTGCTGCACATCGCCACGAGCTGACGTTGAGCCGCATCATGTCCGATCAGCAGAACGCACCGAACGATGGCGCGCCGCATTTGACCGACGCCGACATCGAAGCCGCCGCCGCGCTGCTCGATGCAGGCGAACTGGTCGCGTTCCCGACCGAGACCGTCTATGGCCTCGGCGGCGATGCGGCGAGCCCCGAAGCCGTCGCGCGCATCTACGCGGCCAAGGGGCGGCCGGCCAGCCATCCGGTGATCGTGCATCTTCCTCCGGGCGGCGACCCGACGTATTGGGCGGCCGACTGGCCGGAGTCGGCGCAAAAGCTCGTCGACGCGTTCTGGCCCGGCCCGCTCACGCTGATCGTCAAGCGCCACGCGCGCATTCCCGACGCCGTGAGCGGCGGCCAGGATTCGGTTGGGCTGCGCTGCCCGTCGCATCCGGTCGCGCAACGGCTGCTGGCGGCGTTTTCTGAGCGCCGGGGCGGCCATGGCGGCGTGGCGGCGCCTTCGGCGAACCGCTTCGGCCACGTGAGCCCGACCACCGCGCAGCATGTGCGCGACGAGTTCGGTGCGGCGGTTCACGTGCTCGACGGCGGCGCGTGCGACGTGGGGATCGAATCGACGATTCTCGATCTGTCGCGCGGATTTCCGGCGCTGCTGCGGCCGGGTCACGTGACGCCGCACGACATCGCGCGCGTGCTGGGCGAGGCGCCGCGCCTGCCCGATGGTTCCGACGCCACGGCGCCGCGCGCCTCGGGCACGCTCAAGGCGCACTATGCGCCGCGCACTCCGCTCGCGCTCTTGCCGTTCGAAGCGCTGGAGCCGCTGCTCGCGGCGGCGCGCGATGCCGGCGAACCGGTGGCGCTGGTGGCTCGCGTCTCGCGCGCGGGAGCATGGGCCGAGGCGCCGAGCGTGCATTTCGTCGCCGCGCCGGAAGAGCCGCAAGTCTACGCACGCGAGCTGTATGGCCTGCTGCGTGCGCTCGATCGCGCGAACGTCTCGCGCATCCTCATCGAAAAGCTGCCCGAGACGATCGAATGGATCGCGGTCAATGACCGCCTCGGCCGGGCGGCCGCCGCATTCGAGGCAGATCGGGGCTGAGCCCGATTTTGAGCCCGATTTCCCGCGTTCGATAGAAAAACACCCCACGACCATTGCGGTACGTGGGGTGTTTTTTGTGCATCGGGCGGCCCGGTGCGTTCGGCTTATTGCGGTGCCTTGCCGATGCCCGCAGCAGCCAGCTGCGTCTCGACGTACGTCGCGAACTGAGCGTGCAGCGCGGTGGTCGGGTGCACGAGATCCGCGAACATGTAGGTCGTGGGCGCGTTGGCCGTCGTCAGCGTCTGCGGCGAGCAGAACAGCGAGCTGCCGAAGGCCGCGCCGTACACCTGTGCTGCTGCGGCGATCGTCGTCGACGGCGTCGTGGCCGGGTTCAACCCCAGCGTCGCCTGCGGATTGGCGATCGCGTAGTTGGTGGCGTCGGTTGTCATCTGCGTGAGATTGCAGGCCGTGTCCGTGTTCGTCACCGTGAAGCCGAGGCTCGCCGCGTTCTGGATCGAGTTGTCGAGCCACGAGAACGAGTCGACCAGGACGACCTTCTTCGCTTGCACATTGGCCGAGATCTGCTGGATCAGCGTCAGGTTGTACATCGCCGTGATGAGCGAGAGCGCCTGGTCGGCCGAGTTCGCCGAGCCCGGCGTCGCGCCGACGGCCGCATCGGCCTTCAGCGCCGCAGGCGTCTTGCCGATATCGGGCACGGTCACGACTGCAATCTTCGGAGCGCCGGGTACGATCTCCGAATTGACGATCGTACCCAATGTGCCCGCTGCCTGGAGGACCGAGGCGATCGACGAGAAGGCCGCCTGATTCTGCTGTACGAGCTGAAGCGCGACGGCCGCGGGCGCGAGCGCCGTGGCCTGCGCCTGCGTGAAGCCTTCGCTCACCAGGGTCGAGGCCGCCTGAGCGCCGTAGGTGGCGACAGCCTGCGTGAAATTGGCCGTAGCGAGCGCCTCGCCGAACAGGGCGAGGTTTGTCGGGTCGCCGTTCGTGGGCACGTCCAGCAGGTTCAGGATCTCATTCGCGCCGCCTTCCACGAGCACGAGCTGGTTCGAATTGAAGCTGCCGTGCTGCGCCAGATACTGCTGGAGCTGCCAGGTGACCGGCTGCTCGCTCGCGGCGGGGATTACAGCGCTGGTATTCGCCACGCCGCCGCCCGTCACCAATGCGCCGCCCTGCGCGTAGTCGAGCCCGCCCGTTGCCGTGAGCGGCACGCCGAAGCCGCCTTCAAAGGCCGGCGTCAACGAATTGCCGAAGTACTCCGACACCTTCTGCGCCCAGACTTCGCCCGGGTTGGTCGTGAACCGGCCGCCGCCGAAGCCCGGCAGAATCTGCTCCGAATACGTGCCCGCGTCGGACAGGCTCGCGCCGAATGCCACCACCTGCAGGCTGAGACCGGAGGGCGGCGGGTCAGCAGGGTCGCTATTACTGCTGCCGCCACCGCAGGCGGCGAGCAGCGCGAAGGCCGCGCTCGCAATAGCGATCTGGGTGGCGCGCAACAGCGTACGGTGTCTCGGTCCTTGATGCTTCATGTTCACTTCTTCTCCTCTGAGTGTGGCCTTTGGTGCCATGCCTTGTTGCTCATGCTACGGGTGCTCGTGATACGAGCTGCTGTCCTGTCATCGTCGACTTCGATTCATGCCGTCGGCCTCGCATGACTCCCGCCGCATGCTGCCGTCCCCCGGGTCGCGGCCAAGACCGACAAGACTACGTAATCTCTCAGGTATTGCGCGACCCGAACTCACCCTCGGTGTTGTTTTCCGACACGCCTTGCGGCGCGCCCGACATCGCGGTTGCAAGGCGCAGCGCGTCGTGGCGCTCGCACCAGTCCGGCGGCGCGAACAACGCGGCGAGGCGCGCGCGCCAGTCGGGCATGCGCGCGAAGTCTCGCGCCATCGCCAGCCATTCGTGAAACGTCGCCTTGAGCGGATTGCAGGAGGCGAGCGGCTTGACGATGCCGTAGTCGGGCGCATCGCGCGTGTCTTCTTCGACGTAGCTGCCGAACAGGCGGTCCCAGATCGCGAGCACGCCCGCGTAGTTGCGATCGATATAGCGCGCGTTGCGCGCGTGATGCACGCGGTGCATCGAAGGCGTGTTGATCACGTATTCGAGCCAGCCGAGCTTGCCGATCACCTGGGTGTGCACGAAGAACTGGAACGCGAGATTGATGAGCACGATGGCGACGATCTGCGTTGGCGTGAAGCCGAGCATGGCAAGCGGAATCCAGAACACCCACATGCCCGCGACGGGGTACATGAGGCTCTGGCGAAACGCCGTCGAGAGATTCAGGCGCTCCGACGAATGGTGTACGACGTGCGCAGCCCATAGCCAGCGCACGCGATGGCTCGCGCGATGAAAGACGTAGTAGAGCAGGTCCTGGGCGACGAAGAGCGCAAACCATGCGGGGAGGCCCGGCTGCCACGAAACGAGCCGGAAGTGCCGGTAGACGTAAGCGTAGACGGGGACCGCGACGAGCCAGGCGAGCTTGTCGGCGCCCTGGTGCATGAGTGCGAGCGCGGCGTTGCAGAGTGTGTCGGGCCACGCGTAGCGTGCGCTGTCGGTTGCGCCGTCCAATGCATTGCGCGGCGGCGTGCGGGAGAGGTGCCACGCTTCCCAGGCGATGCAGGCGAGAAATACGGGAGCGAGGGCGAGCAGCAGCCATTGCGCATCGAACTGCACGAACGTCGTCCTCCTTGTCCCGTGGCCGGCGCTGGTGGCCAGCGCGGCGATTGTTGTGTCGTATTGTTTCGCGTTGTTTCGTATCGGTCGCGTTAGTGCGCCTTCTCTGGACGCGCGGCTCGATGGCTCAGCGCGTATGACAGATTTTTTGTGACGCGCTTTTGGCCTGTGCCCGCCAGAGTACACGGCTCACGGGCAAGACGGGCGGGGCTTTGCTAGAGGAAAACTTCGAGCCCGGCGCGTGGCGGCGGGCTCGTGTGAGGCTGGCGGGGAGCGCGTAGGGCTCGCGCCTGGTGAGTGCGCAGAGAACGCACAGTGAGTGCTCAGCGGGTGCTCAATGTGCGCCGCGCCGCTTGACGACGGCCTTGTGCGGGGCCTTCGGGGCACGCTTCGGATGCGGCTCGACGTACACGGGTTTCTCTTCGGGCATGCCGTTGTAGACCCATTCGAGCAGTGCGTCGTGCGCGGCACGCGCGGCCTCGGCACGCGGATCGTTGATGAGGCTCACCACGATCCACGTCTCGCCGTTCTCGGCCGCGACGTAACCGGCGATGGCGCGCACGTCGCGCAGCGTGCCCGTCTTGATGTGCGCATTGCCTTCCACGCCCGCGTTGGTGAGACGGTTGCGCATCGTCCCGTCCACGCCCACGACCGGCAGCGAGTCGATGAACACCTGCGCGACCGGGCTCGCGTTTGCGTTTTGCAGCAGGTTCGCGAGCGACAGCGCGCTGATGTGCTCTTCGCGCGAGAGACCGCAGCCGTTGTCGAGCACGAGTTCGGGCATGGCAAGGCCACTGCGTCGCAGGAACGCGTTGACGGCGGTCGCGGCCTTCACCGTGGTCGCGGGCGGCTTGCCAGTGACTGCGCCGAGCGTGAGGAACAGATTGCGCGCCATCACGTTATTGCTGAATTTGTTGATGTCGTGCACGACGTCCGAAAGCGGCGGGCTTTCGTGCACGGCGAGCAGGCGCGCGCGCGGCGGCACGACGCCTTCGCGCACGGCGCCGCCCGGATTGGCGAAGAGGCTGCCGCCCGTCTGCTGCCACAGCGCGAGGAAGCCGTCGGCGAAGAACGTGCTGTGGTCCACCGGCGCGGCCATGTTGAGCGTGCGGTCGCCGCAGCGCATCGCGTAGCTGCCCGCGAAGCTCGCGGTGACGACGCCGTTCTGCCCAGGCAAGACCTGCGGGCTTGGCAGCATGCCGCCGCACGCGCCGCCGCGCTGACGGATCTGGTTGTCGATCTGCCACTGCGCGACGGGCGGCACCACGTCGATGGAGACGCCCTCGCGCGAGGGCGAGAACGTGAACGAGACCGACTTGAACGCGTACATGAGCGGGTCGGGGCCGACGTTGTAGGGCGCGCTGTCGTCGCCGTCGAACGAGGGCAGGTCGCGCGTGGACGCGTCGAATTCGCTCTTGTCGAGCACAAGTGCGCCGTCGATGCGCGCGACGCCCGCTGCGCGAATCTTCTGTACGAGGTCGATGAGCTCTTCGGGTACGAGCTTCGGGTCGCCGGTGCCCTTGATATAGAGATTGCCGTGCAGCGTGCCGCTCGCATCGACTTCGCCGTCGGTATAGGCGCTCGTTTTCCAGCGATAGTCGGGGCCGAGCATCGAGAGGCCGCTCCACGTCGTGACGAGCTTCATCGTCGAGGCGGGCATCATCGGCTGGCCGGCGTTCACGGCGACGCTGGGCTGGCGGTCGCCCACTTTCTCGATCACCACGCTCACGGAGGAGAGCGGCACGTGCGCGCGCTCGAGGCCCGCCATCACGGTGGGCGGCAGCACCGTGGTCACATTGACCGTGGGGACGCGCGCGCCCTCGGGCTGCGCGTGCGCGACCGGCATGGCCACGAAGCTTGCGGCGAGCATCGCGCAGGCGAGCGCAAGGGCCATGGGTTTGGGGGCGCGATGCGCGGCGGTGGCGCGAGGTGCGTGGGCGGCGCGCGAGGCGGGCAGCTTGAACAGGGAGCGTAGGCGGGACAGCGAAGCGGGCAGCATGAAAAGCGTTCGGGCGAGTGCGGGTCGTGCAGGGGCCGGGCGCGGCGGGCGGGTAGACGGGACTCGCCGGGGCTGCGCGCGGACGCGGAATTTCGGGCGGCGCGCTTCGCGCGATGCCGGCGCCATGCGGTTGAGCGCGCTCGCATCGCGGCGTCGCGCGCCGCAGGAGCGCACATTGTAAAGACCTGGCGTGGCTCACGCGCATTGCGCCCAGGAAAACGCAAGAAAACGTTGCGCAATGTGCCGTTCGCTGTGACGTGCGGCGCCCGGGCGCCGGTCCGGCATCCGGCGTGGCGCGACGCGTCGCGCAATCCGTGCGGCGCGGCGTGCCTGCTCAGGCGCTAGAATGCTCGCATCGTCATCATCCACAGAGCGCGGCGCCGACTTGTCGACTGTTGCCGCCTTGCCAACTCATTACGATGCGCATACTGCTAGTCGAAGATGACCGCATGATCGCCGAGGGCGTGCGCAAGGCGCTGCGCGGCGACGGTTTTGCGGTCGACTGGGTCGAGGACGGCGAAGCCGCGCTCTCGGCCGCGAGCGGGGAATCTTACGATCTCATGCTGCTCGATCTCGGATTGCCGCGGCGCGACGGCCTCGACGTGCTGCGCACGCTGCGAGCGCGGGGCACGTCGCTGCCCGTGCTGATCCTCACTGCGCGCGACGCCGTGGCCGACCGCGTGAAGGGGCTCGACGCGGGCGCCGACGACTATCTCATCAAGCCCTTCGACCTGGACGAGCTGGGCGCGCGCATGCGCGCGCTGATCCGCCGTCAGGCGGGCCGCAGCGATTCGACCATCCGCCACGGTTCGATCACGCTCGATCCGGCCTCGCACCAGGTCACCCAGGGCGGCACGCCCGTCGCGCTTTCGGCGCGCGAATTCGCCCTGCTCGAAGCGCTGCTCGCGCGCCCGGGCGCCGTGCTCTCGAAAACCCAGCTCGAAGAGAAGATGTATGGCTGGGGCGAGGAGATCGGCAGCAATACGGTCGAGGTCTACATTCACGCGCTGCGCAAGAAGCTCGGCGCCGACCTGATCCGCAACGTGCGTGGCCTCGGCTACATGATCGCCAAAGACGCATGAAGCGCGGCTTTGCATGCGAGCGGAGTGCTCTGCATGAGACCGGAGTGCTCTGCATGAGACCGGAGTAAGCGCTAAAGCGCTAACTCCGGATCGCAAAGCGCTAAAGCGCCAACTCCGGATCGACAGGGAGACACACTTAGCCGATGAGTTCCATCCGACGACAACTGCTGTTCTGGCTGCTCGCGATCGTCGTCGCGGGCGTGGGGCTCGCGGGATGGCTGATCTATCGCCAGGCGCTTGCCGAGGCCAACGAGCTGTTCGACTACCAGCTGCAGGAAATCGCCGAGGCACTGCCCTCCGAGCCGTTCAACGAGATCCTCAGTTCGCGCGACACCGGCGACGAAGGCATCGTGCTGCAGATCTGGAATCGCAACGGCGTGCTCATGTACTACTCGCATCCGCGAGCGCCGCTCGCGCCGCGCGCGGAGCTCGGCTTCTCCACCGAGCGCACCGATCGCGGCGACTGGCGCGTGTATGGCGCGATCGTCGGGGACAACGTCGTGCAGCTCGCGCAGCCCGTTTCCGTGCGCAACCGGCTCGCGGCCAACGTCGCGCTGCGCACGCTGTGGCCGCTCATCGTGCTGCTGCCGTTCCTCGGGCTCGCAGTGTGGATGGTGGTGGGGCGCGGGCTCATGCCGCTCTCGCGCGTCGCGCGCGCGCTCGACACGCGGCATCCCGAGGCGCTCGATCCGCTGCCCGAAGAGCGCCTGCCGCGCGAAGTCACGCCGCTCGTGCATGCGCTGAATGCGCTGCTGGAGCGTCTCGCTCAGGCGCTCGATATACAAAAGGCGTTCGTCGCCGACGCCGCGCACGAATTGCGCACGCCGCTCGCCGCCGTGCAGATCCAGGCACAACTCGTTGCGCGCGCAAGGGATGACGAAACGCGCCGCGAAGCGCTCGCCGATCTGCAGGCGGGCGTGACGCGTGCCACGCGTCTCGCCGAGCAGCTCCTCGCGCTCGCGCGCTCGGAGCCGGACGGCCATGCGCGTGCGCGTGACGTCGACCTGCACGCGTTGCTCGATGATTGCGTGCTCAACTATGCGCCGCTTGCGCAGCAGCGCGGCGTCGATCTCGGCATCGAAGAAAGCGCGGCGGCGAGCGTGCACGGCGACGCCGATGCGTTGCGCGTGATGTTCAACAATCTGCTCGACAACGCGACCAAATACACGCCCGCGGGCGGCCGCGTGGATGTGAGCCTCGTCGTCGAGGACGGCCATGCGCGCGTGCGTATCGCGGACAGCGGGCCGGGCATTCCGGTGGACGAGCGCGCGCGCGTGTTCGATCGCTTTTATCGCGTAGGGGCGGGCGCGAATCGCGCGCGTGCCGATGTGGCCGGCACGGGGCTGGGTCTCGCGATCGTGCGTCGCATCGCGGATCAGCACGACGCGACGATCACGCTCGGCGATTCGCCCGCCGGGGGCCTGCTCGTGGACGTGCGTTTCTGATTTTTTCGCGCCCGCAAACCCCCGCCGCGCGGGCGTTTGCGCGATTTTCGCGTACTTAAGACTCCTTTAAGCGACGCCGCTTACTCTTCGGTACGTCGTGATCAGCACCCCCGCGCAAGGAGTCCGCAATGAAAACCAGAATTTTTACCCGCAGTGCCGTGGCCGTCGCCGTGGCCGTCGCGTTGTCGGCGGGCTATGTGGCCGGGCACCGCGACGTGCCGGCGCCGCAGGTCATCACGCCGGCGCAGGCCGCGATGATGCCCGCCGAAGCGGCGGCCAAGACCGGCATTCCCGACTTCTCGGGTCTCGTGGAAACCTACGGGCCCGCGGTGGTCAACATCAGCGCCAAGCACATGGTGAAGCAGACGGCGATGCGCAGCGGCGGCAGCGGTGGCCCGCAGCAACTGCCGATCGATCCGAGCGATCCGTTCTACCAGTTCTTCAAGCACTTCTACGGCGGCATGCCCGGCGCGGGTGACGGCGGCTCGCAGCCCGACACCCCGAGCGCGAGCCTTGGCTCGGGCTTCATCATCAGCCCGGACGGCTACATTCTCACGAACGCGCACGTCGTGGACGGCGCCAACGTCGTGACGGTGAAGCTCACCGACAAGCGCGAGTTCAAGGCGAAGGTCGTGGGCGCGGACAAGCAGTCCGACGTCGCGGTGCTCAAGATCGACGCGAAGGACCTGCCGACCGTGAAGATCGGCGACCCGCGCCAGAGCAAGGTCGGCCAGTGGGTGGTGGCGATCGGCTCGCCCTACGGCTTCGACAACACGGTGACCTCGGGCATCATCAGCGCGAAGTCGCGCTCGCTGCCCGACGAGAACTACACGCCGTTCATCCAGACCGACGTGCCGGTGAACCCGGGCAACTCGGGCGGCCCGCTCTTCAACCTGCAGGGTGAAGTCATCGGCATCAACTCGATGATCTATTCGCAGACGGGCGGCTTCCAGGGCCTTTCGTTCGCAATCCCGATCAATGAGGCGATGAAGGTCAAGGACGATCTCGTCAAGACCGGCCACGTGAGCCGCGGGCGTCTTGGCGTCGCGGTGCAGTCGATGAACCAGACGCTGGCCGATTCGTTCGGCATGGACAAGCCGCACGGCGCGCTGGTGAGCTCGGTGGACGCGAGCGGGCCGGCTGCGAAGGCGGGTCTGAAGCCCGGCGACGTGATCCTGTCGGTGAACGGCCAGCAAGTCGACGACTCGTCGAGCCTGCCTTCGCTCATAGCTGGCATGAAGCCCGGCACGAAAGCCGATATCCAGGTATGGCGCGACAAGAGCACCAAGAACTTCTCGGCGACCATCGGCACGCTCGGCGACACGAAGGTGGCCTCGAATGACACGCCGCAATCGCAGATGCAGGGGCGCCTCGGCGTGGCGGTGCGTCCGCTCTCGCCGGAAGAAAAGAGCAACAGCTCGCTCGATCACGGCCTGGTCGTCGAACAGTCGGGCGGCGCGGCGGAGAACGCCGGCATCCAGCCCGGCGACGTGATCCTCGCCGTGAACGGCCGCGCGGTGACGAGCGCCGACCAGCTCAAGCAAATGATTTCGCAAGCCGGCAACAGTATTGCGCTCCTGATCCAGCGAAACGACGCACAGATTTTCGTGCCCGTCGATCTCGGCTGATCCCTGCTGCCGCGAGTCCGGCTCCGTGCGCCGGATTCGCGGCCAGAGCAGGTTCTTCGATGTTGTTGTGTCCGCTGCCGCCGTTGGCCTCGCGCCCCGGCGGCAGCGTTTTTTTGGGGCCATTGCGCACACGTTCGGGCACGCAATCTCCGTCCCGCTCTCCGATCGCTTATACCTTTCATTGCCGCTTGCTGATCTGCGTAGGGCATGCGCCTTGCGCAGTCATGACATGGTAGTCAACCTGTAAGGAGCGATCGATGAAGAAGTTCCGTAACTCGCGCCCCGTCCGCCCGGCCGCGTATGCGACGATCGTCGCGCTCACTCTCGCCTTTGGCTTCGCGGGCGGCGCGGCGGCGCAGCAAGGCGATGCGTCGGGCACCGTCGGCGGCTCGACCACCGACATTACGAGCGCCGGCAACACCAACGGCGGCGGCATGCCGCAAGTCCAGCAGCAGGGCAACGTGTCGTTCGTCTCGGGCGGTGTCGGCCTCGACGAATCGAGAGCGTTGCAAAGCGCCGCGCACGAATGGCCGCTTTCGCTGCGCTTCACCGGCCGCGGCGGCGAATACCTTTCGGACGTGCGCGTGCAGATCACCGACTCGCACGGCGCGAGCGTGCTCGACACGACTTCGCGCGGGCCTTATATGCTCGTCAGGGTGCGTCCGGGCCGCTATAGCGTGCATGTGAGCCACGCAGGGGTCGACAAGACCAGCGCCGTGACGGTGGGTTCGAACGGCAGCGCACGGGCTTCGTTCGTCTGGTAAGCCGCGCGAGGCGGCCGTGGCGTGTGCGCGCCGCCGCACGCGCGCCGCGCATAAGAGTCACGCAAGGCGGCCGAGTTTGGCTGATAATGAGAGAAGGGGAG
The DNA here is from genome assembly GCF_035501035.1 of Paraburkholderia sp. Taxonomy (GTDB): domain Bacteria; phylum Pseudomonadota; class Gammaproteobacteria; order Burkholderiales; family Burkholderiaceae; genus Paraburkholderia. The sequence goes on from NZ_DATJWR010000234.1 coordinate 31,430, forward strand.
GCCGCGAACGCAACGGTGAAGCGCGAGCGTGTCTGCTTGCCGGCCAAGCCCCGGAATTGCATGTGACGCGCGCCTTGCTGCGGCGCGTCACGTGCGCCGGCGCGGCATGCCGCCGCCCGGTGAGAGCGCGGTACTGCCGTCCACCATCAGGGGAGCCGAACATGGCGGTCGAACCAGATGCGAGCCATCGCATCGACATCGTCGCGAACCGTCACCGCGTGCGCGTGATCCACGGCGGCATCACCGTTGCCGACACGCTGGCTGCGCTCACCCTGCGCGAAACCGGCTACCCCGACGTCTTGTATTTCCCCCGTGCCGACGTGAACATGGCGCGGCTCGAACGCTCCGGGCGCATCTCGCATTGCCCGTCCAAGGGCGAGGCGACATATTTCCATTTGCGCACCGAAGAGGGGCGCGTCGAGGACGCGGCCTGGAGCTACGAAGCGCCGCTGGAAGGCGCGCACGGCATCAAGGGCTATCTGGCCTTCTACGTGACTCGCGTAGACCGGATCGATCAGACCTCCTGAAATCACCCGAATAGCGTGTAGCCGGGGAGCCGCCATGGAACTGAACGATGCGCTGAGGATTTCGCTCGAACCTTCCGCTGTCTGGACGGCGCTGCAGGACGTCGCGCTCGTGCGCGCGAGCATGGAGCATTGTGAGTCCTTCCGGCGACTGGGCCCCGGCGAATACGCGCTCACGCTCACGGTGCCGCTCGGGCCGCTGCGCGCGCGCTACGAAGTGCGCGCTCACATCGCGAATGATGCCGCCCAGGTGCCGCTCACGCCGCGCCGCGTATTGAGCTTTCGGGCGCGCGCCGACGGCATCGGCTCGCTGCGCGGGCAGATCGACGTGGCGTTGCGCCCGGAAGAGCGCAGCGGCGCAGCGAAGGAAGTGAGCACGCGCATCGACTATTCGGTGTGGGCCACGCTCACCGGGCCGCTTTCCGAGTTGCCGCCGCGCCAGATCGAGAACGCCCTGCACGAGCTCGCCGACGACTTCTTCACGGAATTCTGCGCCGTGGTCGCGGTGAAGCACGGGCAGGCGCCGAACCGCGTGGCGGGCGAGCAGCCGCGACGTCAGCACGTGTTCCTGCGGCCGATCAATCTTGCGGGCCTCGCACGGCGCGCGCATCTGCTACCGCATCACGCCGGCGGCACGCTCTCGGGCCGCGCTGCGAGCACGCTGCATCACGAACCGGCGCAGCACGCCATGCCGCACTGGGCGTGGGCTGCGATGATCTTTTTCGTTGCCTTGCTGCTGTACGCCGCGCGCTGGTTTACGGCGAGCTGAACGTGGCGGCGCGCGCCGCGTCGCTTGCGAGCGCCACGCCGCCCCTCCCATCCCTCACGATCCCCGAAACTCCCGCCGCCACGCCGACGGCGAGGTGTTGAACGCTTCCACGAAGTGTTGTCGCAGCGACGCGGGCGAGCCAAAGCCCGCGTGCTGCGCGACTGCGTCGATCGGCTGATCGGTGCTCTCCAGCAATTGCTGCGCGCGAGCGAGGCGCTCGCCGAGCAGCCAGGCGCCCACGGTCGAGCCTGTCGTCAGACGGAACTGTCGCGTGAACGTGCGTCGGCTCATCATTGCGCGTTCGGCGAGCGAATCGAGCGTGTGCGGCGCGTCGAGATGCGCCCGGATCCAGTCGAGCAAGCCGGAGAGACGGTCGCCGCGCCCCGGCGCGGCGAGCGGCTGCTGCACGTACTGCGCCTGATTGCCCTGGCGATGCGGCGCAACGACGAGCCGGCGCGCGACATGGTTCGCAGCGCTCGAGCCGTACAGCCGGCGCATCAGATGCAGGCAGCAATCGAGCCCCGCCGCCGTGCCCGCCGAGGTGAGCAGGTCGCCGTCGTCGATGTAGAGCACGCCGGCATCGAACCGCACGGCCGGGAAGCGCTGCGCGAAGTCGTCGGCGGCGGCCCAGTGCGTGGTGGCCGGGCGGCCGTCGAGCAGGCCCGCGTGCGCGAGCACATAGGCGCCGAGGCAAAGCCCGACGAGGATGGCGCCGCGTGCGTGCGCCTGAACCAGCGCTTCGCAAAGCGCGGCGGGCGGGGCTTCGTGCGTGTCGCGCCAGCTCGGCACGACGATCACGTGCGCGTCGCGCAGTCCTTCGAGGCCGTGCGGCGCGCCGATCGTGAAGCCCGCGGTGGTCGTGAGCGTGCCCGGCTCCGCGGCGCAGACGGCGAGCTCGAAGGGCGGCACGCCGCCTTCGCTGCGGTCCTCGCCGAACACGACGCATGGCACCGAGAGATGAAACGGGCTCATCCGGTCAAAGGCGATCACGGCGACGCGCAGCGCGGCATGTGGCGGGCCCGGCGGTTCGTCGCGCAGGTCGCTGGCCGTGGCACGAGCGGGGTGGGTAGTACGGGAGGAACGGGAAGCGCGAAGCGGACGGGCGGCAGCGGTCATGGCGGATCTCGCGTTCGAAACGGCGTGCATGCCGTTCCCGGCAAATCGGGTGAACCCGGCGAACGGGTGATTGGCCCGATTTTAGCGAAAGTTGTCATTCGGGCCACTGTCGGGTGCGCAACCGCCGCGGCACAATCCCGCCATCGACTTCGCGTCTTGCCGAGCGGTCGATCCTTTCCAACACGAGGCAACATCAGGAGGCATTGCCATGTCTGCGAATCCGCGCCGGGCCCTCGTCGTCATCGACGTGCAGAACGAATATGTTAGCGGCGACCTGCCGATCGAATATCCGCCCATCGAGACTTCGCTCGCCAACATCGCTCGCGCGATGGACGCCGCGCGCGCCGCCGGCGTGCCGGTCGTCGTCGTGCAGAATTTCGCGCCGGCCGGCTCGCCGATCTTCGCGCGCGGGAGCGTGGGCGCCGAACTGCATCCGGTCGTCGCCTCGCGCGAGCGCGATCACTACGTGGAAAAGTCGCTGCCGAGCGCCTTCGCGGGCAACGATCTCAAGGCCTGGCTCGCCGAAGGCGGCATCGACACCATCACGGTGGCCGGTTACATGACGCACAACTGCGACGCCTCAACGGTGTTCGAGGCAACCCATGCGGGATTGAGCGTGGAGTTTCTCATCGACGCGACAGGCTCGGTCCCGTATGCAAACGAAGCGGGCGTGGCCAGCGCCGAGGAGATCCACCGCGCGTTCAGCGTGGTGATGCACTCACGCTTCGCGGCGGTCGTGACCACCGACGCATGGCTTGCCGCCGTGAAGGCGGGCGCGCCGCTCGCGCGCGACAACATCTATGCGTCGAATCAGCGGGCCCGCGCGAACCGCGTGCCGGCCTGAGCTGCGGTCCGTACGGCAATGTGAAAGGCGGCCTCGCTCGCAGGCCGCCGTGGGCCACCCCATAGCAGGCGCAAGGACAGGAGCAGCCTGGGGCGCGCCGTCGCGCCGCGCTGCGTTTTCAGGCGTCCCGCTCGCCCGCGCCGAGGCGCAGCGACGGGCTGTAGCGCAGCGCGTCGAGCATCGCGGCCACGTGCCGCTCCGCGTAGGTCGCCACGTCGAAGACATCTGGCAGGATCGCCATGTCGCGCAGCGCGCCGGTAATGAACGAATGCAGCACGCGCGAGGCGCGCGTGGCGTCGAGGTCGGCGGGTAGCTGGCCCTTCGACATCGCGTTGCGCAAGCCTTGCTCGATGCTCGCGAGACCCTCGCGCATGTTGGTCTGATGGCGCGCCATCACCGGCCCCATCTCCTCGACGAACTCGCACTTCAGGAACAGGATCTCGAACACTCTGCGGCGGCGCACGTCGGTTGCCGTATTGCGCAGGCACAGGATGCAGAGGTCGCGCATACGCCCGAGCGGATCCGGTTCGCCAGGATCCGTCGACGCCACCTTCAACTCGTCGAGCGGTAGCACCACACGGTCGAACATGGCCGTGAACAGGTCGCCCTTGTTCTCGAAATGCCAGTAGATCGCGCCGCGCGTGACGCCCGCAGCCTGGGCGATATCGGCAAGCGAAGTGCGCGACACGCCCTTTTCGTAAAAGACGTGTTCGGCGGCGTCGAGGATCCGGCTGCGCGTCTCCAGCGCTTCCTCTTTCGTACGGCGGACCATGGCGGGATGAGTGTATTTTGCGTCGGGGTTGATGGGCCGGATCTCGTATCGGGGAACGAACCGTAATCTATTGATTTGTAATCACGAGGTGATGCGTGGATCGATCCTTGAACACCCTCAATGCTTATGGGGCGTTCTTTTACATTCATTCGCGAATGTATCTATAATAGCACCCCACCACCTGAGAGCTTCAAGTGGTGATGTCCGGTTAATATCCGTCACTGGCCAAGTGGTCGTAGAAACCCCTATGCGCGCGCCCCCGGGCGGCGCGCAGCAGTATCGCCCGGACGGATGGGCTGACCGGCACGCGCCTTTCCAGAAGAAGTACTGTCCGGCTTTGTCCGTCAGGTATTTGCCAGATGCTGGCGTGCGTCGTCGTCCTCCTCGTTGCAGGACGCCGCACGCTTTTATTGTCAGTTATAGACAGAGGTCGCTCCATGCGCGTCGAACGGGTTCCATTCCGCCTAATCAGTGTCGCGACGGCTGCCATTGTGCTCGCAGCCTGCGGGCAAAAGCAGTCGGCGCCCCCGCCGCAAGCCCCCGAAGTGGGTATCGTCACCGTTCAGCCGACCGCCGTGCCGGTCGTCTCCGAGCTTCCTGGTCGTACCAATGCCTTCCTCGTCGCGCAAGTGCGCGCGCGGGTCGACGGCATCGTCCTGCGGCGCGAATTCGTCGAAGGCTCGATCGTGAAAGCCGGCCAGCGTCTCTACAAGATCGACCCCGCGCCGTACATCGCCGCGCTCAACAACGCCCGGGCCACGCTCGCGAAGGCGCAGGCCAACCTCGTCACGCAGAACGCGCTGGTCGCGCGCTACAAGGTGCTGGTGCAGGCGAACGCCGTGAGCAAGCAGGACTACGACAACGCGGTTTCCGCGCAAGGGCAGGCCGCCGCCGACGTCGCGGCCGGCAAGGCCTCCGTCGACACCGCCCAGATCAACCTCGGCTACACCGACGTCGTGTCGCCGGTCTCGGGCCAGGTCGGCATCTCGCAGGTCACGCCGGGCGCCTATGTGCAGGCGAGCGCGGCGACGCTGATGTCGACCGTGCAGCAACTGGATCCGATGTACGTCGACGTCACGCAGTCGAGCCTCGAGGGCCTGAAGCTGCGCCGCGAGGTTCAGGAAGGGCGCCTGAAGACGAGCGGCCCGAACGCCGCGAAGGTCTCGCTCGTCCTCGAAGACGGCCGCACCTATTCGGAGAAGGGCAAGCTCCAGTTCTCCGACGTCACGGTCGACCAGACCACGGGCTCGGTCACGGTTCGCGCGATCTTCCCGAACCCCGACCGCGTGCTGCTGCCGGGCATGTTCGTGCGCGCGCGCATCGAAGAAGGCATCAACAACAATGCGTTCCTCGTTCCGCAGGTGGGCGTGCTGCATGACCAGAAGGGCCAGGCGACGGTGTACGTCGTCAACCAGGAAAACAAGGTCGAAGTGCATCCGATCACCACAGCAGGCACGCAGGGCCAGGACTGGGTCGTCCAGAGCGGCCTGAACGCCGGCGACCGTGTGATCGTGCAGGGCACCGACAAGGTCAAGCCGGGTGCTCAGGTCAAGCCCGTCCCCGCGCAACTGCCGCCGCCGCCCCCGCCGGGCGCGCCTTCGGCGGACATGGCGACGGCTTCGGGCTACTCGAGCGGCGCCAGCGCGGCATCGGGTGCGGCATCGGGTGCAAGCGGCGCCTCGGCTGCGCCTGCCGCCTCCGCAGCGCAATAACCGGGAGCCTGCTTAATGGCAAAGTTCTTTATCGATCGCCCGATCTTTGCGTGGGTGATCGCCATCATCCTGATGCTGGCGGGTGTGGCTTCGGTGTTCACGCTGCCGGTCGCGCAGTATCCGACCATCGCGCCGCCATCCATCCAGATCAGCGCGACCTACCCGGGCGCGTCGGCGAAGACGGTGGAAAACACGGTCACCCAGGTGATCGAGCAGCAGATGAGCGGTCTCGACCACCTGCTGTATCTCTCGTCGACCTCCGATGACTCGGGCACGGCCACCATCACACTGACCTTCGCCGCGGGCACCAACCCGGACATCGCGCAGGTGCAGGTGCAGAACAAGCTGCAGCTCGCCACGCCGATCCTGCCGCAGGTGGTGCAGCAGCTCGGCATCAAGGTCACGAAGTCGAGCAGCAGCTTCTTGCTGGTGCTCGCGTTCGTGTCCGAAGACGGCAGCATGACCAAGTACGACCTCGCGAACTACGTGGCGTCGAACGTGGAGGACCCGATCAGCCGTATCGACGGCGTGGGCACGGTCACGCTGTTCGGCTCGCAGTACGCGATGCGTGTCTGGCTCGACCCGAACAAGCTCACGAACTTCCAGCTCACGCCTTCGGACGTGTCGGCCGCGATCACCGCGCAGAACGTGCAGATTGCGGGCGGCCAGCTGGGCGGCACGCCGGCGGTGGCGGGGCAGGCGTTCCAGGCGACGATCACCGAATCGACGCTGCTGCGCACGCCGGAGGAGTTCGGCAACATCCTGCTGAAGGTGAACCAGGACGGCTCGCAGGTGCGCCTGCGGGACGTGGCGCGCATTGCGCTGGGCGGCGAAACGTATAACTTCGACACCCATTACAACGGTGCGCCGACGGCCGGCCTCGGCATTCAGCTCGCGACGGGCGCCAACGCGCTGCAGACCGCTCGGCTCGTTCGCCAGAAGATCGACGACCTCTCGAAGTACTTCCCGCACGGCCTCGTCGTGAAGTACCCGTACGACACGACGCCGTTTGTGCGCCTGTCGATCGAGGAAGTGATCAAGACGCTGCTGGAAGGCATCGTGCTGGTGTTCCTCGTGATGTACCTGTTCCTGCAGAACCTGCGCGCGACGCTCATTCCGACGATCGCGGTGCCGGTGGTGCTGCTGGGCACGTTCGCGATCATGGCGATGGTGGGCTTCTCCATCAACACGCTTTCGATGTTCGGTCTCGTGCTCGCAATCGGCCTGCTGGTGGACGACGCGATCGTGGTCGTGGAGAACGTCGAGCGGGTCATGGTGGAAGAGGGGCTAGGACCGAAGGAAGCCACCCGCAAGGCGATGGGCCAGATCACCGGCGCACTCGTGGGCGTGGCGCTCGTGCTCTCCGCGGTGTTCGTGCCGGTGGCGTTCTCGGGCGGCTCGGTGGGCGCTATCTACCGGCAGTTCTCGCTCACGATCGTGGCGGCGATGGTGCTGTCCGTGCTCGTCGCGCTGATTCTGACGCCGGCGCTGTGCGCGACGATCCTCAAGCCCATCCCGAAGGGCCATCACGAAGAGAAGAAGGGCTTCTTCGGCTGGTTCAACCGGACGTTCGAGAAGAGCCGGGACAAGTATCACAGCGGCGTGTACCACGTGATCAAGCGCTCGGGCCGCTGGCTCATCATCTATCTCGCGGTGATCGTCGCGGTTGGCCTGCTGTTCGTGCGCCTGCCGAAGTCGTTCCTGCCCGATGAAGACCAGGGCACGATGTTCGTGATCGTGCAGACGCCT
>NZ_DATJWR010000235.1:0-11621 GCF_035501035.1 Paraburkholderia sp.
GCTTTGCATGGGATGGGACCAAGCGCCAAAACGCCAATTCCCATCGACAGGAGACACCATGGCTACACCCTCGATCGATACGATCAAGGCGCACTCCGAATACCGGCGGCTGATCGCCGTGCGCCGGCGCTTCAGCTTCACGCTGACCGCGCTCATGATCGCCATTTACTACGGCTTCATCCTCATCGTCGCGCTCGCGCCGCATCAGCTCGCGCATCCGCTCTATGCGGGCGCCACCACGAGCGTCGGCATTGTCGTGGGCGTAAGCATCATCGTGAGCGCCATCGCGCTCACCGGCCTCTACGTGCTGCGCGCCAACCGCCGCTTCGATCCGGCCATGCGCGCGCTCATCGCAAAGCTCCACGCCGAGGCCCACGCATGAAGCCACTTCGCCTCTTCCCTGCTCTCGCACTCGCACCCGCGCTCGCCCGCGCCAACGTGCCGGCCGCCGCTGCGGCGCCCATGCCCGCGCCTCAGCACAACCCCGTAGCCATCGGCATGTTCTTGCTGTTCGTGCTCGTCACACTCGGTATCACGCAGTGGGCCGCGCGCCGCACGCGCACCGCGCACGACTTCTACACGGGCGGCGGCGGCATCACCGGCTTTCAGAACGGTCTCGCGATTGCGGGCGACTACATGTCGGCGGCCTCGTTCCTCGGCCTCTCAGGCATGGTGTTCATCTTCGGATTCGACGGGCTCATCTACTCGATCGGCTTTCTCGTCGGCTGGCCGTTCGTGATGTTTCTGATCGCCGAACCGCTGCGCAACCTCGGCAAGTTCACGTTCGCCGACGTCGTTGCATATCGCTTCGCGCAAGGCCCGATCCGTCTGATGACCTCGGCCAATTCGCTGATGGTCGTGATCTTCTATCTGGTCGTGCAGATGGTGGGCGCGGGCAAGCTCATCGAGTTGCTGTTCGGGCTCGACTACTGGATTGCCGAGATCGTCGTAGGCGCGCTGATGGTGATCTACGTGTTCTTCGGCGGCATGAAAGCCACCACGTGGGTGCAGCTCATCAAGGCAGCCCTGCTGCTGTGCGGCGCAACATTCATGGCCGTGCTCGCGCTTGCGCACTTCGGCTTCAGTGCGAACGAAATGTTTCGCCAGGCCGTCAACGTGCATCCGGGCGCCCTGAGCATCATGGCACCGGGCAAGCTGATCCGCGATCCGCTAAACGCGCTCTCGCTCGGCATCGCGCTGATGTTCGGCACGGCGGGCTTTCCGCACATCCTGATGCGCTTTTTCACGGTGCCCAACGCGAAAGAGGCGCGCAAATCGGTGTTTTACGCGACGGGCTTCATCGGCTACTTCTATCTGCTCACGTTCGTGATCGGCTTCTCGGCAATCGCGCTGCTCGCCGAGCACCCCGAGTTCTTCCGTGTCGACGCGGCAGGCCACTTCAATCTCACGACGGACCTGCTCGGCGGTTCGAACATGGTCGCCGTGAAGCTTGCGCAAGCGGTGGGCGGCAACCTCTTCTACGGCTTCATCGCGGCGGTCACGTTCGCGACGATCCTCGCCGTGGTGGCGGGCCTCACGCTCTCGGGCGCAACCACGGTCTCGCACGATCTCTACGCGAGCTGGCTCGCGCGCGGACGCAAAAACGAGCATCGCGAGATGCGCATTTCGCGCGTCGCGACACTCGCGCTCAGCGCGGTGGCGATCGGCCTCGGCATTCTGTTCGAGCATGCGAACGTGGCGTTCCTCGTGGGACTCGTCGCCGCCGTGGCGGCGAGCGCCAACTTCCCGGTGCTCGTCATGTCGATCTTCTGGAGCGGCATGACCACGCGCGGCGCGGTTGCGGGCGGCGTGCTCGGGCTCGTCTCCTCGGTACTGCTCACGGTCCTCTCGAAGTCGGTGTGGGTGGATGTGCTCCACCACGCTCACGCACTGGTGTTCCTCGACAATCCCGCGCTCGTTTCCGTGCCGCTCGCGTTCTTCGGCATCTGGGCGGTCTCGCGTCTGGATGTCGGTGCGCGCGCACGCAAGGAGCGCGAAGCATTCGCCGCGCAGGAGTTCTACGGGCAGACCGGGCTCTTGCCGATGGAGGCCGTGGAGCACTGAGGTGCTGAGGCGCTAAACCGCCGTATCGTGTAACAGTCCGCGCCCCGCAGCGTATGCATCAGGCACGCTGCGGGGCGTTTTCTTTTGGCCGCGAAAGCGGCCTGTCCGCCACGCCGACGCCACGGCACGCGCGCAATTGCGCCGCCGGTTATATTGCGCATGGGACGCGGCGCGCAACCGGGCGCACCGCGCCCCGCCCGATCCACCCCGCAACCACGCCCGCACCGAGCCTCCCCGCCAATGGAGCACGCCTACGACCACCTGCTGCACCTGCTCGCCCAGCATTCCGCGTGGACGCTCGGTGTCGTCGTGCTCGCCGCGTTCCTCGAATCGCTCGCGTTCATCGGCACCTTCATCCCTGGCAGCACGGCGATGTTCATTGCAGGCGCGCTCGCGGCCACGGGCACGATCAACCTGGGCTGGCTGTTCGTTTGCGCCATCGCGGGCGCGGTAGCCGGTGACGGCGTCAGCTTCTGGATCGGCCATCGCTACCGCGACTCGCTTGCCCAGGCCTGGCCGCTGCGCCACCACCCCTACATCCTGGAGCGCGCGCAAGCCTATTTCGTGAGCCAGGGCACGCGCAGCGTGATCCTCGCACGCTTCGTCGCGCCGCTGCGCGCCGTCGTGCCGATCGTCGCGGGCATGGCGGGCATGGCCCCCATGCGCTTCTTCGTGATGAACGTGCTCTCCGCGCTTGTCTGGGCGCCCGCGCACATCTTGCCGGGCGTGGTGTTCGGCGCCTCGCTCCAGCTCGCGGGCGCGGTGTCGTTCCGGCTCGTCGTCATTCTCGCGATCGTCGCGCTTGCCGTCTGGCTAATCTGGCACTTCGTGCGCTTGCTGCTCCTGCACATCGACAACTGGGCCAGCGCGTCGCGGCGCAGCGCCGCGAACTGGGCGGCGCAACATCCCGGGCGCGCCGCGCGCCGGCTCAGCCGCCTGCTCGATCCCGCGCAGCCCGCGCTCGGCGCGATCATCGTGATCACCGGCCTCGTGCCGCTGTGCGCGGCCGTGTTCTCCTATGTGCTCGACAACGTGCTGCGCGGCGCGCCGCTCGTGCAGCTCGACCAGTCGGTGCGCCAGTTCCTCCAGTCGATCCGCACCACCTGGGCCGACGCAGCGCTCGCGCGCGTCGAAACGCTCGGCAGCACCACTACGCTCGCAGCACTTGTCGCGACCGCGGCCATATGGATGGCGTGCGAGCGGCGCTGGCGCACGATCGCGTACTGGATGATCGCGGCGGCCGTTTCGCAACTGCTCATCCTGATCCTGCGCTTCGTGATCCACCACGCGGCGCCGGGCGGCCCGAGCCTCGAAGCCTATGTGTTCCCGAGCGACCGCGTGGCGTCGATGGTGATCGTCTACGGCTTCGTGATGTTCCTGCTCGTGCGGCGCGCGAGCATGCTGGAGGCGGCGCTCGTCGCCGCGCTCGGCAATGCGAGCGTGCTGGCCGTGACGTTCGCGGGGCTCTACTTCGACCGCTTCCTGTTCTCCGACGCCATCGGCGGCGTGGCCTTCGCCTCGATCTGGGTGGCGGCCGTCGTGCTCATGTCGCTCTGGCGCTATCCCCATCGGCCGCCGCAGCGCGGTTTCATGCCACCGATCGTGCTCGCCGTGCTGGTCGCCGCCTTTGTCCTGCAGACGATGCCGCCAGGGCGTCATCCCGCACCGCCTGCGAACGCTTCGGCGGCGCCGCGGCCGCCCGTCGTCATCACGCAGCTCGAGTGGAGCGATTCGCTGTGGAGAACGCTTGCGTGCTATCGCTTCGACATGAAAGGCACGCGGCGCGAGCCGATGACGATCCAGTGGGCCGCGAGCGCCGAAAGCCTGCGCTCGGCGCTGCGCGACGCCGGCTGGAGCGAAGGCCCGGACTTCTCGGTGAGGAGCGTGCTGTCGCTCGTTGCACCGCACGTCGATGCGATGGCGCTACCGCTTCTGCCGAAGCTGAACAACGGGCTGCCCTCGCCGCTCGTATTCTCCCGCGCGCACATGAGCGGCGACACCGCCGCGCCGGGCAGCCGCCGCGACGTGCTGCGCTTCTGGCCATCGGGCTATGCGCTCGCGCCGCGCCACGGCAACGCGAACGGCGGGGAGCCCACGCCGATCTGGATCGGCTCGCTGATTCACGAGCGGCTGCGCCGCGGGTCCTGGCCGTTCAATGTGCTCACGAGCTACACCGAGCCGGAGGTCACCGACCTCTCCGCCCCCGGCCAGCCGGCCGGCTGGCGCACGCTCGCGCTGCCCGGCGAGATGGGATGCGAAGGGCGCCCCGTCAAGCTGATCGTGCAGGAAGGCCGCTGACGGCATGCGCCGTCGCCTGGCCTCTCAGGCCGTGCTCTCGGCCCAACTCCCGGTGGCGTGGAAGCGGTCGATGCGCTTGCGCGCGTCCGCATAGGCGGCGTCGAGCGCGGCGTCCGCGCCGGTGTAGTTGCGCATCATGTCGTGAAAGCGCACGCTGCGCCCTTCGAGATGGGCGTCCGCGCTGTGGCGGCAGATGTAGCCGCTGTAGTGGAATAGCGGCTCGGGCGAGCGCGGCCCGAACGCCGGAATCGGCAGCACCCAGATCTCGAAGCCTTCATGCTCGGTGTGGTCCCACATGGCGCCTCCCAGACAAACGCGATGACGCCGATTATCGTCGCATGGCGGCCCGCTCGCCTGCACCCTTTTTTGCGAGTTTGGCTAAACTATGCGGCACAGCGCACATGCGACCCCGATCCAGCCGATGCATCGTCCGGCAAGGTTCGCGCCAGGCACCCATCGCGGGCCCCCACCCCACTCCGAGAGCGATACCCCAGATCATGACGCCGGCTTCACTCACGCAGGAACCGCAGTCCGTCTCGAGCGCCGTTACGCGCAACGCCTTTTTCATCGTCGTGACCGTCAACGAAGACGCCGCGAGCCGCGCCGCCGTGCGCGGCTGGTGCGCCGACGTCGCCAACCTCGTGCGCGCGGTCGGCAAACGCGTACCGGGCGGCAATCTCTCGTGCGTGGTGGGCTTTTCGTCCGACGCATGGGACAAGCTGTTCGGCGAGCCGCGCCCGGCGCAACTGCATCCGTTCCGCGAATTCGGCACCGGCGCGCGCGTGGCGGTCGCCACGCCCGGCGACATCCTGCTGCACATCCGGGCCGACGAAACCGACCTGTGCTTCGAACTCGCCACCCAGCTCATGACGCGCCTCGAAGGCGCGGTCACGACCGTGGACGAAGTGCACGGCTTTCGCAACTTCGACATGCGCGCGATGATCGGCTTCGTCGACGGCACCGAGAATCCCACCGGCAACGAAGCGGCCCATTTCACCGTGATCGGCGAGCAAGACGACCCCGACTTCACAGGCGGCAGCTACGTGCTCGTGCAGAAGTACCTGCACGACATGAAAGGCTGGAACGCGCTTTCCGTGGAGGCGCAGGAGCGCATCATCGGGCGCACCAAGCTCCAGGACATCGAGCTCGACGAGGGCGTGAAGCCGAGTTGGTCGCACAGCTCGCTCACCACGCTCGAAGACGAGGCGGGCAACGAGATCAAGATCCTGCGCGACAACATGCCGTTCGGCCGGCCGGGATCGGGCGAATTCGGCACCTATTTCATCGGCTACGCGCGCTCGCCCGCGCCGATCGAACAGATGCTCGAAAACATGTTCGTCGGTTCGCCGCCCGGCAACTACGACCGCCTGCTCGACTTCAGCCGCGCCGTGACCGGAGGGCTCTTCTTCGTGCCTTCGCAACCGCTGCTCGAAGCGCTCGCCGAGCTGGAGCCCGGCGCCTCGTCAGTACCCGAGCAACCTTCGGAACAAGCCACCGAGCCCGCCGCCGCGGCCTGCGCGGACGGCTCACTCACCATCGGATCCCTCAAAGGAGCACCCCGGCATGAATAACCTCCATCGCGAGCTGGCGCCCATTTCCACGGCCGCGTGGTCGCAAATCGAAGAAGAAGTCGCGCGCACGTTCAAGCGCTCGCTCGCGGGCCGCCGCGTCGTGGACGTGCAGGGCCCCGGCGGCCCCGCGCTCGCAGCCGTTGGCACCGGCCACCAGAACGGCATCGAGGCGCCGTTCGAAGGCATCCGCGCGCGCCAGCGCGAAGTGAAGGCGCTCGTGGAACTGCGCGTGCCGTTCGAGCTCTCGCGCGAAGCGATCGACGACGTGGAGCGCGGCGCCGAGGACTCCGACTGGCAGCCGGCCAAGGATGCGGCCACGCGCCTCGCGTTCGCGGAAGACCGCGCGATTTTCGACGGCTACACGGCCGCGCAGATCACGGGCATACGCGAAGGCTCGTCGAACCCGGTTCTGCCGCTGCCGGCCGATATCGCTGATTACCCGACGGTCATCGCCAAGGCGCTCGAGCAATTGCGTCTGCAAGGCGTGGACGGCCCGTACGCGGTGCTGCTCGGCTCCGATGCGTACACGGCCGTGAGCGAAGCGAGCGACCAGGGGTACCCAATCCTCGAACATATCCGCCGTCTCGTGAACGGCGAGATCATCTGGGCGCCGGCCATCGAAGGCGGTGTGATCCTGAGCACACGCGGCGGCGACTTTGCGTTCCACCTCGGGCAGGATGTGTCGATTGGCTATTCATCGCACGACGAGTTGAGCGTGCGGCTCTATCTGCAGGAGAGCTTCACGTTCATGCTGCTGACCGCCGAGGCTTCGGTTGCGGTGAAGCCGGAGTGATGTGCGCCGATGGGCGGCACGAAGGGGCGCTCCGGGCGCCCCTTTTTGCGCACGATGTGCGCCACGCCCGACTGCCGGTATGATGGCGGGCTCGCCGCGGACGACGCGTCGTCCCGGCGCCCATTTCCATTCACGACGACCAGAGGATGACCGCCATGACGGCCGCAACGCAATTCGACCAGGTTTCCGTAATCAAACGCGCCAACGTCTACTTCGACGGCAAGTGCGTCTCGCACACTGTGCTGTTCGCCGACGGCTCGCGCAAGACGCTCGGCGTGATCCTGCCGGCCACGCTCAATTTCGGCACCGACGCTCCCGAGCTGATGGAAGTGCAGGCTGGCAAGTGCCGCATCCGTCTCGAAGGCAGCGACGAGTGGAAGACCTACAGCGCCGGCGAGTCGTTCTCCGTGCCGGGCAAGAGCCGCTTCGACATCGAGGTGATCGAGACGCTCGACTACGTTTGCAGCTACCTGTAAGACCTGTAAGCGCCGCCCGTTCCTGAACGCCCGCCGCGAGACGCGCTGCGGGCGTTTTCGTTTTTGCCTATCTCGGCGCCCCAACGTGACGCGATGCGCTGGACGCCACTCCCACGCGCTCGGTGCGATGAGCGCCACCCCGCGACCGCCATTCGGCCGCGACTGGCGGCTCGCCGCACTGCGCAAGCCCTCGAACCCGGACGCTCAAGCGCCGAGATCCGCCAGCGGATGCGCCTCGCCGCGCCACGGCGACGAAAGAAAGTGCTGCACGCGTTCGGGCCGCACTTCGACAAGCGTCGCGGGTGCCCAACGTGGCTTGCGGTCCTTGTCGACGAGATGAGCGCGCACGCCCTCGCAGAAGTCACCCTCCTCGATCGCCCGGCCGACGATGCCAAGCTCCATGCGAAAGCTCTCGGCAAGCGTCATCTGGCGGCCACGCAGCAATGCCTCGCGCGTGACTTCCAGCATGGTGGGCGAATAGTGCGTGAGCGCCTCGAGCGTGGCTTCGAGCCACTTCCGCTCGCTTTCCGTGTACTCGCGTTCGAGATCCGCACGCAGCGAGGCCACGATCTGCTCGACGCGCGAGCCGCGCTCGAAGTGACGCTCGATGAGCGGCGCGAATGAAGCGAGCGCGCCTTCGCCCGCCTCGTGGCACGGCGCGACGAACACCTCGCGCAGCACCGCGCGCACGTCACCTGTCCATTGCGCGGCGGCGAGCCGCGCCTCGTAGCCGTCGAGCCATTCGCCGGGCATGCAGGCGTCGGCCAGGCGGCAACGCACCGCATCCGCGCCCGTGAGCGTCGCGCCGGTCAAGCCCACGTAAAGCTCCATCTCCACGGGCATCTTCGCGAGGAAATGCGTTGCGCCGACGTCGGGCAGCAAGCCGATGCGCGTTTCCGGCATCGCGATCTTCGTGCGCGAGGTCGCGACGCGCAGCGCCGCCGCCTGGCCGAGCCCCATGCCGCCGCCCATCGTCACGCCGTCGAGCAGCGCGACGAGCGGTTTGGAAAACGTGTGCAGCGCGTAGTCGAGGCGGTATTCGTCGACGAAGAATTGCTGCCAGCCATTCGTGCCGTCACGTTCGCGCGCACGCGCGAGCTGGTAGAGCGCGCGCACGTCGCCGCCCGCGCAAAAGCCCTTCGGGCCCGCGCCTTCCAGCACGAGCGCGACGATGGACTCGTCCTCGCGCACGCGCTCGATCAGCACGGCCAGTTCGCGCACCATCGCGTGCGAGAGCGCATTGAGCGCGGCCGGACGATTGAGCGTGACGATCGCCACGCGATTGACCACGCGGAACAGCACATCCTTCTCGGCTTCCGTTGCCGCCTGCACGGAAGCGGGTGTTGCATTCATTGCTTAGTTCTCCATTTCAATGTGCCAGCGCGGCTTGCGTTTCTCCAGAAACGCGTTGACGCCTTCGCGCTGGTTGGGCGAATCGAACAGATCGACGAAGCGCTCGCGCTCGACCGCGAGCGCCGCGCTGCGCGGCACGCCGTTGCGCGCCTGATGGATCAGCGACTTGCAGGCGCTCACGGCCTGCGGGCTCAGGCCGGCGACGCGCGCCGCCATCGCAAGCGCCGCCTCGCGTGCGCCGCCGGTTGCCACGACTTCCTCCACGAGACCGATGCGCAACGCAGTCTGCGCGTTCACGCGCTCGCCCGTGAGGATGATACGCTTGGCCCAGCCTTCGCCGACGAGCCACGGCAAGGTCTGCGTGCCGCAGCCGCAGGGCAGCAGCCCGACGGCCGGCTCGGGCAGCGCAAGCTGCGCATGCTCCTCGGCAACGCGGATATCGCAGGCGAGCGCGCACTCCAGGCCACCGCCCATCGCATAGCCGTTGATCGCGGCGATCACCACGGGCCGCGCCCGCTGCAGCGCCTCGAATGCCGCGCCGAACGCACTCGCCGCCGTGCGCGCGACGTCGCGGTCGCCATCGGCGAATGCGTTGAGGTCGGCGCCCGCGCTGAAGAATTTCGGCCCGCTGCCCGTGATGACGACGGCGCGCACCTGCGGCTCGCGGTCGAACGCTTCGATCACCTGCTGGAGCTGACGCAGGCCATCGATCGTAAAGGCGTTCGCGGGCGGACGTGAAAGCGTGAGCAGGGCCACCGCGCCTTCATGCGCGTATTCAAACTCGATCATTTCGGACTCCGTGTGGATGTCAACGCAGCTCGGGGAAGTCCTCTTCCCAGTACTCGTCGGGCTGGCGCGCGGATTCGGCGTTGCGCTCCATTTCCCGGCAGCGCAGTTCGACGCGACGAATCTTGCCCGAGATGGTCTTCGGCAGATCGCTGAACTGCAGGCGGCGAATGCGCTTGTACGGTGCGAGCTTTTCGCGCGAGAAGCGGAATACCTCTCGCGCCAGTTCGGGGCCGGCCTCGTAGCCATGGCGCACGATGACGAATGCCTTCGGCACCGAGAGACGCAGTTCGTCGGGGCTCGGCACCACTGCCGCCTCGGCGATCGCCTCGTGCTCGATCAGCACGCTCTCCAGCTCGAACGGGCTCAGGCGGTAATCGGACGACTTGAACACGTCGTCGGCGCGGCCCACGTAAACGTAGTAGCCGTCATCGCGGCGCATCGCGACATCGGACGTATGGTAGTAGCCGTTGCGCATCGCATACTCGCTCGCCTTGGCGTTGTTCGCATAGCCCGTCATCAGGCCGAGCGGACGATGCACGAGCGGCAGCGCGATCTCGCCTTCGGCTGCGGGATGGTCGTCGGCATCGACTAGCTCCACGCGGTAGCCCGGCAAGGGCCGGCCCATCGAGCCCGCGACCACCGGCTGGCCCGGCGGGTTGCCGATCTGGCAGGTCGTTTCGGTCTGGCCGTAGCCGTCGCGAATCGTGATGCCCCACGCGTGGCGCACACGTTCGATGATCTCGGGGTTGAGCGGTTCGCCCGCGCCCACGATCTCGCGCAGCTTCACCGGATAGGATGCGAGCGGCTCCTGCACGAGCATGCGCCACACCGTGGGCGGCGCGCACAGCGTGGTCACGCCGCACTGCACGAGCGCGGCGAGCGTGTCCTTCGGCACGAAGCGCGCGTAGTTGTAGACGAACACGCAGGCCTGCGCGTTCCAGGGCGCGAAAAAGCAGCTCCACGCGTGCTTGGCCCACCCCGGCGAACTGATGTTCCAGTGGATGTCGCCGGGCATGAGGCCAATCCAGTACATCGTCGAAAGGTGGCCTACGGGGTAGCTCTCGTGCGTGTGTTCGACGAGCTTCGGCTTCGAGGTCGTGCCCGACGTGAAGTAGAGCAAAAGCGTGTCGGTGGCGCGCGTAGGACCGTCGGGCTCGAACGTTGGGCGTGCTTCGTAGGCGCGTGCAAGGTCGATCCAGCCCTCGGCCGCCCCGTTTTCGCCACCCACCGCGATGCGCTTCACGCTTGAATCGAGCGCGGCGAATTTGCCGAGTTCGGCGGCGTCGACCACGACGTAGCGCGCACCGCCCGTTTCCACGCGCTCGCGCACGTCGTCGGGCGAGAGTTGCGTCGTGGCGGGCAGCACCACCGCGCCGAGCTTCATCGCCGCGAGCATCACATCCCACAGTTCCACGCGGTTCGGCAGCATCAACAGCAGGCGGTCGCCGCGCGCGACGCCTTGCTCGCGCAGGAAGTTCGCCATGCGCGACGAACGCTCGGACATCTGCGCGAACGAATAGCGTGTGCCGCCATTGGCAAGGTCGTCGACGATCCACAGCGCCGGGTTGTCGTTACCGCGCGCCATCACGTCGAAGTAGTCGAGCGCCCAGTTGAACGTGTCGAGCTTCGGCCACGCGAATTCGTCGTAGGCGCGTGGGTAGTCGGTGCGATGACGCAGCAGCAGATTGCGTGCGTCGATGAAGGCCTGCGCGGAAGGGGTGAACCCGGTCATCGTCGTCTCCAGTTTTTCGTCTATTTTTTAATTCGCCATCCTCATTACCTGTCAAAGCTGCCGCGCGATCACCATGCGCTGCACTTCGCTCGTGCCTTCGTAAATCTGCGTGATCCGTGCGTCGCGGTAGTGGCGCTCCACCGGATAGTCGTTGAGGAAGCCGTAGCCGCCGTGAATCTGGATGGCGTGCGAGCACACTTCCTCGGCCATTTCGGAAGCGTAAAGCTTGGCCTGCGAAGCCTCGGAAAGACACGGCTTGCCAAGCGAGCGCAGCCGCGCCGCGTGATGCACGAGATGACGCGCGGCGTTGATGCGCGTATGCATGTCCGCGAGCATGTTCGCCACGCTCTGATGCTTGATGATCGGCTCGCCGAACTGCACGCGCTCATGCGCGTAGGCGCGCGCCGCGTCGAAGACCGCGCGCGCGATGCCAAGCGCCTGCGCCGCAATACCGATGCGCCCGCCTTCGAGATTCGCGAGCGCGATCTTGAGCCCTTCGCCGCGCTGGCCGAGCAAGTTCGCTTCAGGAATCGCGCAATCGACGA
>NZ_DATJWR010000236.1:0-6339 GCF_035501035.1 Paraburkholderia sp.
CGGATCTGCTGCTTGAACTGGCGCAGCACCGGGTTCGCCTCGATCGCCGCCATCAGCTTCACTTGCAGGTCGTGCAGGCGCACCTGCTCCTTGCGCTCGAGCGAGCCCTGGAGCTGCTTCGAGGCGTCGTCGTCGTCGTGCTTCGAAGTTTGGCGCTCCGAGCGCTCGGTCTGGCCGTCGCTGCGGCGCGTGATGCCGTTTTGCGGCGAGGAGATGTCGCGCCCGCCGCCCTTCACGATGCTCGAGTCTTCGGCGCTGCGGTCGCCGCCCCAGAGCGTGACCTTCAGCGGCTGGTTGAAGTAGTCGGCAATGCCGCGCAACTGCACCGACGAAGCCGACGACAGCAGCCACATGAGCAGGAAGAACGCCATCATCGCGGTCATGAAGTCCGCGTAGGCGAGCTTCCAGGCGCCGCCGTGATGGCCGCCCTTCTTCGGCGCGGCGCGCTTGACAACGATTGCGCGGTCCTTGCTATTGCTCATTGCCCGTTCCTTGCGTGCGTCATGGCCTGCCTTACTTCGCCTTCACGCGGCGCACGTGCTCTTCGAGCTCGGTAAACGACGGGCGCTCGGTCGAGAACAGCACCTTGCGGCCGAACTCCACGGCGATCGCCGGCGCATAGCCGTTCAGGCTCGCGAGGATCGTCACCTTGATGCACTGGAACATCTTGGTCGACTCGGTCACGCGCTGCTCCGCGAGGCTCGAGAGCGGGCCGATCAGGCCGTACGAAAGCAGAATGCCGAGGAAGGTGCCCACCAGCGCCTGGGCGATCATCTCACCGAGGACCGCGGGCGGCTTGTCGGCCGAAGCCATGGTGTGCACGACGCCCATCACGGCCGCGACGATACCGAACGCGGGCATCGCGTCGCCCACCTTGGCGAGCGCGTGCGCGGGGGCCTCGCCTTCGGCGTGGTGCGTTTCGATTTCCTCGTCCATGAGGCTTTCGATCTCGAAAGCATTCATGTTGCCGCCCACCATGAGGCGCAGATAGTCGGTGAGGAATTCGACGATGTGCGGATCGGCGAGGATTTTCGGGTACTGCGTGAAGATCGGGCTCTTCTGCGGGTCGTCGATGTCCGCTTCGAGCGTGAGCGTGCCCTCCTTGCGCGCTTTCGCGAGCAGGACATAGAGCAGCGCGAGCAGCTCCATGTACACGTCCTTGTTGTACTTGGCGCCCTTGAAGAGCGAAGGAAGGACGCGCAGTGTCGCCTTGATCGTCTTGATGCCGTTGCCGAGGACGAAGGCGCCAACGCCCGCACCGCCGATCATGAGCAGCTCCATGGGCTGCATGAGGGCCCCGAGATGGCCACCCTCCAACGCATAGCCGCCGAAGACGGACAAGATCGTCACGAGTGTTCCCACGATAATCAGCACTGCCGGGTCCTCACTAGAAATGCGCCGCGAACCGCCGTTGGCCCGCGCCCTTAGCTGGGTTTACGGCATCGGCGCGAAAAACTTTGGGATTGGGTGAGCGCGGGCTGCCCGCTCGCCAGGCCCGCATCGCCAACGTGACCCGCAAATACGGGGCTGGGTCGCGAGGCCGCGCGGGGCTTGGGTTCTAGCCGCGCCGATGTGGCTGCGTGCAGCTCAGATCGAACGCCAGCGGGTACTGCGACAAGGCGTCGCCGGCGGGCTGGGCCGGGTTTATCCGGGTTCGTGGCCCAGCACGCATGGCTGGCCGTTTTGTGGCGCGCGCCGTTCGCGGTCGGGGTGGCTTCGGTTGGCGGCCGCGGCTTTCGGCCCCGGTCGGCAGCCTCGGCTTGGGAGCGTGGCTTGTGGTCTCGGCTTGCGCCCCCGATTGACGATCTCGGTTTGTGGCCTCGTTCGGCGAAATCGGCTGGCAAACCCGGCCGGCTAGCCCGGTGCGCAACGTCAGGCGGCGATCTGCGGCGCGAGCGCGCCGCGCCGTGTGCGGCCCGCCCGCGAAGGCGGCTGGCACAGTCCGCAGACGAAGCCGCGCTGCGGATCGTGCGCGTGGGCCACGTAGTGGCCGCCGCAACGGCTGCATGGCGTCATCTGCAGCAGGCCGGAGGCGAAATAGCGCACGAGCGTCCATGCGCGCGTGAGGCTCAGCGCGGGTTCGTCGCCCTGCAGCCGCAAGTGCTCGAGATAGAGCCGGTAGCTCTTCACGATCGCGTGGATCGGCTCGCAGCGCCCGTGGCGGCTCATGAACATGAACGTGTTGTAGAACAGCGAGGAATGGACATTGGGCTGCCAGGTCATGAACCAGTCGGTCGAAAACGGCAGCATGCCCTTGGGCGGCGACTCGCCCTTCACTTCCTTGTAAAGCCGGATGAGCCGGTCGCGCGAGAGCGAGGTCTCCGCTTCGAGCAGTTGCAGGCGCGCACCCAGCTCGATTAGCTCGATCGCCAGCGCGATCTCCTTCACTTCCTGCACCACACTCTTTGTCGCCATAAGCACCCGTTGGAAGCCGCGAAGGAATGCGCACCACGCCTGCAGCCGCTCGCGGGCCGCACAGGTATGAGGCGCTGCCGCGCGCCGCGGTGCGGGCAGGTTCAGCCGATATTTCAGCCGATCTGCTCGACGTTCTGGCCCGCCATGACGATCGCCGAATGGGTCAGCGCGGTTTTGCCCTTGTCGGCGAGCGCGCTGAGGATGGCGTGGTCGTCGAACCGGAAACGGCATAGCAGCTGGTTCGATGCGGCAAGGCGTACGGTCTGCGCGAAAGAGAGACTCGCGAGCACCTCGGCGGACTGCTCGGAGATGCCCATGCGGAACATGCCCGTCGGCTTGTCTTCACGTAAAAGTCGTTGCGCGAGCAACAGGTACGACAGGTTCACTTCCTTGATCTCATTGAGCATGTCGCTGTGCGTCGTCGCGCTCATGGATTCCCCCGAATCAAAACGCGGCGGCTGGTCGGGCCGCCCGCGGAAAACGTTTGCTCGCCCAGCTGCAGCCCAAGCGCAGCCAAACGGCCTGTTTATGGTCGTGTTTGCATTGTGGCTGGGGCACGAACAAATGGAAATCGGACGGATGCCGCGACGCGTTGCGAGAAAAGCGCCCGCAACTACGTAAGAATTTTTCTGACAAAGGGACAGGAAGCGAGGCGGGAAGCGGCGCGCGTCATGACAGACGCATAGGCAGCACGGGCGGGATCGAAAGCGCGGAAATTATAGACTTTTTCATTGGGGTGCCATGTTTGCGTGCACGCCGCCCGCCGCCCGGGCACGGCGCTTGCATGGTGCCGCCAGTGGCGCCTCACGCTCTGCAATCGCGTTCTACCCGGGCTGTATCCCGCTGTAACAACATTAAGCGTTTGCAAAACCGCGTGTGTCTGGCTGCGAAATAGCCATAATCGGACTCAGGGATAACCCGAAACCGGAGTTTGCGTCGCAAGTGCCGCATCAGCGCGCCGCGCGCGGCCAATGCCTAAGGAGATGGACCAATGCGAATCGCACAAATTGCGCCACTTTACGAAGCCGTTCCGCCCAAGCTCTATGGCGGCACCGAGCGCGTCGTGTCCTACCTGACCGAAGCGCTGGTCGACCTCGGCCACGACGTGACGCTGTTCGCCAGCGGCGATTCGGTTACCTCGGCGAATCTCGAGGCCGCCTGGCCGCGCGCACTGCGCCTCGACCCGACGATCCGCGACGCGCTCGCGCCGCACATGGTCTTGCTCGAGCGCGTCCGCCGCGTGGCGCACGAGTTCGACGTGCTGCATTTCCACCTCGATTACCTGCCGTTCCCGCTGTTCTCGACCATGGACACGCCGTTCGTCACGACGCTGCACGGCCGCCTCGATCTGCCCGAACTGCAGCCGGTGTTCGAGCAGTTCCCGAACGCGCCCGTGATCTCGATTTCGGACTCGCAGCGCCAGCCGCTGCCGCAGGCCGCATGGCAGAACACGATCTACCACGGCCTGCCGCGCGATCTGCTCACGCCGCAGGCCGGGCGCAAGCCCGAGTACCTGGCGTTCCTCGGCCGCATTTGCCCGGAAAAGCGCGTGGATACGGCCATCCGCATCGCTGCGCTCTCCGGCCTGCCGCTGAAGATCGCGGCCAAGGTCGACAAGGTCGACCAGGACTACTTCAAGACGGAGATCGAGCCGTTGCTTTCGCAGGCGCACGTGGAGTTCATCGGCGAGATCAACGAGGAGCAGAAGCCCGCGTTCCTTTCGGGGGCGAAGGCGCTGCTGTTCCCGATCGACTGGTCCGAGCCGTTCGGCCTCGTCATGATCGAGGCGATGGCGTGCGGCACGCCGGTGATCGCCTTCAACCGTGGCTCGGTGCCCGAAGTGATCGATCCAGGTATAACCGGCCATATCGTCGAGGATGTGCAAGGCGCCGTGGCGGCACTCCAGAATATCGATTCGCTTTCGCGCGTTGCGATTCGGGCCCAGTTCGAACGCCGATTCACATCGCACACCATGGCCAGCAATTATGTCGACACCTATACGGCGCTGATCGAAGCCGCGCAGCGTCCGGTACTGCGCCGTGTCGCGGCGGGTTGATTGAGAGGGCGTGCAAATTTCGAGATAAATACAGACGAATGGCCAGCGTGAATCGTTTGCGCCAGATCGAATAGCGTAATTAGGCGCATCGCGAAAAAAAGAGCCGCATGACCCATGCGGCTCTTTTATTGATTGAGCGAACAGCGGTGCGGGGCGCTGAGGGTACCGGGTGGTTCGCGGCGGACCCACGCGGCTCCCCGCCTGGTCCCGGACTATTCCGGTGCGTCAGGCGATCAGGTAACGCTCGCGGTTCTTGCCCGCGATCCACTTGGGCGGCTTGCCGCGCCCGCTCCAGGTCGCGCCGGTCTTGGGGTCCTGATAGCGCGGGGGCAGCGGAGCCTTCTTCGGCGGGCGGCCTCGGCGGGCGGCCTCGGCAAACCCCAGGTCCTGGGCGGAGAGACCATACTCGGCAATCTTCTCCCTGATCATGGCGATGACGTCCGCGATTTCCGTGCGCCGCGCTTCATCGGCCTGCGCCTGAAGTCTTGCGATCTGCGCCTTGAGTTCTGAATATTGCGACATTTCTATCCCCCCTTCATTGTCCGTGAAACCGACTCGAACGGAGATTAGACGTAAATAACGGAATTCGCAATCGCTATTAATACTGTTTTATCAGTTTATCTCATCGATTTAACGATCGATCGATCCTGACGCAATTCCCCATACAGCGATCGAAATAATTCGACCAATTACATCGGAATTGACAATCCTTGACAGCACCCGAAAGCGCGACTGTCTAGAATCTGGCATTTCGCGGTGGCGGCGCTTTACGCGGCCCCTTCAAAAATCGACTTTCGAGGTGTCACAAAATGCATTTACCCAAGCGACTCGCTGCTGAACTGATCGGCACTTTCTGGCTCGTCCTCGGCGGCTGCGGCAGCGCCGTGCTCGCCGCCAATTTCGCCGGCCCCGTTCACGGGCTCGGCATCGGCTTCGTGGGCGTCTCGCTCGCGTTCGGCCTGACCGTGCTCACCATGGCCTTTGCCATCGGCCATATCTCGGGCTGCCATCTGAACCCGGCCGTGACCATCGGCCTGACCGTGGCCGAGCGCTTCCCGGTGCGCGACGTCGTACCCTACATTGCCGCGCAGGTGGTGGGTGCGGTGCTCGGCGCATACGTGCTCTCGCTGATCGCCACGGGCCAGCCCGGCTTCGACGTCGTCGCGAGCGGCTTCGCGACCAACGGCTATGGCGAGCACTCGCCGGGCCACTACTCGATGAGCGCCGCCTTCGTGTGCGAGGTCGTCATGACCGCGATCTTCCTGTTCGTGATCCTCGGCGCGACCGACAAGCGCGCACCTGCCGGCTTTGCGCCGATCGCCATCGGCCTGTGCCTCACGCTGATCCACCTGATCTCGATTCCGGTCACCAACACCTCGGTGAACCCGGCGCGCTCGACCGGCCCGGCGCTCTTCGTGGGCGGCGAGGCGATCTCGCAGCTCTGGCTCTTCTGGGTCGCCCCGATCGTCGGCGCGGTGATCGCCGGCATCGTGTATCCGGCATTGGCGGGGCGCCGCGAAGCGATCGAGACCGTGGCCGTTCGCACCGAGGCGGTCTGACGCGCCGCTGCGGATCCAGCCCCGGCAAGCCGGACCGCGAGGCTTCATTTCTGCACCGGCAGCGGGCGCTTCGGCGCCCGTTCGCCTTGCCGGGCGCCGCATCTCCGTGATGGGGGCGCTGCTAGAATCGGGTCACCTCCCACCTTGCCCCCGGAACAAACGCACAGCATGAAGCGTTCACGCCCCCGGCCGATCCGGCCAGCCCCGATGCTCGCTGCATGCCTCGCCGCACTGGTATGCGCGTGCGCGCCGCTGCCCCAGGCGGCCGGCGCCAGCGAGACGGCCTCGGCCCACACGAACGCGAGCGGC
>NZ_DATJWR010000237.1:0-40800 GCF_035501035.1 Paraburkholderia sp.
ATGACCATGAACTCGCCCACGAAGCCCGAGGTGCCCGGCAGGCCGAGGTTGGCCATGCAGAACAGCATCATGAAGGCCGCGTAGCGCGGCATCACGTTGACGACGCCGCCATAGGCCGAGATCGTGCGCGTCTTCGTGCGATCGAACAGCACGCCGATCGAGAGCAGCATCGCGCCCGAGACGAAGCCGTACGAGATCATCTGCACGATCGCGCCTTCGGTGCCGATCTGGTTGAAGAGGAACAGGCCCAGCGTGACGAGACCCATGTGGGCGACCGTCGAGTACGCGAGCAGCTTGGTCATGTCGGTCTGCGCGAGCGCGAGCAGGCTCGAGTAGACCACGGCCACGAGCGAGAGCGTGATGATCGCCGGTGCGAAGAAGTGCGCGGCGTCGGGCGTGATGGGCAGCGTGAAGCGCAGGAAGCCGTAGCCGCCCAGCTTGAGCATGGCCAGCATCACGGTCGCGCCGGTGGGCGCTTCGAGGTGGACGTCGGGCAGCCACGTGTGGAACGGCCACATCGGCACCTTCACCGCGAAGGCCGCGAAGAAGCCGATGAACACGAGAATCTGCGGAATGAAGCCGAGCGTGAGGCTATGCCACACGGCCATGTCGAAGGTGTGCGACTGGCTGTAGAGGTACAGCATCGACACCAGCATCAGCAGCGAGCCGCCGAACGAGAAGAAGAAGAACTTCACCGCGGCGTAGGTGCGGCGCGCATTGCCCCACGTGCCGATCAGCAGGTACAGCGGGATCAGCGTGGCTTCGAAGAACACGAAGAAGAGCATGCCGTCGGTGGCCGCGAAGGTGCCGACCATCAGCCCCGAGAGAATCAGGAACGCGCCGAAGTACTGGGCGACGCGCACCGTGATCGATTCCCACGAAGCGATCACGATCACGAGCGTCGTGAACGCGGTCAGCACGACCAGCCACAGCGAAATGCCGTCGATTCCGAGTCGCCACGCCACGCCGAACTCGGGCAGCCAGTCGCGGAACTCGACGAACTGCATGCCGGCCGTATGATTGTCGAAGCCGGAGATGAGCGGGAGGGTCAGCAGCAGGCTGACAATCGCGCCAAAGAGCGCCAGCCAGCGCGCGCGCTGCGGATGACGATCCGACCCGAGGCGCAGCACTGCCACGCCGAACAGGATGGGAATCCAGATCGCCAGACTCAGAAATGGAACGGATTGCATTTCAACAGGACCTCAAAAATGCGGAGCAAATAGCTTCGTCAGCGCACACCCGGGTGCGCAAGCAACTTGAAAGATTAACGCGGGGTGAAAATCGGACCAGGCTGGCTGTAATGTATTTGTCAGCTACGAGGCGAAATGCAACACACGTTCAAGGGTTAACGAGGGTAAACGGAAAGTGGAAGTTTTGCAGCGCAACAACACGGGCCGGATCATTCGTTGATACAAGTCATTGTTTTTATTCAGTTTCGTACTAAGAGGAAAAACAACAAATGCGCCTTTTGAGCCTGTTTTTGATCCAGAAAACCACGTTGGCGACCTTCAGGACACGTCCAGCCGCGGCAAGTGGTCGCGCTGCGCGGCCCGAATAATACCTTACATGTTTCTGTCTAATCAATTACTTATGCATCGGGGTATGGCCCCGGCCGCCCGCCAGGATACGTGCCAGGGGCGAGTGCGGCGCCCTTGCGCAGCGCAAAAAAATGCCCCGGCCGTTACAGGGCCGGGGCCAACTCTCACTATGCGCCAGGGACTGAAACACGCATGCCCGGACTTTAGCGTCTTGTGCCCCCGCAATTAAGCGCGCAGCCTGGAAGAGTCCTTTCTGGGCGGTGTGAGGTCGCGGTTCATGCCATTGTCCAACATCAATAAATGCGAATCATTTGCATTTATGCCTGCTTTGCCCCAGAATGCACTCCAAGCCGGATGCCCCGGCACGATCCCTCGTTAGCCGGCTTTGCATGGCCCGAAGTCCGAGCTTTGCATCGGACCAGAGCAGGCGCTTTGCTTGGGCCCGGAGTAAGTAGCTCCAGCCGACAGCTAAAGCGCCAACTCTGGTCGACAGCTGAGGCACTAATTCCGGCCGACCGGAGGCTTCATGAGCTACACCGCCCTTTTTGCGAGAAATGACACGCTGATCGACGACACTTTCGTCCAGCACCCCGACAGCGCCGAACAGACTGTCCTGCACGCCGTGCGCACCTGGCTGCGCCCACATTGCGACGCCTACGGGAAAGCGGAAAGCTGGCGCAGCGTGCTGACCGACGCCGGACTCGGCGCAGACGGCATCGGCCACTTCGACCAGCTGATGGGCACACTGCGCCGCGCCTCGTGCCGTCCGCTCGACACGCGCTGCCGCTGCGCTTCGGAGCTCGCGAAAGACGAGGGCTCGCTATTGCAGGTCATCGCTCTCCTGCAGTCCACGCGCAGCGAAGCCGCGGTGCAACTGCTCAACGACTGGCTGCCGATGCCGAGCGTGAGCGGCATGCTCAAGTCCGCGCGCTGGTTCGCGATCGCATTGCTCGACGTGGGCCTGCAGGTGAGCGACCGTTCGCGGCGCGTTACCTACATGCACTGATTTGCCTGCACTCGAATGCATGCTGGCGTGCGCGTGCAGAAAGGCATGCGTCAGCGCCGAGATGGAGGAATGAGGCGCTACTTTCGCGCCCTCGTGCGCTCGCGTAGAAAGCGGCGCACCGCGCGCGCCATCTTCGGGTACTGCTCGCCGGGCACGGCGAACAACACGAGCGCACACAACGCGAGCACGCCGCAGAAGAGAAATGTGCCGCGATAACCGAACGCCTGCACGAGCATGCCCGAGAGCACACCGGAAAGAATCGAGCCGAGCCGCGCCGCGTTGAAGAAGAGCGCCGTTGCCCGCCCCGGCGACGAAGGCATCAGATCCTGCACGAAGGTCATGCCAAGACACGACGTGACGGCAACCACGAAGGCGTTGAGGATCTGCATCGGAATCAGTGCATGCACGCCGGGCGCGAGTGACATCGAAACGAAGTAGACGGCATGCACCACGGCGCACGCGGCCAGCCACCACTGCTTGTCGAGCATCGAGGCACGCGAGCCGAGCGCGAGCATCATCGGAATCTCCATGAACGCGCCGAGCCCGAGCATGATCGACACGTCGATGCGCGTGCCGTTCAGACCATGCACGATATAGAGCGGCAACACGATCATCGTCGCGTTCGCAGCGAGGCCGATGAGTGTCAGCGCAACGATCGCGCGGATGATGTCTTTCTGCGAACCCTCCGGTGCGCTCGCGAGCGGGCGAGAGGCCTTTGCTTTCGACACGTTCGTTGCCAGCGTTGCCGGATCGCGCGGTGCGCCAGGCTGCACCTCGGCCTGCGTAAGCGGCTGGCCTTCGTATTGGGCCGCACGCTCCTCCGCCAGTTCCTGCGCGACCTCGCCCGAGGTGGGGCGCGCCATGAGGTGCTGCGTGGCATGCTCGTCGAGCCGCGGCTCGCGCATGCGCCAGACGATCGTTCCGCAAGCGGCAAAGCTCGCCGCTGCGAACAGGAACAACCCATAGAAACTGGTCGCCGCGAGCACGAGCGCGCCGACCGCCGGGCCGAACACCCACGCGGCGGAAAGGATCGTGCGCAACGTTGCGCTGGCGAAGGTGCGCTCGGCGTCGTCGCTCGCGGGCAGCGCCGCGCGGCTGAACGAGAACACGAGCGAGAGCGCGCAACCGCCCGCGCCGATGAACGCAACGCCGACGAGAAGCAAAAGCCGGTAATCGCGCACGACGCATAGACAGAGATACCCGAGCGTAGCCGCGCATAGCGACACCAGCAGCAGCAGCCGATGCTTGCCGGTGGCGTCGCTCCAGCGTCCCGCCGCCGTGCTCGCGATCACGCCGCTCGTGGCAATGGCGGTCATGAATATGCCCAGCCGGAACGGCGTCATGCCGGCGCGCTCGACGCCAAAGAGCGAGAGATAAGGCGCGGTGAAGGACATCGCCACGCCGAGCATCAGGGTCGCGCCCGCGAGCGGCAGAAAACCGGGAATACGCAGCAGACTGAGAAAGCGCGAGTTCTTGAGCACGGCGCGACGGGGCTGGCGAGAAGGGAGTTGGCCGCGCGTGCACGATCACGCAACGGCCATACCGACGGCGATTATCCGGTCAAACTCCCACACTGTGCAAGGTTGCGGCCGCCACGATCAACATCTGGATTCGCTATCCACAGCTTTCGTGGACAGCCTTGTGCGTAACCGTGGGACGACTGCCTCAAGTGCTTGATGCGACTCGGTTTGTGCGCAAAGTTGCCGATTGTTGCAGTGACCGCGCTCAGTGGAAAAAAGCGCGGGGGCTTTTGCACAGATTTCGTCGACAAGTCCCGTGGATAACTTCGCGGCTGCGACGCTGAAGCCCACGCCACATGGCACTCCGGGCTTTCTGTGGGGAAAATATCCGTTTCCCTCTGCGGGGAAAGGTCTACATACTAAAAATTAGCCCTGTATCAATTACAGGCTAACGGCGACCTGCCAGGCATTTCTACAAATCACTTGTTGAACGAAAAGGTCGACGACTGACCTGCAGCAGGCTACGCACACACATGGCAATACGAGTTCCGCCAATTGCGCGGGATGCAGCACGAACGTAGCAGGTTTGCAGTTACGCCGGCGGATAAACCGCCGGATACGGCGTTCAATGT
The DNA here is from genome assembly GCF_035501035.1 of Paraburkholderia sp. Taxonomy (GTDB): domain Bacteria; phylum Pseudomonadota; class Gammaproteobacteria; order Burkholderiales; family Burkholderiaceae; genus Paraburkholderia. The sequence continues at coordinate 4,637 of NZ_DATJWR010000237.1, forward strand.
ACTTCCATGTTTCGACCGCTAGCGTCTCCCGCTCGAAAAACCTGCGGTCCGTGATTTCACCCCATAGCCATATGGCACTCTTCCTTCGATGAACTGACCTCATTGGTCGTTTTGTCATGGCGGCACTGAAGCTCCTGTGGCAGCACGGTCCAATGCAGCGTCCATTCCTCCATCTCCACGGGCACGCCGAAATGATGGGCGACCCACCTGCACAACCCGTCGGAATTGCGCGACTCGGAAAGCAGCAGCGGCGTCGCAGCAAGGCGCGCGTGCGTGGGTAGTGACACGGTGCGGTCCTGCCGTGGAGACATCCCCGTGAAGCAGCCGGTATAAAACGAGAAGCGGTCGTGCTCTGGCCGGTCGAGACTGACCACCGCCTGCGCATTGCCCCAGGAGCGAAAGAAGATCGTCAGCGCCCGGTGATGGAAGATATCGAGGAAGTTCGACAGCGTTGCGTCCCCGCGAAGTTCTTCACGCTCGTGCGCGATTTCCGTCGCGTGGATCGGCAGCGGCCCGTTGGGTCCGAGCATGCCCAGGCTGTTTAGCCGGATGTGCAGCTTGTTGTCCTCGATCTTCGCCTCCGCTATCTCGCTCGGCGCAAAGATGAGGCTCGGTTTCTGGCCGACTCGAAAGGTTGTCGCCATCGATGCGCACGTTGTAGCCCGCATCAAATCTCGAGTTGGCATGGTCGCTCGTCACCTGCACCTGGAGCTGGCCGGGGGGTGTCGTCGGTCACCACCGTGTTCGATCCCTTGCCCCACCCGTCCAGGTCCTGGCTGCGCCAGCGCGAGAGCGCGTGGTTCGCGTACAGGTCCCACGGCACCTCGTTGTTGTCCGTGACATGGCTGCCTAAAATGAACGGCCGGTCCGGGTCCAGGTTCACAAATCCGATATAGACGTGATCGCCCACGCGCGGAATCCACATGCCCCCGTACCGGTGCCCCTGCCACACCTGCATGAGCGGTATCCAGCACGACGCCTCTGCGTATCGATGACTGACCGTTCTGTCGTGGCGGCGAAAAGATTCACGGCCGGGGCACAGTACAGGGCAAAATCCGACGCGTCGATCTGCTGGTCCAGCATCGCGACCTCGCGCGAGAGCAACAGCACGATTTCCACCTCGGGGCCGTCGATGCGCTTCAGGCCCGCTGCCAGCCTCGTCACCGTGAAGAAGCCGTAGCGGGTCGGCAGCATGAAGAATTCATGAACCAGCCTGTGCCCGTGGAACTTGGGCCATGTGGAACGTAGCAGGCTCTCATGAGGCTCCAGGCCCTCGTGCCGCACACGCATCGTTGGCCTGCCAGGAAGCTTCGCGCCGTACAGGCAGGCGCTCCACGTAGGGGTCCCCGACCTCGCCGGCCTGGCTGCGGAGTCTTGCGGCGATCTTGGGATGCGGTTGCGCGAAGCGCAGCTTGTAGGATTCGATGTGGTATCGAAGTTCCTCCGCGTACCGACCGGGAAGTTCCGGGTCCATGGATGCCCTGTCAAAAACTGTTAGTTATGCAGAGTGAATAGATTGCTTTCCCGCATCGGTAAGCGAACGATTATGTGGCGCGGCAGGTCACTATGTTGCTCATAGCGAGGGGGAACGTTGCGATAGGTCAGAAAGCGAACAACGGCCTGACTGATGTCAACCAGCACCTGGCTAACAGAAATTCGGAATAGCGGATTGCGGCCAGCGCCATCATTTCCCAGACCTGGTTCATGGCGCGGCTGCGGCCGTCGCTGGTTGCCCGCTCTCGATCTCATCCGAGACGCGAAAAATGCCCTTCAAGCATGTGAGATAACTTTCCGACCACCCGGGCAGCAGCGAGATTTTCGTCAGGCGTTTCGTCGTTGGCGGAGCCGCAATGAATAGCCGATTGATGTTGGTCGAGGTCCGCTCCGGTTCACGAATCGGACCGCTCGTAACACGGGAAGGACGGTAAGCGATCACCGAGCAGCGTTGACAGACCGGCGTAATGGAAACTGCCGGCCCTTTCAACCCTACCCAATCCAGATGTTCCACAACAATAACTGTGGAACCCTGGGAGCTTGCGCTATCCACAGCTTTCGTGGACAGCCTTGTGCGTAACCGTGGGACGGCTGCCTCAAGTGCTTGATACGACTCGGTTTGTGCACAAAGTTGCCGATTGTTGCAGTGACCACGCTCCGTGGAAAAAAGCGCGGGGGCTTTTCCACAGATTCCGTGGGTAGCCCTGTTAGCAACTTCTGGACAGCCACACCAAGTCTCTGATTGGAAAAGCGAAGTACGCAAACGACACGCAAGATGCACGTTTTTCGCGCAGCCAAGTTGTCCACAGTTTTTCTGGACAAACCTGTTGATAACCACCTGGGGATTGCGCCAACTCCTTGATCGCACGGACACTTCGTCGTTTGTGTCGCGGTTGCATCAATTTGCGCTTCCGATGGGCAACCGATAGGCAACCAGGCGGCGGCGCAAATGTTTCCCAACGGCCGCCGCAGTCCCCACACCAACGCATACACGCAAACGTTCACGCCAGATCCAGTGCCCCTGTGAGATCGCCCGGCGGCGTCTGCCCGCGCGATGCAAACGCCTGATCGCGCGCGCTCACCCCATCGAGCGGCGCGAGGCCGTGCACGCGGCTGATGAAGCGCAGGATCGAAACGGTGTCGTAGAACGTGTGGTCGACGTAGCCCTTCTTCGCGAACGGCGCGATCACGAGCGTGGGAATGCGCGAGCCCGGGCCCCAGCGGTCACCCACCGGCGGCGCGACGGGGTCCCACCAGCCGCCGTTCTCGTCGTGCGTCACCACGATCATCGTGTTCGCCCATTGCGGGCCGCGCTGGATGTGCTCGATCACGGTGGCGATGTGGCGGTCGCCCGACTCCACGTCCGCATAGCCGGCATGCATGTTCAGATTGCCCTGCGGCTTGTAGAACGTCACTGCGGGAAGCCGTCCCGCGTCGATGTCCGCGAGCAGCCGGTTCGTCGACGGGTCGTCGCCCACGCCCGCATCGCGCAGATGCTGCGCCCGCGCGGCCGTGCCCGGCGCGAAGTTCGCAAAGTAGTTGAACGGCTGATGGTGATACTGGAAGTCGGGGACCGCGCCCGTGTCGCGATGGTCGAGCGCGAACTGCCACGCGCCGCTATACCAGGCCCAGTCGACGCCCTTCGCCGAAAGACGGTCGCCGATCGTCGCGTAGGTCTGCGGGCGCAGCACGCGCGGGTTGGACGGATCGGCGAGCGCCGGGTTGCCGTCCTCGGGCGGCCGCACGTTGCTCGGCTGGTATGGCGGCGCCATCGTGTTGACCGCGTAGCCGTCCGGCGTGAAGAGCCCGTCGTTGACGAACTTCGGCGGTCCGTCGAGCGCCGACTTCGGCGAGTTCTCCGCGACCTTCAGCCGTGTGCCCGTGGGATCGTCGCCCTCCACCACCGAAGCAAGATGCTTCGCGGGGCTCGTCTGGATGTCCGCGTATTGCGGCGCCTGCGCGGAGATCAGGAAGATGTGGTTCAGCCACGAACCGCCAAACGCGGCCATGAAGAAGTTGTCGCACAGCGTGTACTGCTGGGCGAGGTTCCAGAGCCGCAGCGTCTGCGCCGAGTTCTCGTAGTAGCCCATCACGAGGCCGCCCGAATCGCCCCACGCGGCGAACTGGTCGTTGCGGCCCGCGTTGATCTGCATTTGGTTCTGGTAGAAACGATGCACGAGATCGCGCGTGATGATCGCGTTCGGCAACGGCTCGCCGTGCGCATCGACGATACGAAACGGCTGGTTCGAGAGGCCCGTGATCGCGTGCTCGGCAATCATGTAGCGTTTGCCGTCCAGTTCCTGCGCCTGGGGCACGAGGCCGCCCCAGATCTTCGGCAGTTGCGGCAGCGGCGTCTTGCCGTCGCGATCGAGTTGCACATAGCGCTGCGCGCTCACGCTGGCGAGCGGCATCTGGACGCCGGGATAGTTGCCGTACAGATTGACGAAGCTGCGATTCTCCGCATAGATCACGACGATCTGGCGCACCTGGTCGCGCAGCGCGGCGTCGATGCGCGCGTCGGCAGCACTGCGCGGCGCGTTCGATGCATTCTGCGCGGGCGTCTGGCAGCCGCCGAGCGCAAGGCCCACGCCAACAGCAGCCAGGCCGCCAAGGACGCGGCGGCGCGCGGGGTCGTCCGGACCCGTGGGAATGGCGTTGTCTTCGGGGTGCCCGGCTTTCGGGTCGTCGTCCTGCTTCATGTACCTGCCTCCATGTCGGGGGAGCGCGCAATGCCGCGCGCGGCGAGCCACGAATTACAAGGCAGGAGAATACCGGTTCCTTCGCCGGCGAGCCACGCAGGAAAATCGTGCGCGACGCTTCAGGCAAATCTCTTCAGCCGTCGCGCGGCATGCGCGGCACACTCGCCGCGGCGTTGGGCTGGGCTTGCGCCAGCGTTTGCGCGGGGCGCGGCTCGTTCACGTGACCGTCATGCGCCGCGCGCAGCGCGCCAGGCAAGGTCGCGCGCTCATGCCGCGGCACGTTGCCTTCTTCGGTCCAGAGCGGATCGGGAATCTCGCCGAACACCTGGCGCAGCCGCGCGCCCCAGGTCGAATGGATCATCTGGAAATACGCATTCGACTGGTCGATCGACGCGTAGCGCGTGATGCGCAGCGTGTCGCGCTCGTACACGAGCAGGTCGAGCGGCAAGCCCACCGAAAGGTTCGAGCGCAGCGTCGAATCCATGGAAATCAGCGCGCATTTCGCGGCTTCGTCGAGCGGCGTGCGCGGCGTCAGCACGCGATCGATGATCGGCTTGCCATACTTCGATTCGCCGATCTGGAAATACGGATTGACGCTCGATGTCTCGATGAAGTTGCCGGCCGCATAAATCTGGAACAGCCGCATGTGCTGGTTGCCGATCTGGCCGCCAAGAATGAAGCTGCAGTTGAAATCGACGTTGAAGCTCTTGAGCGCATCCGCGTCGCGCCGATGCACCTCACGCACCGCTTCGCCCACCACGCGCGCGGCTTCGACCATGGTTGGCGCATTCCAGAGCGTGGTGCGCGCCGAGTCCTGCGGCTCGGTCAGGACCTGCAGCGAAGCCTGCGTGATCGCCAGATTGCCCGCCACGAGCAGCACGAGCACGCGCTCGCCGGGCTCCTCGAACACGGCCATCTTGCGCGACGTGCTGACGTGATCGACACCCGCGTTCGTGCGCGTATCCGAAAGGAACACGAGCCCCTGCTCCACCGCCATTGCCACACAGTACGTCATGCGCCTCCTTGCTACACGTTCGGCACGCCGATCCCGCGCCGCGTTTCGCTTCTTCTGTATTTACTGCATCTGCTGCATCTGTCACTTCGACCTCGCGCGCGGCTTTCGTTCTGGCCCGCACGCTATTGCTGCGACTGCTGCGCGCTCACCTGCACGCTGACATCGAGCGTCTCACCCGCCCCGCCGACACGGCTGCCTCGCACCGGCGCGGCAGCGTCGTAGTCGCGTCCTACCGCAATGCGGCAATATTTTTCGCTCGCGAAACAGGCGTGCGTGACGTCGACGGTCACCCAGCCATTGTCGAGCCAGACATCGACCCACGCGTGGCTCGCCATTTCCGGCACGTCGCCCGGGTCGACGTAGCCGCTCACGTAGCGCGCCGGTACGCCGCGCGCGCGGCACAGCGCGAGCATCACATGCGCATGATCCTGGCACACGCCGCGGCCGAGCGCCAGCGCATCTGCCGCGGAATGTGTCACGTCCGTGACGCCGGATTCGTAGCGCACGCGCTCCGTGACGCGCGCAGCCGCATCGAGTATGGCCGCCGCGTTGTCGAGCGGCGCGAGGCTGTGCGCGAACTCCATGAGCGCCTCGTCGGCCTCGGTAAGGGGCGTGGGCGACGTGAAGTGGTGCATCGGCACCGGGCCCTCGCCTTCGGACAGGCGACCGTCTGGCAGCGGCACGGTTTCCACTTCGCCGCGCACGCGCAGACGGATTTCCGTGTGCGGACGCGTGAGCACCAGCGTCATCAGCGCGTTGCCATAGGCATCGCGGCCCGCGTCGAGCTTGCCAGGCGCATCGACATGCCATTGCGTGACGATCTGCGTGGGCGTGGTGAGCGGCGAAAGCCGCAACTGCTGGATCGAATAGTGCACGGGCGCTTCGTAGCGATAGACCGTGTCGTGCCGGATCGCGAGCTGCATGACGTGTTTCCTCCAACCAGACGAAAGCGATATTCAAAAGCCGCCAACGGACGACGCTAACCGACCGGCAACATCAGATATGTACGCGCGACCTGATTGCCCAGTTCGTACACACGCGCGAGAAACTGCGTGAGAAACGTATGCACGCCAATCGAAAAGATCTGCCTGAGGTCGGCGTAGAGCAGTTCGGCACGCAGCTTGCCCGCGGTGCGCTCGACTTCACGCGAGGTTTCGGTGCGCAGCATCGCGAGATTGGCGCACACGCCATCCAGCGATGCCAGCAATGAGCGCGGCATCTGCTGATTCAGGATCAGCAGTTCCACCACGCGCGCGGGCGTCACCACGTCGCGGTAAACCTTGCGGTAGATTTCCAGCGCCGAAACCGAGCTCAGAATCGAGGTCCAGTAATAGAAGTCTTCGAGTTGCCGCGCGGCCGAACGGGAATCGGCGTTGTCCACTTCGACGAAGCGCACGTCGAGAATGCGCGCGGTGTTGTCCGCGCGTTCGAGGAACGTGCCGAGCTGTGTGAAGAACAGCGCGTCGTCCTGCAACGCCGTGCCGAGACGCACGCCGCGCGACAGATGCGAGCGGAACTTCACCCATTCGAACAGCGCCTCCGGATGCGACTCCAGCTCGCCGCTGCGCAAATGCTCGACGAATTGCAGCCATGTGTCGTTGATCGTCTCCCACCACTCCGTCGTGAGCGTGCCGCGCACCGCGCGCGCGTTCTCGCGCGTTGCCTGCAGGCATGAATAGATGCTCGACGGATTCGTTGGGTCTGCAACGAGAAATTTCAGCACGTTGCTGCTCGTCGTTTCCTCGTGGCGTGCATCAAAGGCCGGTTCGAGTTCGGAAATGCGCAGCATCGCGCGGTGCGTGCGCGGTTCCGCGTCCGCACTACCGGGCAGCAGCAGCGCCTTCAGGTTGATATCGAGCATGCGTGCGGTATTTTCCGCGCGCTCCATGTAACGGGCCATCCAGAACAGATGATCGGCGGTGCGGCTCAGCATGATCTAACCTCTCCTCCTTGAGCGTACGACATGGGCAGTGAAATCATTCGAGCACCCACGTGTCCTTGGTCCCGCCGCCCTGCGACGAGTTGACGACGAGCGAGCCCTCCTTCAACGCGACGCGCGTCAGTCCGCCCGCCACCATTTGAATCGTTTTGCCGGAGAGCACGAAGGGCCTCAGATCGATATGGCGCGGCGCGATGCCCGCCTCGACGAAGGTCGGGCAGGCCGAAAGCGAGAGCGTGGGCTGTGCGATGTAGTTGCCGGGCCGCGCGACGAGCCGCGCGCGAAACGCCTCGATTTCCTCGCGCGTGGAAGCCGGCCCGACCAGCATGCCGTAGCCACCCGCCCCATGCACCTCCTTCACGACGAGGTCCGGCAGGTGTTCGAGCGTCCACGCGAGATCGTCGGGACGGCGGCATTGCCATGTCGGCACGTTCTTCAGGATCGGCTTTTCGCCCAGATAGAACTCGATCATGTCCGGCACATACGGATAGATCGACTTGTCGTCGGCTACGCCCGTACCCATCGCGTTTGCGAGCACGACGCGGCCCGCGCGGTACGCCGTGAGCAACCCCGGCACGCCGAGCGCCGAATCGGCGCGAAACGCGAGCGGATCGAGAAAGTCGTCGTCCACGCGCCGGTAGATCACGTCGACGCGCCGCGGTCCTTGCGTCGTCCGCATGAATACATAGTTGTCCTCTACGAACAGATCCTTGCCCTCGACGAGCTCGACACCCATCTGCTGCGCAAGGAACGTATGCTCGAAATACGCCGAGTTGTACATGCCGGGCGTGAGCAGCACCACGACCGGATCGTCCGCGCCGTCGGGCGCCACCGAGCGCAACGTATCGCGCAGCAGATCGGGATAGTGTGCGACCGGCGCCACCTTGTGCTGCACGAACAGCTCGGGAAAGAGCCGCATCATCATCTTGCGGTTCTCCAGCATGTACGACACGCCGGAGGGCACGCGCAGATTGTCTTCGAGCACATAGAAGGCGCCGTCGCGCCCGTCACGCACGATGTCGATGCCCGCGATATGCGCATAGATGCCCAGCGGCAAGTCGATGCCCTGCATCTCCGGCCGGTATTGCGCGTTCGTGTAGACCTGCTCGGGCGGAATCACGCCGGCGCGCACGATCTCGCGCTCGTGATAGACGTCGTGAAGGAACCGGTTGAGCGCCTGCACGCGCTGGCGCAGACCGCGCTCGAGCAAGGCCCACTCGTCGGCGGGAATGATGCGTGGAATGAGATCGAAGGGAATCAGCCGCTCGGTGCCCGAGAGGTCCCCGTTCACGGCGAACGTGATGCCGACCCGCCTGAACAGCAAGTCCGCCTCGGCGCGCTTGCGCGCCATCGTCTCACCCGTCTGCCTGTCCAGCCAGTGCTGGAAGCGGTCGTAATGCGGGCGCACTGCGCCCTCGTCGCGCATCTCGTCATGAACTTGCATCGTTTCGTTCTCGCGCGTGTAAATGCAACAGCATGCGGCGGCGCGCCGCGTTTCGTCACATCATTGGGACAGCATGCCTTGCGCGCTGCGGTACGCGCTTAAAAAGCAATTGACATGCCATCTCGCCGGCAGGATGCATGCGCCCAATTGGTGCAAGTCGCGCATGATCGGCAGTATCGAAACGGCGCGCATTCATGCTACGCCACCTGCGCGCTTCAAGGTGGTGCACCGCGCGAGCGGCACGGCGTATGCGCATGTTTCGAAATCGGCAAGGAACATCTCCAATGAACGGACCTGGCGTTGCACGCAGGCGCCTTGCGCGAATCACGGCATGGCGAGCGAGTCTCGCGGTGGTGTTCGCGCTCGCCGGCTGTGCGAGTCAATACGGGCCCATGCCAGCGGCCACGGACCCGGCGACCGAAGGACCGACGCGCACCTTCGTCGCCGTGGTGCAGCGCGACTGGCACACCGACATCTGCCTGCGCATGGACGACGTCGATGCCTGGGTCGCCTCGCTCGCACGCGGGTTCGACGGCGCGCGCGTGCTGTGCTTCGGTTTCGGGGAGAGGCAGTACGTGGTGGAGCGCCGCCACGATCCTTTGACGATGATAGGCGCGCTCATGCCGAGCGAGGCCGCCATCCTGATGACCGTCCTGCGTGCCGCGCCCGAGGCCGCATTCGGCGCGCAGAACGTCGTGGAGGTCCCCGTTGACGACGCGGGACTGGCGGGCGTGCAGCGCTACCTTCGCGCTTCGTTGCAAACAGACGCGACAGGCTCGCCCCGGCGCCTGGCCAATGGCCCCTATGAGGGCAGCCTGTTTTTCGCGGCGTCCGGCACCTACGACGCGCTCCACACCTGCAATACGTGGACCGCGCGGGCATCGCGCTCGGCGGGACTGGCCGGCCTGTCGGACACGATGTTCGCCACAAGCCTGATGCGTGAAGTCCGGCGAGCGGTCGAGTCACAACCGCCGAACCGCACGTCATTCAACGCAGCCTCAGGAATGCCCGGTGAATAGATCAGCAAGGCGCGATACAGACCGTACCCGGTTGCACGGTGCTCGACTGCGGCACGACGACGGTCTGACGCGGCGGCGGATTCGGGTCGCTGCTGCTGAACGACAGGCAACCCGCCAGAGCGAGGGGCAACAGGAAAACAATAAGAGTGAGCCGATGCATATGAATCTCCCGGATCGGTCAAAGCTGGCGTCGCGCGAATTACGCGACCCCACTATGGCGGGAGCAAGCCGGATGCCGCTCAGTTCAGATCATTGAGAGGCCGCGCTTTCGCGATTACGCGCGGCAGCGAGGCCCGCGCGCCGCTGCACGCCCCATTTGCGCCGCCCGAGCAGGAAATGCAGCCAGCCGAGCGCGGCACCGCTGTGGCGCATCAACTGGAACGAGAACGGCTCGAAGATGGCGGCGAGCAGCGCCATGCCGAAGCTCGAGTGCGTCCGGTCGCCGCTCCAGCGGCGATACAGATGTACGGAGTACAAATGAAATGCAAGGTCGATCGCAATCTTGCCAACGATCACGCCTAGCACCGGCAGCACGATCGTGAAACGGCCATCGAACAGGAAGCCGAGCAGCAACGCGAACGCCGTCAACCCATAGATGGGCTGCACGGTGTCGAACGCCTTGACAGGCAGCATCATGAGCCCGAGCTTGCCGTACAGACGATTACCCGTCATGTCGCGATACCAGTACTGCGTCTGCAGGAAGCCAGCGAACCAGCGGCGGCGCTGGCGCAGGAAACTCGCGAGCGTGCCGGGGGCGTCGGTGCTCGCGCGCGCCGAGCCGAGCACGCGCACGTCCCAGCCCAGTCCCTCGCGCGCCGAGTAACGGCGCAGACGGTGTATCAGCTCGTAATCTTCGACGAGGCAATGCGGATCGAAGCCGCCCACTGCCATCACCGCATCGCGGCGAAAACCCGCGAATGCGCCGGAGACCAGCAACAGGCTGTCGGCGCGCATCCATGCGAAGCGCGAAATGAAATTGCGGATGTACTCGTATGTCTGGAACCACTGGAAGAAGCGGCCGCTCAGCGTGTGGTCGCAAAGCGGCGTGAGCAGGCCCGCTGCCGCCACGAGTTCGGGCTCGCGGCCAAACGCACTCGCCATCGCGGCGCAGGCGTCGGGCTCGAGCAACGTGTCGGCGTCGACGGTCATGACCGTTTCGGTTGCGATGGCAAGCAACGCGGCGTTGAGCGCGCGCGCCTTGCCGCCGTGCGCGAGCTTCAGCCATCGCAGATTCGGATACTGGGGCGAAGGCGCGCTCAACTGCCCTTCGCCTGGATCGTGGAGGCCGTAGCGCTCGGCCAGCAGCGCGGCCGTGCCGTCGGTCGAGCCGTCGTCGGCGATCACGATCTGCTGCGGCACGCGGGTTTGCGCGAACAGCGCGTCGAGCGTAATGGGCAGCACCGCGGCTTCGTTGTGCGCGGCGACGATCACGCCGAGCGTGGGCAGCGTCGCCTCGCTTGCGGCGCCGCTCGAAGCCGCGGGCGGCGCGAGCAGCACGCGCGCCTTCCACGCGACGAACATCAGCAACACCGTGTCGTAGACGACATAGGCAATGCCAGTGGACCACGCAACCACGCCCTGCAGGAAGAATGCGCGCGCGAACAGCACGAACCAGAGCACCATGACGCTCAGATGAATCACGATGCTCGCGAATGGCGTGGGCGGTGGAGCGAGGCGCGGCGAGGTGCGCGCGAGCGCCTCTTCAAGCGTGGTTTTCAAGTCGTACCCTTGCGATTGCTCACGGCATCATCCGGCGAATCACCGAATGACGGTCGATCCATTGATGCTTGAGTGCGCCCGCAACATGCAACGCGAGCACGCCGTAAAGGGCATAGCTGCATGCCGTATGCAGCGCGCCGAACTGGTTGTGCAACTGCTCCTTCGTGGCCGGATCGAGATTCATGATGAAGCCAATCCGCGGCCAGGGCACGAGACCATACAGATACATCGGATGCGAGGCCGCGGCCACCCATGCCGAGTCGTGCAGCCAGCCCGTGAGCGGCATCGCGAATATCAGCACGTAGAGCGCGACGTGCGCCGCATGGGCCGCCGCGCGCTCCCAGCCCGGGAATTCGGCCGGCAACGGCGGCGGCCGATGCGTGAGGCGCCAGAGCACGCGCAGGATCGCGAGCCCGAGCACGGTGATGCCGATCGACTTGTGCGTGTCGATCAGGAGCCGGATGGCCGTGTCCGAAAGCGCGCCGTCGGGCAGCAACGCGGCGGTCAGGCCGAGTACGACGTTCGCGAGGATCAGTAGCGCGATCAACCAGTGCAATAGCACTGCCACACGCGTGTACTTCTGCGCCTCGGCAGTGGGATCGGCGAATGCGGATTCTGCGGGAAAAGAGGTCTTCACGGGATCGGGCCGTAACGTTTCAGATGGGATAACGCGCAGCGCAGCGACTTTATTCCCGGTTCCTGCGCGCGCGGCGAATGCTTCGTCGCCAACGTAGTCGCGACGACTCGTGCATTATGCGCCCCGCCGCTAGCCGCTGCAGAAGCGCCCCAGGCGCAGTGCGACGGCCGGCGGGCATGCAATCGTAATGTGGCGGTAACGCGCCTGAAAAGAGGCGCGATGTACGAAAGTTGCCGGGCACAAACAAAAAGGCCGGAGCACCGCTCCGGCCTTGCAGGCCTCTTGCAGGCCTTGATTGCAGGCCTCCAACGCAAGCTTCACGCCCGGCGATACGCCGCCCGGACGCATCGCGCAAGCACGATGCCTGAATCTACTTCCCGCTGCCGGCCTTCTTCTCGATCTGCGCGCCCACGTCGCCGTCGATCTGCTTCCAGTAGTCGAACACGCGCTCGCGCACGGGGCTGCGCACGCCGTTCAGGCTCGCCACCACCTGCTCGACGAGCAACTCGCGCTGCTTCTCGTCGAAGACGTTGCGCACGAGATCGCCCGCCTGGCCGAAATCGTCGTCGTCGGCGTGCAGCGTGTAGGCGCTGCGCACCATCTCGCCGTCGGCTTCCCAGCCGTCTTCCGCCGCGCCGGTCGTGTCCGCCCAGGCACGCCCGAAGCTGTTCGGCGCGTAGGTCGACGCGCTGCCGCTATGCTCGTAGGTCATGTTGCCGTCGAACATATAGGTCTCTACGGGCACCTTCGGCCGGTTCACAGGCAACTGGTGGAAGTTCGTGCCGATGCGCACGCGCTGCGCATCGTTATAGGCGAACGCCCGGCCCAGCAGCATCTTGTCCGGCGAAAGCCCGATGCCCGGCACCGTGTTGCCTGGCGAGAACGCGGCCTGCTCGATCTGCGCGAAGAAGTTCTCCGGATTGCGGTTCAGCGTCATCGTGCCGACCTTGATCAGCGGATAGTCCTTGTGCGACCACGTCTTCGTGAGGTCGAAGGGGTTGAAGCGATACGTCTTCGCGTCGGCATACGGCATGACCTGCACCGAGAGCGTCCACGACGGGAATTCGCCCCGCCCGATCGCCTCGAACAGGTCACGGCGATGGAAGTCGGCGTCTCGGCCGGCCATCGCCTCGGCTTCGGCATTCGTGAAGAACGCCATGCCCTGGTTGGTGTGGAAGTGATACTTGACCCAGAACTTCTCGCCCTTCGCGTTCACCCACATATAGGTGTGCGAGCCGTAGCCGTTCATGTTGCGCCACGTTTTCGGCAAGCCGCGCTCGCCCATCAGGTACGTGACCTGGTGCGCCGATTCCGGATTGTGGGTCCAGAAGTCCCATTGCATTTCGCTGTCGCGCAGGCCCGAGTCGGGCAGCCGCTTCTGGCTGCGGATGAAGTGCGGAAACTTCATCGGATCGCGCACGAAGAACACCGGCGTGTTGTTGCCGACCAGGTCGTAATTGCCCTCGGTCGTGTAGAACTTCAGCGAAAACCCACGCACGTCGCGCCAGGTATCGGGGCTACCCATTTCGCCCGCGACGGTCGAAAAGCGCGCCAGCATTTCCGTGGCCGCGCCCTTCTGGAACAAGGCGGCCTTGGTGTAGCGCGAAACGTCTTCGGTCGTCTTGAATTCCCCGAACGCGCCGGCGCCCTTCGCATGCGGCTGGCGCTCCGGCACCTTCTCGCGGTTGAAATGCGCCATCTGTTCGAGGAAATGCACGTCGTGCAGCAGAATCGGACCGTCGGCCCCGATGGTCAGCGAGTTGCGGTCGCTGAACGCCGGTGCGCCCGTACTCATCGTGGATTGGCCGGAAGACTTGTCGCTCGAAGCACCCATCGCAGTTCTCCTTTTGTCGACCAGAGTTAGGGCTTTAGCCCTTACTCTGGTCCCATGCAAAGCTGTCGACCAGAGTTAGGGCTTTAGCCCTTTACTCCGGTCCCATGCAAAGCTGACGACCAGAGTGGGCGCCTGAGCGCCTTGTCCACTGAAGTCAGCGCTTGAGCCTGACTCCAGTCGCATCTGGTCCCATGCAAGTTGTGATTGCGGATTCGCGGCACCGAGTGGCGCGCGTTTCGCCGGCACAATTGCCTCGGCAAGTTCCGGCTACATGTGCCGCCACCGCTCGACTGGGGACCCACCCGGGCCGCCGCTGCCGCCCGAGGGAGCGTCCATTCTGCCCGCAGACGCAAAACGTTGCGCTCTGGCCGATCGCATACGAATCGGCCTCCCTCACGACCGTTCGATCCGTAGAGAATTTTCACCAGAAAATCAGCCGTTTACATAATTGCTGCGACGCACAAAAAGTTCTTGACACGAATTATGGTTGGGTTAAGATGAACTCGATTGCTGCATCGCACAAACCCTTCTCTGCGCGACCCGGTGATCGATCCGAAAGTTTTCTCTTTTTCGTAACGAAACCGACGCGTAGCGTCCCCCACAAAGGAAAGACGACATGAATCTGCCGACCCCCGAACAGTTCGCCGCAACCCAGAAAGCTGGTCTCGAAGCACTCTTCGGCCTGACGAGCAAGGCATTCGAAGGCGCGATCCAGCTCGCCGAACTCAACATCGCGACGGCCCGCTCGGCATTCGCCGAAGGCCAGGAGCAAGCCCAGCGCGCGTTCGCAGCCAAGGACCCGCAAGGCTTCTTCGCCGTGCAAGCCGGCTTCGCGCAGCCCACCGCCGAAAAGGTACTGGCCTACGGCCGCAGCGTGTATGGCATCGTCTCGGCCACGCAGGCTGAATTCGCCACCGCCGCCCAGTCGCAATACGAAACGCAGCAGCGCGCAATCGAATCGCTCGTCGACAACGCCGCCAAGAACGCACCGGCCGGCTCGGAAGCCGCCGTCGCCGCGATCAAGACGGCGCTCAACGCCGCCAACAACGCGTACTCGTCGGTGAACAAGGCAGCGAAGCAGGCTGTCGAGTTCGCGGAAAGCAACTTCGAAGCCGCCGGCAAGGCCGCCACGAAGGCCGTCGCGCAAGCATCGTCGCGCGCTGGCAAGCAGGCTGCATAAGTAAGAAGCTTCCCCTTCCACTGGCGGGCAGCGCCTGCCGCCAGTCGGTCTGAAGATGGTGTGTGGGTCTCGTGCAATGCGAGGCCCACACGCCACCGGCCATTCCCCTCCCCGCCGCAACGCAACGCGCTTCGCGTGCCGTTAACCCGCCGCTAACCGTTAGCGCCCGCAGTTTCCCGTATCGAACATCGTCGCCAATGCGCAAGCCGAAGTGAGCATGCGCGCCCCGTCGTGGCCCACGCCCGGCACGATATGGAACGTCTGGTTCAGGCCATCCGGATGACGCGTTTGCAGATAGCGAAAAAATCCCTCGGCGCGCGCCACACGTTGTGTGCCCTGCGCCTGCGCGGCGCATGACTTGTCGAGCGAGACGGAAGCCGGG
This sequence comes from Paraburkholderia sp., assembly GCF_035501035.1. Lineage (GTDB taxonomy): Bacteria > Pseudomonadota > Gammaproteobacteria > Burkholderiales > Burkholderiaceae > Paraburkholderia. The sequence continues at coordinate 19,999 of NZ_DATJWR010000237.1, forward strand.
TCGTCGTCGTCGCCGCCCACGAGATAGGCAATACGCCGCTTCACATAGTCCGCTTCGAGCTGGGCGGGCGTACGGTCGCCGATGAACGCCGGCCGGTTCTCCATGCCATATTTCCAGCGGTCGAAACCCGCGCATCGTGCGGCGTCGAATGCGGCGGGTGCGCCGCTCGCATCGGGCCGCTGCGCATCGAAATACGCATACGACGACGGACTCGCCACCACGAAACGCACGTCGATTCCCTCGGTCGCGAATGCATCCGCGCGCGACGCGATCGCATAGCGCTGCAACACCTGCGCGCCGCCCGAATGCCCGGCGAATACGATCGTTTTCAGATTGGGGAAAAGGCGCCGGTCCGCGAGATGCCGCGCAATGTCGTCGAGCACCGCATACGAGCTCACCGGCACGCCGCTCGCAGCGTTCTCGCCGGCCATCCATGCGTTGCCGTGCCAGCTCAGGAGATCGCCCGGCGCGTGGTGCGCGCGCACATCGGCGGTGCTAAGGAACTGCGGAGCGATGAGCAGCGTGCTTGCAGGATCGACACCCGAGCGCTCCCGCGCGCGCTGCGCGGTGCGAAAGTAGGTATCGGCGTTGCGCAGCCGGCCATGCACGACGATCACCGCGCGCTGCACGCCAGGCTGCGGCACGTTCCAGTCGCCGCTCAGATAGAGAGGAAACTGCGCGTGGCCTTGCGTGCTGTCGACCGCCATGCGCGCGTCGGCGATCGCGTCGACGGGTTGGACGGGCCGCGCCAGCCCCGATGCCGGCGCAACGACCAGCGCGATCGACATTGCCAGCCCACGCAGGACGTTGAAATCCATGAAGGCGCTCGCCAGGAGGTTCGGTTGAGTGGAACTCGTGCGAGGGAAAGCGAAGAGACCAGCACAGTGCGAAGCGGCGCGTGCGCCGCCCGCACGAAGAACCTCAAAAGCTCAGGAGCCGAACATGCGGCTCACCGCATGCTCGAGGTGCACGCGCATTGCGTGCGCGGCGCGTTCGGCGTCGCGAGCCGCGATCGCTTCGAACACTTCGAAGTGCTCCTGCTGAACCAGACGCTGCCGCTCGATCGACTTCACGAGCGAAAGGTTGCGCGAGAGGTTCATGCTGAACACCATCTGCTCCTGGATGCCCGAAAGCGCGGTAATGAAGAACTGGTTCTTCGACGCGCGCGCCACGGCCATGTGGAACGCGAAGTCGTCCTTCGCGCCGATACCCGAAGTCTCGATGATGGTCTGCAGATTGTCCCACTCGCGCCGGATGGCGGCGATGTCCTCGTCGTCCGCCTTTTGCGCGGCCAGCGCCGCCGCGCCGGATTCGACCACCACGCGGTATTCGTAGCAGCGGCGAATGTCCGACAAGGTTTCGAGCGGCGCGAAGCGGCGCACGTCCGGGTCGGGACGCCGCATGACCGTCGTGCCCGAGCCGTGGCGCGTGGCGATGATGCCGTCCGCGCGCAATTGCGCGAGCGCCTCGCGCACCGTCGGGCGCGAAGTCGCGAACCGCTCGGCGAGCATGTGCTCGGTGGGCAGGCGCTCCCCTTCCTTGTATTCGCCCTCGATGATGCGATTCAGGATGTCGCTGTAAATCCGCGCCGGCATATTCGGCGCCTTCTGCTCAGACATGGTCGGACGGTGCACTTGAGTTGTCAGGAGTGTCGTCAATTGTAAGTCATATGGCGGGCCGATTGCGTCTTAATGCGTCTGGCCAACGCCGCCTGGAGCCTGTTTCAGCCTGTTTCAGCCCATTCGGGCGCGTCTTTACCACTTTGCGCGCGCCAGACGATGCAACGCATGCCTAACGCAATGCGCTCACGCGAATGCGCAGCGCCGCGGTCTGCGTCTGTCCCGGTTCCAGCCAGCGCAGGCCGAGCCCGGTGTGAATCGCGTCAGGCAAGCCCAGCCACGGCTCGACACAGTAGAAGTCGGAATCGGGCGCGAGCGTCCAGGTCGTCACCGCGTACCACGACGCCGATCCTGGCCTGCGCAGATCGATTTCGATTGCACGCTGCTGCGAAGGCATCTCGATACGCACGGGCACATCCGGCTCGCCGTCGAGGCAATGGAAGCGGTCGATGATCTGCGGGTCGTCGAAGCGGTAGTGCGTCGAGCCCGGCGCGGCCTCGGTCGTCGTGCCGTCGGGCAACTGCCGGCGATGGACGTTGCGCGGCAGCGTGAGCGTCGCCTCGCCGCGCTGCGCGTGCGGCAGCGCGAAGTAGAAGTGATGGCCCGCGTAGTACGGCAAGGGCGTGTCGCCCGTGTTCGTCGTGGTCAGCTCGACGTCGAGCGTCGCTTCGTCGGCGAGCCGGTAGGCCGCTTCGAAGCGAAAGCCGAACGGGTAACGTTTGCGCGTCTCGGGGGTGTCGGTGAGCGTCATGCGCACGCCGTCGCCTGGCGGCGCGACCTGCGCCGCGAACGGCAGGTCGCGCGCGAAGCCGTGCAGCGCAATCTCGCGCACGACACCGTGCGCGTCGCGCCATCGCCCGACCTGGCCATCCACCCACTGTCGCGCGATGAACGGAAACAACAGCGGATTGCCGCCGCGGATCAACCCCGGCTGGCTCCAGTCCGGCGCATCGGGCCAATGGATGATCGGCGCGCCGTCGATCTTCCACGACAGCAGACGCCCACCGGCCTGCGGCGCAACGAGGAGCCGCGAAGGGCCGCACGCAAGCTCTACGACGTCCTGATTTTGAAACTGCACCATTTTTTCGATCGCTCGGAAAAAATCAGGCTGCCACGCGCAGCGAACCCGCGAAATCGGGCTCGGGCAGGCCGCGCACACCTACATCGATGGCGAACACGAGTCCGTCCTGATCGCCGACTTGCGCCGGACAAATCGTCGCGACGTACAGCACGTCGAGGTTCGGACCGCCGAACGCGCACATCGAAGGCTTCGCAACCGGCACGGCCACGCTGCGCTCGAGCCGCCCTTCGGGCGTGAAGCGCAGCAGCAAGCCCGCGTCGTTCGCGCAGATCCAGTAGCAGCCTTCGGCGTCGACGGCGGCGCCGTCCGGGCGCCCCGTGTAGTCGTGCAGATCGGCGAACACACGGCGATTCGTGGGCACGCCGTCGTCGATGTCGTAATCGAAGGCCCAGATCACACGGCTCGAGGGATGCGAATCGGAGAGGTACATCGTTCGGCCGTCGGGCGACCATGCGAGGCCGTTTTGCGTGCACAGCCCTTCGACCACGGGCGCGGACAACCCGTCCTGCTCCGTATAGCGATAGAGCTTGCCCGCCGGATGCGGCCCGGCTGCGTCCTGCACCATCGTGCCGGACCAGAAACGGCCCTGGCGATCGCAGCGGCCGTCGTTGAAGCGCATGTGCGCCGCCTCGTGATCGACGCTCGCGAGACGCCGCACACTCACCTCGGCCGCCCGCGCGTTCGCGGCGGGCTCGTGGAGGGTCAGCGCAAAGAGCCCTGTTTCGAGCGCCGCGAGCACGCCGCCGTCATGGGCGAAAGCGAAGCAGCCGATGCGCTCCGGCAGCGCCCATTCGGTGCGGCGTTCCGTATCGAGCGCATAGCGCACGAGCGTTTGCGCGGGAATGTCGACCCAGTAGAGCGCGCCTTCTGCTGCGCGCCACACGGGGCATTCGCCCACCGAAGAGCGGCGCGCATTGCGCGCCTCGAGCGGGCGCACCGGCGACGTCATCGCCGCGTGGCCCATGCCTCCCATGCCTTGTTGCTGCATGCTCAATGCTGCTCCTTCTTCCATGCCGCGAATGCGGCGAGCGTCGCCTCGTTCGGCGGATAGGTGCCCGGCAGCGCCGCGCCCGCCTCGATCCGCTCGGTAATGAAGCGCTCGAGCGTCTCCTGCTCCGTTGCGTCGCGCGCGACTTCCTCGGCGAGGTGGCGGGGAATCACGACCACGCCATCGGCGTCGCCGACGATGATGTCGCCCGGATATACGGCCACGCCGCCGCAACCGATCGGCACGTTCAGATCGACCGTGTGGTGCTTGCAGAGGTTGAGCGGCGCCGAGGCGCCCGCGCAGTACACCGGAATCCCGAGCGCGGCGATGGTTGCGCTGTCGCGCACCGGGCCGTCGGAGACCATGCCCGCCACCCCGCGCACCTTCATGCGCGTGGCGAGAATCGAGCCCATCGATGCGGCGTCGGTCACGCCACGGCAGTCCTGCACGAGCACCGCGCCCGCGGGCACGGTTTCGACGCCCTTGCGCTGCGGATGCTCGGGGTTCTGGAACGCGCTCAGCTGGTCGAGGTCCTCGCGCGCCGGGATGTTGCGCATCGTGAATGCCGGCCCCACCAGGTTGGGCGTGCCGGGCGCCGGCGCGGCGAGCGGCCTCACGCCTTGCAAGAAGACATTGCGCAAACCGCGCTTGAACAGCTGCGTGGTGAGCGTGGCATTGGAAACGTGGCGCAGTTGTTCGAGCACAGCTTCGCTCACGGGGATGGCGGGTGAATTCATCGTGTCTCGTCCCTTATCGTCTGTCGTGGTGCGCGTGGCGCAGGCGGGCGGCTCGAAAACTGTCGAGCGAATGCATGCCATTGTTGTAATACAACACGGAAATTGTCAACCCGCCGCTGCGCTGGAGAAATGGGAAGATGTATGACGACTCGCGCTCACACCATTACGCCATCCCTGCCCGGGGCCGCGAAGATGGCTCCGGAAATTGGGATGAAAATCAAACCACTCCAATAAAACTCGGCATCAAACCGTCGGCCCGGGGGCCACACCAGGGAAATCCCCATCAACAGATTATTTGCTTTACAACTTTGTGGCAAATAAAATGATGTCTTACATGAAGGCCCTGACTCGCACCGAGAGACATTCAAGCGGGCTCACGTTCCGGCGCGGCTTCATGCCTTAGCCCGCCATCTGCAGGAGACGCGCAGTGCAACGCAAGACAATCAAGGGGGTTCGGTGGTGGATCATCGGCCTCATTATGATCGGCACCATCTTCAACTACCTTGCACGTAGTTCGCTCTCGGTGGCCGCTCCTACGCTGACCGAAACACTCCACATGACCACGCAGCAGTATTCGTATGTGGTCACCGCCTTTCAGGCCTGTTATGCGCTCGCCCAGCCCATTGCGGGCTTCGTGCTCGACTCCGTAGGCGTGAAGATCGGCTTCGCGATCTTCGCCTTCGCCTGGGCCTGCGCCAACATGCTGCACGGTCTCGCCAGCAGCTGGCCCGCGCTCGCCGTGTTCCGCGGCATGCTGGGCATGAGCGAAGCGGCGATCTTCCCGGCGGGCATGAAGGCCATCAGCCAGTGGTTCCCCGCCAAGGAACGCTCGGTCGCCACGGGCTGGCTCAACACCGGGACGTCGATCGGCGCAATGCTTGCTCCGCCGCTCGTCGTCTGGTGCATTCTCAAGTTCAACTGGCAGTTCGCGTTCGTGCTGACGGGCGGCGTCGCGCTGATCTGGGTTGCCCTGTGGCTCGTGTTCTACAAGACGCCCGCCGAGCATCCGCGGCTCTCGCAGGAGGAAGCCGACTACATCCGCGCCGGCCAGACCGAAGCGCAGAAAACGACGGTCCGCAAACGCGCGTCGTTCAAGGAAGTGCTCAAGACGCGCCGCTTCTGGGGCATCGGCATTCCGCGCATGCTCGCCGAACCGGCATGGCAGACCTTCGGCGCCTGGATTCCGCTGTACCTGGTCACCGTGCGCCACATGAACCTGAAGGAAATCGCGCTGTTCGCATGGATTCCGTTCCTCGCCGCCGACCTCGGCTGCCTCGTGGGCGGCTACCTGGCGCCGCTGTTCATCCGCTGGTTCGGCTGCTCGCTCATTACCTCACGCAAGCTCGTCATCACGACCGGCGCGCTGCTGATGATCGGACCGGCCTCCGTGGGCCTCGTCTCGAGCCCTTACGCCGCCATCGCTCTCTTCTGCGTCGGCACGTTCGCACACCAGACCATTTCGGGCGCGCTGTTCACACTGGCTTCGGACGTGTTCGGCCAGCACGAGGTCGCCACGGCAACGGGCCTCTCGGGCATGTTCGGCTACCTTGGCGCGACGGTGTTCTCGCTCATCGTCGGCGCAGTGGCCAGCACGATTGGCTATAACCCCTTGTTCGTGTGCCTGATGCTGTTCGACTTGATCGGCGCCTGCGTGGCATGGCGACTGATCTCGAATCAGCAAAAGGACGACGCGGCCACCCCCACGGTCCAGTCATCGCATGAAGTGAAGGCTTGATCGGCAATCATCGGCCGGCGCCCGCGAGGGTGCCGGCTTTCGGCGTTTCTCTGTGAGGTAAAACCACTGTGAAAAAAGTTGCATTGACCGGCGCGGCCGGCCAGCTCGGCACCGTGTTGCGCAAGGGCCTGCACGAGCGCGGCGTGAACCTGCGTTCGGCGGCGGGTTCGAAGCCGCTTGAACCGCTCTTCGCAGGCGAGGACGTGATGCACGGCGACCTGCGCCAGAGCGAAGTGGTCGACCGCCTGCTCGATGGCGTCGACGTGCTGATCCATATGGCCGGTACGAGCGTCGAGCGCCCCTTGCCCGAGATCATCGAAAACAACCTTCGTGGGCTCGTCGAAGTCTACGAAGGCGCGCGCCGCCACGGCACGAAGCGCATCCTGTTCGCAAGCTCGAATCACTCGATCGGCATGTACCCGGTGGAAGAAAAGCTCACGCTCGACTGCGCGTTCCGCCCGGACGGCTTCTACGGTCTCTCCAAGGCCTGGGGCGAATCGCTCGCGCGGCTCTACTGGGACAAGCACGGCATCGAAACGGTGAACGTGCGTATTGGCAGCTGCCTGCCCAAGCCTACCGAGTTCCGTCATCTGAGCACGTGGTTCGGCCACGAAGACCTGTTCCATATGATCGATCGCGTGATCAACGTGGAAGAGATCGGCTTTGCCGTGGTGTGGGGCGTGTCGAACAACACGCGCAGCTACTGGATCCAGGAAGGCGCGAACGACGACGCGAAGCGACTCGGCTACGAGCCCAAGCAGAACTCCGAAGACTATGCCGCCGAGATTCTCGCGAAGGAAAATCCGCTCGATGCCGTGGCGCAGCGCTACCAGGGCGGCAGCTTTGCCAGCTTCGATTTCACGCCGGTGGAGAAGCGCGGCAAGCGCTCATAATACGCCGCGTTCTGGCTTTCCATGCGTAAGCGCCCATGTGGGCGCTTATTTTTTGGTTCAACCGGTCGATGCAAAACAGTAAAATCTGCGTGAACGGTTACACGTGCTGGATTGCCTGCCGCATTGTGACGAATTCTATCGATGCCTGAATTTTATGGAATGTCTACCGGTGAGTGGATTTCCAGATATCGCCTTATATTCTGCATACCTTAGTATCTGTCCGCTTCGTCAATCGTCACTCTTCCCGGAATGGGTCACCCAATACCGTCCCGGGTTTTGCGAAAGATCTGGATAAAGACGTCACGCATCGCGTGCCGCTCAACGTCCTTGCGCCATACGAGCACCGTTTGTGCTCTCGACGTTGCGCGAGGAACAGGATGGCATCGTAAAGTGGACCCGTCAGTCAAGACATTTTTCTTGTTGATTTAAGCTGTAATCGCGTCCGATTGCGCAGCTGCACGGCGCTGCCCCGTTCCGCATTCCTTTCCCAGCCTTTCATCCGTGTGGCCATATTTATCGACGATCAACGCGCCGCCGCCGATTCCCGTGCGATAGACCTGATCCGGCGTTGCGTATCCCAGGGACTGGTGCGGCCGTTCGGCGTTGTAGAACGCAAAATATTGCGCCAATCCCACCGTCAGCTCGCCCATGTTGGCGTAGCCCTTCAGATACACATCTTCATGCTTCACGTTGCGCCACAGCCGCTCCACGAAGATGTTGTCTAACGCCCGCCCGCGTCCGTCCATGCTGCTCGCCACACCCTCGCGCTTGAGCATACCCGTGAAGGCATCGCTGGTGAACCGCGAGCCTTGATCGCTGTTGAACACCTCAGGCTTGCCATACTCGCGCAGCGCATCTTCCAGGCAGTCCACACAAAATGTGGCATCCATGCTGTTGCTCACGCGCCAGGACAGCACCCGCCGCGAATACCAGTCGATAACCGCGACAAGGTAGGCGAAGCCGCGCGCCAGCCGGATATACGTGAGGTCTGTGGACCACACCTGATTGGGCCGCGTTGCCGCCACGCCGCGCAGCAGATAGGGATAACCCTTGTGCCGCGGGTGGGGCTGACTCGTCGCCGGCCCCGGGGCCATGCCCGCCGGGCTCATCTCGCGCATCAGCCGTTGCACACGCTTGCGATTAATGCGCCAGCCGCGACCACGCAAAAACACCACCATGCGCCGGGAGCCGTAGAACGGGCGATGCGTGTATTCCTCGTCGATCAACGCGCGCAGCTTCAGGTCTTCCTCGTCCATATGGGCCTGTAGCAATGCCGCGTTCAGTCGTCGGTACACTGTGGTACGGCGAGATCGGGCGACTGAAGATGGCAACAAGTCGTTTTCGATAAATATCGGATCAATAAGAATGCCTTATTTTAAAGACAAAGAGGATTGGTCAGCAGGTGTCTGGCTCAAACCATCGATGTGCATTTCCTTTTTTACGTCGCACTAGTGAAACCCGGCGCCCATAAAAAAACGGCGATGCCGCAAGGCACCGCCGCAAAACTCTGTACTCGAAGCAGGACCGGTCAGAAGCGGTGAACGATACCGACTGCACCCGCCACCTGGCTGCGCGACGAAGACGGCGCGCTGTTCTGTCCGTCGCCGATGTCCGCCGTCGCGTTGATGATGTTGCCCGCGCCGCCCGTGCCCAGCGTCTGGCCGCCCGCGCGCTGGTATGCCTCAACAAAGTACAGGCCCGTGCGCTTGGACAGCGTGTAGTACTGCGACAGGTTGTACTGCGCGTACGATGCCGCGCTCTGGATGCCGTTGGACAGCGTCGCGCGCGTGTAGCTGAAGCCCGCCGCCAGATCCAGCGTCGTGATCGGCTTGTAGTGCAGCACCGCACCGCCCGTGTTCCAGATCTGCGTGCCGCGGAACGCCGAGTTGATCCCCGAAATGTACTGCACGTTCGAGTACGCCACCGAGATGTCCCACTGCGGCGTGAACTGGTAACCCGCCGTCACCGCCAGACGCTGCTGCGTCTGCGCCGTCTGGAAGCCGTTGGTCAGCCCCGACACGCCCGGCTCGCCATTGCTGTAGGCCGTCGAGTTCGCGCTCCACGCGCCGCCACCGTTCGCCGCATTGCTCAGGCGCTCGAAGCCCACCGCAATGCCCGCCGGGCCATGCAGGTACTGTGCCGCCACGCTCCACGTCTGGCCCGCGCCCGTCGCGCCCGCCACCCCGCCCAGCGCGTACATGCCGCTCACCGTCAGACCCGCGATGTTCGGCGACGTGTACACCAGCGAGTTGTTGATCCGGTAGATCGTGTCCATCGAGTCGATGTCACCCGGGTGCGCGCCATACGCCCCCGTCAGCCACGTCGTCGGGCTGTACGGCGAGAGCAGCGTGTAGTACGGCGCGTACTGGCGGCCCGCCGTCAGCGTGCCGTAGTTCTGGTTCGCCACCCCGACCCACGCCGCGCGGCTGAACATCAGGTTCGAGGTCGACTGCGCACCCGTGGCCGAGTTGTAGCCCTCTTCCAGCTGGAAGATCGCGCGCGTGCCGCCGCCCAGGTCCTCGCTGCCCTTCAGCCCGAAGCGCGAACCCGCCCAGATGCCCTGCACCATCTTGACCGCCGAGCGCCCGCCCGAGTTGCTGCCCAGCGCAGCCGAGCTGCTCTGGTAGCCAATGCCGGTATCCACGATACCGTACAGCGTGACGCTGCTCTGCGCGTGCGCGCCCAGCGCTGCGAGCCCAAGCGCGGATGCGAGAATCGTTTTCTTCATCAGTACTCCTAGCTTTAGTCGTTGTGGTTTGAAACTGGTTAAAACCCTGGTTGCTTCTGTTGCCTCCTGTCTGGCAGGCCGGGGGCGCCACCCCCCTGGAGCACCCCGCCCTCCTGCCAGACCTGCCCGGCCCGGCCCGACCTGCCCGGCCGGACCTGCCCGGCCGGACCTGTCTCCTTAGTGAATCTCCGGCTCGCCGCCCGCCGCGCACGCGCCTCCCGCACCCTCACGCTGCAGGAAGTCGAATTCGCACCCCTTGTCCGCCTGCATCACGTGCATCTGGTACATCGCCCCGTAGCCACGCGTGAAGCGCGGCTCCGGCGCCACCCATGCCGCCTTGCGACGCGCCATCTCCTCATCCGAGATCAGCACGTTCAGCCGCCGCTCCGGCACGTTCAGCTCGATCAGGTCGCCGTCCTGCACCAGCGCCAGCGGCCCGCCAATGAACGACTCCGGCGCCACGTGCAGCACGCACGCCCCGTAGCTCGTGCCGCTCATGCGCGCGTCCGAGATGCGCAGCATGTCGCGCACGCCCTTCTTCAGGATCTTCTGCGGGATCGGCAGCTGGCCCCATTCCGGCATCCCCGGCGCACCGATAGGACCCGCGTGCTGCAGCACGATCACGCTGTTCTCGTCGCAGTCCAGCTCCTCGCTGTCGATGCGCGCCGCCATGTCGTTGTAATCCTTGAACACCACCGCCTTGCCCGTGTGCACGTGCAGGTGCTTCTCCGCCGCGCCCGGCTTGATCACCGCGCCGTCCGGCGCCAGGTTGCCGCGCAGCACCGCAAGCCCCGTGTCCGGCATCAGCGGCTTCGCACGGCGGTAGATCACGTCCTCGCTGAAGATCTGCGCATCGGCGATGTTCTCGCCCAGCGTCTTGCCGTTCACCGTCATCTGCGTGCCGTCGATCAGCTCGCCCAGTTCCTTCAGCATCGCGCGCAGGCCGCCCGCGTAGTAGAAGTCCTCCATCAGGTACTTGCCCGTCGGACGGACGTTCGCCAGCACCGGCGTGCGCCGCGCGATGTCGTCGTACTGCGCCAGCGTCAGGTCCACCCCCGCGCGACGCGCCAGCGCGATCATGTGCACGATCGCGTTGGTCGAGCCCGATAGCGCCAGGCACGTCGTCACCGCGTTGTCCACCGACTGGCGCGTGATGATGTCCGAGGGCTTCAGGTCCTCCCACACCATCTCCACGATGCGCATGCCCGTCTTCGCCGACATCTGCGCGTGGCGCGAATCCGGCGCCGGGATCGAGGCGAAGCCCGGCAGCGTGAAGCCCAGCGCCTCGGCCGCACTCGTCATTGTCGAGGCCGTGCCCATCGTCATGCAGTGCCCCGGCGAGCGCGCAATGCCGCCCTCCACGCCCTTCCAGTCCTCTTCCGTGATCTTGCCCGCGCGCAGGTCCGCCCAATACTTCCACGTGTCCGACCCCGAGCCCAGCGTCACGCCGTTCCAGTTGCCGTTGAGCATCGGCCCCGCCGGCAGGAAGATCGTCGGCAGGTTCATCGAGATCGCGCCCATCAGCAGCGCCGGTGTGGTCTTGTCGCAGCCGCCCATCAGCACCACGCCATCGGCCGGGTACGAGCGCAGCGTCTCTTCCGCTTCCATCGCCAGGAAGTTGCGGTACAGCATCGTCGTGGGCTTCTGGAACGGCTCGGAGAGCGTCTGCACCGGCAGCTCGATCGGAAAGCCGCCCGCCTGCCAGATGCCGCGCTTGACTTCTTCCACCCGCTGCTTGAAGTGCGTGTGGCACGGGTTGATCTCGCTCCACGTGTTCAGGATCGCGATCACCGGCTTGCCCGCGTACTCCTCGCGGTCATAGCCCATCTGCGCCGTGCGCGAGCGGTGGCCAAACGAGCGCAGGTCGTTTACGCCATACCAGCGGTGGCTGCGCAGTTCTTCGGGGGTCTTTCGATGCTTGCTCATGTTGCGTTACTCCATGTGATTCCAGTAAAGCCGCCGGCGCCGTCCTAGCGCTGCTCCTTCACGCGCGACACGAGTTGTGTCGGGCTGACGAACTGCAGGGCGACGAGCACCCATGCAAGCGTGATGGCCATGTAGATCATCGCCATCGCGTCGATGGATTGCGGCGCACGCACGCCCGTCGAAAAGACGGCGTAGTACAGCGCGACCACCAGCGTTTGCGTGTCCGGTCCAGCGGTAAAGAAAGTGAGTTCGAACATGCCGATCGTGCGCACGAGCACGAGCAGCCCTGCCGCCAGCATCCCCGGCACGAGGAGCGGCAGCAATACGTAACGGAAATAGCGCAGCGTGTTCGCGCCGAAAATGCGCGCCGCCGATTCGAGATTCGGATCGATCTGCTCGATGAACGGCGTCATCACGAGAATCACGAACGGCAGCGCGGGCACGAGGTTCGCGAGGATCACGCCGGGCAGCGTGCCCGCAAGACCGACCTGGTACATGGCGGTGGCCATCGGAATGCCGTATGTGACGGGCGGCACCATCAGCGGAAGCAGGAACACGAGCATGGCGATGCGCTTGCCGGGGAACTGCGCGCGCGCGAGCGCATAGGCAGCGGGCACGCCAAGCACGATGGAAAGCAGCACGACTGCGCCCACCACTTCGAACGTCACCCACAGCACGCTTGAAAGCTGGAAGTCGCGCCACGCCTGCGCATACCAGTGCAGCGTGAAGCCCTGCGGCAGCGGCGTGCCGAACCAGCGCGTGGCGATGGAGTTCACGCCCACCGTCGCGATCAGCAGCAGCACGTTGAGCAGGAAGAACGCCACGCCGCCCCAGACCAGCACCTTCCAGAGCACGTCGGGCAGACGCGCGGCGCGCTTCGCCCGCGGCGCCTCATCCGCGGGACGCGCTTCGCGCGACGGCGTGCCGGCGGGCATCCCGCTCGCATCGCGTTGATGTGCGGACATCAGCCTTTCCCTCCGCTCACCGGGCCCGAGTAGAAGTACCGTTTCGCGCCGAGCATCGCGGCCACCACCACCAGTTGCACGAAGCCCATCACGATGGCGATGGTCGAGGCGAGCGAGTAGTCATAGCTCTCGAACGCCGCCTCCGATGCCGCAATGGAGATCACGCGCGTCGGGCCCGCGGGGGCGCCGAGCAGCACCGCGGACGGGAACACCGAATACGCCTGCACGAACGACAAACACGCGGCCATCGTGAGCCCCGGCGCGAGCAGCGGCAGATAGATCTGCCGGAACTGCTGCCACGGTCCCGCGCCGAGCGTGGCCGCCGCGCTCGCGAGCGTGGGGTCGATGCCGGTGACGTACGAGAGCGTGAGCAGGAATGCGAACGGAAAGCCTGAAACGATCAGCGAGATGAGCACGCCCCAGTAGTTGTGGGTGAGGCGAATCTCTTCGGTCGTGAACAGATGCAGTGCGTGCAGCGCCTGCGGGAACCAGCCGTTCGGCCCGAAGTAGCTCAGCATGCCGTCGGCGATCAGCACGGTGCCAAGCGTGACCGGAATCACGAGCAGCGTCGTCACGAGCTTCTGATACGGCGACTTGCGGCGCAGCGCGAAGGCCACCGGCAGCGAAAGCCCGACGTTGATGAGGGTGGCGGGCACCGCCAGCTTGAGCGTGACGAACACCGTCGGCCACAACGAAAGGTCGTGAATGAACTGCAGATAGTTCGCGAACATGCCGCCGCCGTTCATTGGCTTGAACGACAGCACGAGGCCGTACGCAAACGGATAGAGGAACATCGCGATGATGAAGCCGAGCGCAGGCGTGACAAGCCAGCCGCGCGCGTCGCGCGGGGTCCGGGTCAGCGACGAGACAAGCGTGCTCACGACGCAAGCTCCGCATAAGCCAGCACGCGCGACGGCGCGACACGCAGCGTGGCGCGCTCGCCCGCTTCGAATTCGCCGGCCACACGCGCCCACAGCTTGCCGAACGGCGCGTTGGCAAGCAGCAGCGAATCGCGGCCGCCGTACTCGACCAGTTCGACTTCCACGTCGAAGGCGTTCGCATCGCCCGCATTGGCGCGCTCGAAATCTTCGGGGCGCATGGCCACGGAGATCGCATTGCCATTGGCGTTCGCGCCGATGTCGCCCATCGGCACGCCGGTCAGCGTGATACCCGACGAAGAGAGCGCGAGGTGCTCGCCCTGCTCGCCGGCAATCGCGAACGGCAGCACGTTGCGATAGCCCATGAAGCGCGCGACATGCAGATTCGAGGGTCGGCTATAGACTTCCTTAGGCGTCGCAACCTGTTGCACGACACCCTCTTTCATCACGACGATGCGATCGGCCATTGAAAGCGCTTCGTCCTGATCGTGCGTCACGTAGATCGTGGCGCGTTCGAGCTGCGAATGAATGCGGCGGATTTCCCCACGCATTTCGATGCGCAGCTTCGTGTCGAGATTCGAGAGCGGCTCGTCCATCAGCACGAGCGGCGGCTCGATGACGATCGCGCGCGCAATCGCCACGCGCTGCTGCTGGCCGCCCGAGAGCTGGCCCGGCAGCTTGCTTTCATGGCCGACGAGCTGCACGAGCTGCAGCGCCTCGCGCGCACGGCGCTTCGCTTCTTCGCGCGGCACGCCCTGCATCTTCAGGCCGAAGCCCACGTTTTCCAGCACCGTCATGTGCGGGAACAACGCGTAGTTCTGGAACACCATGCCGAAGCCGCGCTTTTCCGGCGGCAGCACGTCGATGCGCAGGTCGTCGAGCCAGATGCTGCCGCTCGTGAGCGGCTGCAGACCTGCGATGCAATTGAGCGCCGTGGATTTCCCGCAGCCCGAAGGCCCGAGCAGCGCGATGAATTCTCCACGGCGAATGTCGAGATCGAGATCGCGCAGCGCCGCGAGCTGCACACCCTCAGCGTTCGTGAAACTGCGGCACACCGAGTCCAGGCGCAGACGATCGAAAGAATGCTTCATGACACGTTCCTGAACAACACGATCCACTACATGAGCATGGTTCGCGGACGGCACATGGGGTAAGTCACCGTCCGCCAATCGCTGATTTGCGCTCTCGTCACTGGGACTTCTGCGAGCCGACTTCGCGGTCCCATTTCTGGAACGCCGCGACCATCGCCTGCGCCGAAAGCGGCTGGACATGCGGATACGCCGCGAGCCACTTCGCGTACTCGGGGCGGCCGTACTTCGCGATCACGTCCTGGCTTGCCTTTGGCGCCATCGCAAGCGTTACGCCGTTCACAGCCGGCCCCGGATAGAAATAACCGTCGTCATAGGTCATGGCCTGCTGCTGCGGCTCGAGCATGAAGTTCATGAGCTTGAGCAGCACCGCGAGCTTCTCCTTCGAGACGCCCTTGGGCACGACCATGTAGTGCGCGTCGTTCACCCACGTCATGTTGTTGAACGCCCCCACCTTGAAGTCGGCGGGCACGATGCCGAGCGCGCGCGGGTTGATGTCCCAGCCCGTCACGGTCACGGTCATGTCACGCGTGCCCTCGCCAAGCTCCTTCATCACCGCCGAAGTGCCGCCCGGGTAGTACGGCACGCACGAGTTCAGCTCCTTGAGGAACGCCCACGTCTTGTCCCAGCCGTTGATGGGGTCTTGCGGATTCTTGTCGCCGAGCAGGTATGGCAGGCCCATCAGGAACGTGCGGCCCGGGCCCGAATTGGCCGGACGCGCATAGATCAGCTTGCCGGGATTCGCCTTGCACCACGCGAGCAGTTCCTGCGGCGTTTGCGGCGGCTTGGCGACCTTCGCCGGGTTGTATTCGATCAGTGGACCCGCCGGCATGTACGACACTTCGAGGCCGTAACCCTGAGCGAGATCCTGCATCTTGCGCGGACCCGGCGCGTACTTGTCGAGCACGCCTGGCAGCGCGGCCGATTGATCCGGCAGCAGCTTGATCCAGAGATTCTGTTCGATGCCGGCTGCGAGCGCGTCGGTGCCCGTCAGCACGAGATCGATGTCGGCGCGGCCGGCGGCCTGCATCGCCTTGATCTTGCCGGGCAACTGCGGCGCAGGCGCGTTCGTGTAGGTGATATTGGAAACGAGATCCGGGTACTTCGCCTTGAACGCCTCGAAGGCCTTCTGCGTGAGTTGCAGATTGCCGGCCACGTCGACGACATTCAGGGAAACAGGATCAGCCTTCGCCGCACTCATGCCAAGCGCCGTTGCGGCCGCCACACATACGGCCAGCACCCTGGCCTTCAAGCGTCCATCGAACATCGCATCTCCTCACATCTCGTTATGGATTTGTTCTGCGTAGCCCGTTGATCGTTTAATTGCCTGAGCCACGGTGAAGGATCCCAAACCGCGTAGCAAGTTGTCAAGCAACGTCAGGCTTTTTTGAGACGGCTGTCGGCATCCTGTTGGGAGAAGCGCCTGCGGAGGGCGCAGGCGCTTCCCACGCCGCTTTCGCGGTATTACTTGCGAACGAGTTCGCCGTCGCGCAAACGCCACAGCGCGAGCGGATTGTCGTTCTGGAGCGTGACCGGCAAAAGTTCCGCCGGCAGATCCTGATAGCAGACCGGGCGCAGGAAACGCTCGATCGCCATCGCGCCGACCGAAGTCGAGCGCGAGTCCGAAGTAGCCGGGAACGGGCCACCGTGGACCATCGCATACGACACTTCGACGCCCGTCGGGAAGCCGTTCGCGAGAATGCGGCCCGCCTTGCGCTCGAGGATCGGCAAGAGGCGCGCGGCCATCGCGTAGTCGTCGCGGTCGATGTGCAGCGTTGCCGTCAACTGGCCTTCGACGTGTTCCGCCACGCGCGCGAGTTCCGCTTCGTCACGGCACGCCACGACCACCGAGGTCGGCCCGAAGATTTCGTCGGACAACGCATGCTGCGCGAGGAACTGCTCGGCGCTCGTCTTGAAGAGCACGGGCAGCGCGGCGCAGTGCGCCTCGGTCTTCACGCCTTCCGCAAGGTTCTCGACGCCCGAAAGCTGCTTGCGCGACTCGATAGCCTCGCCGTACACCGAGGCGATGCCCGCGGTCAGCATGCTTTGCGAGGGCTTCTGCGTGAGCGCCGCGCTCGCGACCTTCACGAAGCGGTCGAGATCCGGACCATCGATCGCGAGCACGAGGCCCGGGTTCGTGCAGAACTGGCCCACGCCCATCGTGAGCGAATCCACGTAGCCCTGCGCGAGCGCTTCGCCGCGCGCGGCCAGCGCTGCGGGCAGCACGAGCATCGGGTTGATGCTGCTCATTTCGGCGTAGACGGGAATCGGCTCGGGGCGTTGAGCGGCGATGTGCGAGAGCGCGAGACCGCCGCGGCGCGAGCCCGTGAAGCCCACTGCCTTGATGGCAGGGTGCGCGACGAGCGCTTCGCCCGTCTCGTTGCCGCCGCCGAAGACGAGCGAGAACACGCCTTCGGGCAGGCCGACGTCCGCCACGGCCTGCTGGATCGCACGGCCCACGAGTTCCGAAGTGCCCGGGTGAGCCAGGTGCGCCTTCACGACGACCGGGCAGCCGGCCGCCAGCGCCGAGGCGGTGTCGCCACCGGCCACCGAGAACGCCAGCGGGAAGTTGCTCGCGCCGAACACGGCCACGGGGCCGAGCGGAATGCGGTGTGCGCGCAGGTCCGAGCGCGGCAGGGGCTTGCGCTCGGGCAGCGCCGAGTCGAGCACGGCGCCGCACCAGCGGCCGTCGCGCACGAGCGACGCGAAGAGGCGCAACTGGCCGACCGTGCGGCCGCGTTCACCTTCGAGTCGCGCCTTGGGCAACGCCGATTCGAGATGCGCGCGCTCGATCAGCGCGTCGCCAATGCCGAGAATGCGCTCGGCGATCGCTTCCAGCAGGCGTGCACGCGTTTCGTGCGGCGCGGCGCGGAAGACGTCGAACGCCTGCGCCGCAAGTTCACAGGCGCGCGCGACTTCGGCCTTGCCGCCGAGGCCGAACGACGGCTCGATCTCCTGGCCGAGCGCGGGCGCGAAGGCGCGCATTTCGCCCGTCTCGCCGCGCACCGCTTGCGCGCCGAGCAGCATTGCTCCGGTAATCTGCATGTTCGCTCCGATCAATTACATTTGCCGCCGCGCTTTATGCTTGCGCGGGCTGTGCGGAGGGTACCAGCTTCTGCTCGAACGCGAGCAGCGCTTTGGCCGCTTCGCCGATCGCCGGCAGTGCTTCGGCAGGCGACTGCGACAGCAGCGGCAGAATCGGGCCCATGTCGGCAATGCCCGAAAGCGTCACGGCGTCGTGCAGCACGCGGATCAGCGAGATGTCGTCGCGCAGCGTTTCGAGCGGCATGAATGCATCGTAGAGGCGTTGCGCTTCTTCCGCACGGCCTTCCTTCGCGGCCTTCAGCAGCGCCATGACGGCGTTCGAAGCGATGCAGCCAGAACCCGTGGTCCAGGCAGCCAGGCCGAAATCGCGCACGTGCACGAGCGCGGGGCGCTCGCCCATGCCCGAGACGACCTTCGATGCCGGCACGCTTTGCAGCAGGCGACGCAGATACGGGTCGTTCGACGGATCCTCGCGCACGATCGCGTACTTGACGGCGATGAGCGTGCCGCGGTCGATCAGGCGCACGAGCGTGTCGACGTCCACGTAATCTTCGCTCTTGATATAGAGCGTGAGCGGAATGCCGGCGGTGTCGGCGATGCGCGTGAGGCCTGCTTCCACGCCTGCGGGCGTGGTGAAGCCGCCGAGCGGCAGCACCATGGCCGTTTGATACGACGTTTGCGCGAGAATGCGCGCCTGGTCGAGCATCTTGCCGAAGTCCGGGCCGATGGCCGGAATCACGCGCGTTTCGGGCGCGGTGAGGTCGGCAAGCATGTCAAGCAACTCACGGAATTCGCTAACTGCGACGTGGTAGAGGTTCGCATTGCCGCCGTACAGCAGCGTACGGATGCCGCCCGCTTCCATATGGCGAATCAGCTTGCGGTTCTCTTCGACATCGAGCGAGAGATCAGGGCGGCGTGCGAGAGGCGGCACAGCCATCACCGTCGAGGCGAATTCGCTCTCGACAATCGGGGACACGTTCATGAGGCCTCGTGCTGAATGGAGGGTTGTCAATAGTGCACACAGTAGCACCCACCTGGCGTAGTTGTCAAACAACTTATTGCATTTGTTAGGGTTTGTTCGGAGAACGTGGCGCACGTTCCCACCATGTGCACTTTCTGCATTGGCGAACACGATCGAATCACGCATTGCCGAACTCATACAGAATCCCACTATGTCCGAATCTCCTCTCACGACACGCCGGGGCTTCCTGCGCACGGCAGCGGTGCTCGTGCCCGCCAGTGCGCTGGCCGGCTGCGAAGGCGGCTCGAAGCCGGCCAGCGCACCCGCGGCCGCGGGCAGCGCGGCCTCCGAGCCCAGCCGCGCCTCCGCCCCAGCGCCACGAGCCGCCGCCTGGAAGCCGCGCTTCTTCGACGCGCGCGAATGGGCCTTCGTCGAGGCCGCCACCGAACGCCTGATCCCCGCCGATGCCGAAGGCCCCGGCGCGCTGGAGGCCGGTGTGCCCGAATTCATCGACCGGCAGATGGACACGCCCTACGCGCACGGCGCGCTCTGGTACATGCAGGGGCCGTTCCAGCAAGGCGTGCCCGAACTCGGCTACCAGTTGAAGCTCGTGCCGCGCGATATCTACCGGCTCGGCATCGCCGCCGTGAACGCGTACTGCACGAAGGCGTACGGCAAGGACTTCGACGCGCTCGACGCCGCCACGCGCGACAACGTGCTTGCCGCCCTCGAAGCGGGCAAGGTCGAACTCGACGGCGTGCCCGCGACGGTATTCTTCGGCCAGTTGCTGGAGAACACGCGCGAAGGCTACTTCTGCGACCCGATCCACGGTGGCAACCGCGGCATGGCCGCGTGGACGATGATCGGCTTCCCGGGCGCGCGCGCCGACTTCATGGATTTCGTGAACCAGAACGGCGAGCCCTATCCATACGGTCCGGTCTCGATCAACGGGGAGCGCGCCTGATATGGCGAACGCGGCGCGCAAGAAACCGCATGTCGATGCGGTCGTCGTCGGCTTCGGCTGGACCGGCGCGATTCTCGCGAAGGAACTGACCGAAGCGGGGCTGACGGTCGTGGCGCTCGAGCGCGGCGAGTATCGCGACACCTACCCGGACGGCGCGTACCCGAACACCATCGACGAGCTCACGTACAACATCCGCAAGAAGCTCTTCCTCGATCTTTCGAAGACCACCGTCTCGATCCGCCACGGCGTGAACGACACGGCGCTCCCCTACCGCCAGCTCGCGGCGTTCCTGCCGGGCGAAGGCGTGGGCGGCGCGGGCCTGCACTGGTCGGGCGTGCATTTGCGCATCACGCCGGAGGAACTGCGCCTGCGCAGCCACTACGAAGCGCGCTACGGCAGGAAGTTCATCCCCGAAGGCATGACGATCCAGGACTTCGGCGTGAGCTACGACGAGCTGGAGCCGCACTTCGACTTCGCCGAGAAGGTATTCGGCACCTCGGGCGAGGCGTACAAGGTGAAGGGCAACGTGGTCGGTGAAGGCAACGTGTTCGAGGCGATGCGCAGCGACGATTTTCCGTTGCCCGCGCAACTGAATACGTATTCCGCGCAGCGCTTCTACGATGCGGCGAAATCGCTCGGCCTGCATCCGTACCGGCTGCCTTCGGCCAACACCTCGGGGCCCTATACGAACCCATACGGCGTGCAGATGGGCCCGTGCAACTTCTGCGGCTATTGCAGCGGCTACGCGTGCTACATGTACTCGAAGGCTTCGCCGAATCTCAACATCCTGCCCGCGCTCAAGCAGGAAAAGCATTTCGAGCTGCGCTCGAAGTGTCACGTGCTGCGCGTCGAACTCGACGACGCGAAAAAGCGCGCCACCGGCGTGACTTACGTCGATCCGGCGGGCCAGGAAGTATTCCAGCCCGCCGATCTCGTGATCGTCGCAGCGTTCCAGTATCACAACGTGCACCTGCTGCTGCTCTCGGGCATCGGCAAGCCTTATGACCCGATCTCGGGCGAAGGCGTAGTGGGCCGCAACTTCGCGTACCAGAACCTCTCCACCATCACGGCGTTCTTCGACAAGGACACCTGGACGAATCCGTTCGTCGGCGCGGGCGGCAACGGCGTGGCCGTGGACGACTTCAACGCCGACAACTTCGACCATGGCCCGCTCGGCTTCGTGGGCGGCTCGCC
>NZ_DATJWR010000238.1:0-28017 GCF_035501035.1 Paraburkholderia sp.
ATGCCTGAGCACGCGCCCGTGCGCGCGGGCATTCCGATCGGCGACCTGGGTGGCGGCATCTTCGGCGCGATGGGCGTGCTCGCCGCGTTGCAGGCGCGTGAGCGCAGCGGCCGTGGACAGCACGTCGATGTCTCGATGCTCGATGTGCAGATCTCGCTCCTCACGTATATGGCGACGATGCATCTGATGTCGGGCCACGTGCCGGAGCGAATCGGCAACTCGCACTTCGTCCATGTGCCGTACAACACGTACCAGACGAAGGACGGTCACATCATCATTGCCTGCATCGGCGACGCGTTCTTCGAGCGCTTTCTCGCGGTGGTCGAGCGTCCCGAACTGCGCAAGCCGGAGTATCTCGCACAGCCGGCGCGCTATGCCGACAAGTCGCTTATCGAGCAAGTGATCAACGAAGAACTGATCCAGCAGACGTCGGCCTACTGGCTGGCCCGATTGCAGGCGGCGCGTGTTCCGTGTGGACCGGTGAACGACTTTGAATCGGCGCTCACCGACACCCAGGTGCTTGCGCGGGACATGGTCGTCGAGGTGCCGCTTTCGGGCGGCGGCAGTGTGCGCATGCCCGGCATGCCGATGAAATTCTCCGAATCGAACCAGACGAGCTTTGATCCGCCACCGACACTCGGACGGGACACCGAAAGCGTCCTCGCGGGCCTGCTCGACTACGACGCCGCGCACATCGATGCGTTGAGGCGAGATCGCGTGATTCAGTGACGCCAGGGACTGCACTTGCCGATAGCGCTGCGTCGTGCGCGCGTTGGCGCTATTTCAACCTTGGCGGCCGGATGCTCGAAGCGGCGATCCGCATGCATCGGATACAGAACTAGATACTCCGGACCGTGACCTCGCGACCGGAATGCCGAACAACGGATCTTCCAGGGAATCGGCGTCAGGAGATACACATGATTTCGCGCAGTTGCCTGTTTGTACCGGCCGACCGTCCCGAGCGCTTTGCAAAGGCGCTCGCAACCGCCGCTCACCAGGTGGTGATCGACCTTGAAGACGCGTTGATGCCGGGTGTGAAGACGCATTCGCGCGAACAGCTCGCGAACTGGTTGCGCACGGAGTTGCCCCACGCCGACAGGTCGCGCGTGGTCGTGCGGGTGAACGCGTTCGGCACACCGTGGCATGCGGACGATGTGTTGATGGTGCGCGCGTCGCCGGTTCGTAACGTCATGGTTCCGAAAGCAGAGGAGTCCGGACAACTTGGTGATATCGGAGCACGCTGCGGCGATGGAGTTGCGCTGACCGCGCTGGTCGAGACGGTCGTGGGCCTCGTGAACATGCGAGAAATAGCGCGCGAAAAGGCGGTTGCACGACTCGCATTCGGCTCCTTCGACTATTGCGTCGACGCCGGCATCGACGGGTTCGGAAGAGAGCTCGACTATGTGCGCTCGCGGTTTGTCGTGGAATCTCGCTATGCCGGATTGCCGCCGCCGGTCGACGGCGTGACCCTTGCCATCGACGACGCTGCGTCAATTGAGGAGGACGTAGCGCTCGGCCGACGCTTCGGTTTTGGCGGCAAGCTGTGCATTCATCCCAAGCAGGTCGACGTTGTGAACCGGGGGTTCGCGCCCAGCGACGACGATCGCGCGTGGGCCGCGCGCGTCCTCGCCGCGATGGCCGCCAATCCGCACGGCGCCATCGCTGTTGATGGCAAGCTGGTAGATAAGCCGATCATCGACCGCGCCCGACGGATCGAGGCGGGTTGAACGCGAATCATGGAACCGATGAAACCACGCGAACTTCTCCATACGCGAACGATCACGCTGCGAGGATACCGTCGTGAGGATGGGCTCTACGAGATCGAAGGCCACCTTTGCGATACCAAGACCTATGATCGCACTTCAAACGGTATCCACCGGAAGGCCGGTGATCCGATCCACGAGATGACTTTGCGAATCACCATCGGGACCGATTTTGTGATCCGAGACGTGCTCGCGCAATCTCACGTCGTTCCTTATCCGGGCCACTGCGATACGATCGGGCCGGACTACGGGAAGTTGATCGGCATGACCATCGGCGTAGGGTTCATGCGCCAGATGCGCGACCTATTGGGCGGCGTGAACGGCTGCACGCATTTGACCGAATTGATTGGCGGTGTGGCGACGGCCGCATTTCAAACGATGTGCGAAGAGATCAACAATAGCCGCAGCCCGACGCGTCCGTTTCAACTCGATGGCTGCCACGCTTTGCGCACGGACGGGGCCACGGTGGCGGAGTTTTATCCGCAATGGGTTCAAGGCGAAAACGGATAGGGTGCCACGCACGGCTTTTGCGCTCTGCCCGCGAACTGCGCCTGGTCAAGACGCAGGCGCAACAGACAGTGCTGTCGCTGCATCGCGCACGTGCCAGTCTTGTCAAGTCACGCACAGCGCTTGCCAACCAGATCCGCGGGCTTCTCGGAGAATTCGGTATCGTGCTGCCACAAGGTATCCGACTGCTTGGCCAGCGGGCCATGGCGGCTCTTTCCATTCGGGACGGTGAACATTGTGAGCCGTTCCGGGCGTTAATCCAGATGCTCGTCGAGCACTTGCGCGAACTTGGCAGCAAGGTGGCTGAGCTCGAAGGTCGTATCCGCGCAATCCATCGCACGGATGCGCCCGGTCAACTTCTCGACGCAATGCCCGGGATCGGGCCGCTTACCGCTTCGGCCCTGGCTGCCTGGAGGTGTGTAGCTTGGATGGTTTGCCATTAAGGAGTGAATGCGCCCAACGCCGTCGCCATTGGGAAGTGAGGCGCGAACTCTTTTGTGTGCACAGATCCGTGGCGGGTATGCGGGGGCGCTTTTCTGGGGGGCGGACCTCCACCCTGGCTAACGGAGCCCTTCAGCAATGGTTCTTATGGGGTTCCATCGATATGGTAGATGAATCAACTTTATGGTTGATAAGTCAAGCAGAAACTCTCAGTGGATTTCCCTTATACAGACGAGCGGCGGCAAGCCGATAAGTTCGAGGTGCGCAGTGGGCCAGGTGCTGCGCCGAAGCCACAACCTGGTCGTCAATCAGGAGCAGGGAATTCATGTCCAGCAGTCTTGCAGATGCCCGATTTGCCGGGGCCAATGCCGTAGTCAGTTCCGCACGCCGGGCCGAGGGAGTCGATAGCCCGCTGATGAACGCGCGCAAACGAGCCGATCGGGCTTGCGCGCTGGTCAACTGGATCCTTCTGGCGGCGTCGTTCGGTATCGGTTGGCACTTCGATGCGCTCATGCCGGTGTTCCTCGTCGGGCTGCCGCTCGCTCTCGTCTCCACGGTGCTCGCACTCGCCTTGCCCGGGCGGCAGGTGACGAGGATGGTTGCCGCGCTCACCTTCATGGGGGGCGCTGCCCTGCTGATCGATATCGGCGGCGGACAAGACGAGTTTCATTTCGTCGTGTTCATCCTGCTCTCTCTGCTGCTCGCCTATCGCGACGCGCGGGTCGTGCTGCTGGCCACCGGCTTCATCTCTATTCAACAACTCGCGTTCAATGTCTTTCAGGAGTGGGGCTGGCCGGTCAGAGTTTTTTCGCAAACCGGCTTCGACGTGGTGGTCCAGCATTGGGCATTTCTTTGGCTCCAGACCTTGTTCATCGCCGCGATCTCCGCGCGCCAGGAGCGCGACGCAAACATGGCGGGCGAACTCGCGGCCATGTCGGAGGGGATCGGGCAGGAGTCCGGTTACATCACGCTGTGCGAGCAAGCAACCCGGCCGGCCAGCGACGTGGCCAGCGCTTTCCACGCAACGCTCACGGCGGTGCGCAAGACGCTGCTACAGGTGCGTGACAGCGTGGGCGAGGTTGCCGAGTCCGTGGCTGGCACCAGCGAGCGCAACGCGGTCCTTTCGGAGAGGACCGAGCAGCAGCGACGCTCGCTCGAAGGGATGGTCGCCGCAATGGAGCAGCTCAAGCAAAGCGTGCACGAGAATGCCGATCACGCAACGGCCGCCAGCGCGCTGGCGGGCTCGGCGAGCGAGGTCGCGACGCAGGGCCGTGCGGCAATCAAGTCGGTGATCGAGACGATGGGCGATATCTATCGCTCGTGCGAGCGCATCACCGATATCATCGGCGTGATCGACGGCATCGCGTTCCAGACCAATATTCTCGCGCTCAACGCCTCGGTCGAGGCCGCGCGCGCAGGCGATCAGGGGCGGGGATTCGCGGTGGTGGCGTCTGAGGTCCGCACGCTGGCGCAACGCAGCGCCGCGGCGGCGAAGGAGATCCGTGGGCTCATCGGCGAGTCGGTCGAGCGCGCACGTACGGGCAACGGCCTCGTCGAAAGCGCCGGCAATACGGTGGGGGACGTGCTCGAGAGCGTCTCGCGCCTGTCGTCCATCGTTCACGAGATGGCAACCGCCACCGGCGCCCAGCGGGCGGGCATTGACCAGATGGGCGACAACATCGCCGGCATCGACGCGGCGATACGCGAGAATGCGGCGCATGTCGCTGATACGGTCGAGCAGGTCAAGCGCCAGCACCATCAGACCGAGTTGCTTGCCAGCGCGGTCAAGGTGTTCAGGCTGGACCGGGTTGCTTGAGGCCGACTATTTGCGGCGTGCCCCCACAGCGCATGTCATAGCCTGACGGCGTTTTCTGTCAGATAATTTTGTTACACCTCTTACGGAGCGGGGCCTTCCCGGTTACAAAGTGCTTTCATTTCGGCCGCTATACTCGGTGCCGTCTTAAAACCGTAAGAGCACACCTATGTCGAAGAAAATCATCCAGATGGTCGCCGTTGCAATGCTGACTGCCGCTGCATCGTTGCCGGCGCTGGCCGGCGATATGAACAACGCACTGGGCGGCGCGCTCGGTGGCGTGGCCGGCGCTGCCCTGGGTGGCGCCGTGGGCGGCAGCACTGGCGCGGTGATCGGCGGCGCGGTGGGCGGAGGCGCGGGTGGTGCGGTCACCTCGAATCGTCGCGAGCGCACGGGCGCCATCATCGGCGGCGCGCTCGGCGGGGGCGCCGGCACGGCGGCCGGCAACGCCATGGGCGGCCGCACCGGTGGCCTGATCGGCGCTGCGGTGGGCGGCGGCGCAGGCTCGGCCATTGGCGGCAACATGTCGCGTTCGAACTCGTATGCCGAGGAATATTCGCGCGGCTATCACGGCAAGCGCCACCCCAAGCACCATCGCTACGACTAAGGGCGGCTTGCCGGCCGGACCGACTATGTGCCGCTGCACCTCGTGTTCGCGCCGCATAGGCACGCTCATGCGGCCGCGCTGCCCCTGGCAAGCTTGATTCGGCATGCCAGGTAATTTCAGCGCTTCGACAATGCGCGACGGTCCGCAGGTGTGGGGCTCGTGGCGCGAGCCGTCGCCGTGCACCTGTGCTGGCTGAGCTTCGATGGCGGGGCGTACCCACTGACCCGATCGAGCTTCGCGGCCTCCCCTTCAAGGCTCGCGCCGCATCAATCCAATCTCGGTTTGCGGCGCCACGAGCCGTGCGGCAACTCCTTGTCGCGCTCGGCGGCAGCCAGCGCCGCGCGCAGCTGCACGCGGTTCAACGGGATGCAATAAGCCGGCTTCGCGCGCTCGAAGCGCCAGCTATCGGCGAGTGAGCCTGCGTCGAGTACGTCGAAATCGAGTTGGGCATGCATCCCGGCCACGAGCGCCTTCGCTTCTTCATCGTCGGCCGCGACAGGCAGTGCGCGCCGGCCGTCCTCGATCGGCGGTCGCGTGTCGCGCGGCAGGTCGTACGCCAGTATCGCGTTGAACGCCTTCACCACCCGTGCGCCGCTCAAGTGCCTGGCTACGCGCTCGCTCGTGGTCGAGCGGTATTCGTCGAATGCGGCAATGGCGCCGTCGCGTGGCGGGTAGTAGTTCATTGTGTCGATGACGACTTTGCCCGCGAGCGCGCTGGCCGGTATCTCGCCGAGCGCATTCAGCGGCAGCGCCGCGATCACGACCTCGCCGAATGCGGCGGCTTCTTCGAGCGTGCCGATCCGGCAACCCAACGCCGCCGCCTGATCCGCTCGCGCCTCGGGATGGCGCGACGAGAGCATGACCTCGTAGCCCGCCTGCGCGAGCAGTTCGCCCAGCGCGGAGCCGATCTCGCCCGCGCCCAGAATGCCGACCGGATATCGATGTTCGTTCATGGGAATCCCCGTGTTTCACAATGGAAACCCGAGCGTAGCGCCGAAACTGCCATGCGATAATCAGCTGAAAATTGACAACAGCTGAAACCGTGGGTTTCCAATCGTGGACAAATTGACCAGCATGACCGTGTTCGTGAAGACGGCGGAATCCGGTTCGTTCACGGCGGCGGCGCGCACGCTCGCCATGACTCCGCAGATGGCGGGCAAGCACGTCGACGCGCTGGAAAAGGAGCTCGGCGTGCGCCTGCTCCATCGCTCCACGCGCAAGCACGCGCTGACGGAAGCCGGCCGCGCCTATTTCGAAGCCTGCCGTCGCGTGCTAGAAGAAGCTGCCGCGGCAGACGCCATCGCGCTCGCGCAAACTGGACACCCTCGCGGGATCCTGCGCGTGACGGCGCCCGTCGCGTTTGGGACCTATCGGCTAGGGCATGAAATCAAGGCGTTTCTCGCGGATTTCCCGGACGTGAAAGTCGATCTCGTGCTGAGCGACCGGCAGATCGACCTCGTGCAGGAAGGGTTCGATGTGGCGTTTCGCATTGGCACGCTCGCCGACTCGCAGCTCGTGGCACGGCCGCTCGTGCCGTACCGCCTCATGCCGTGTGCCGCGCCGGCGTATCTCGCGGCCTTCGGCACGCCGAAGCATCCACGCGATCTCACTCAGCACGTGTGCCTCGATTACGCGTTCGACAGCTTTCCGGCGCCGCACACGTGGACCTTCATGGACGCAGACACGGCCATCGAGGTCGAGCCGCGCAGCCAGCTGCGCTGCAACGACAGCCGTGCGTTGATTGCGGCGGCCGAGGCGGGGGCGGGGATCGTGCTCGCGGGCGAGCCGAACGTGGCGCAGTCGGTGGCGGCGGGGCGGCTCGTGCCGTTGCTGGAAAATTACGCCGCGCCGGTGCGGCCGATGCATCTTCTCTATGCGGATCGACGCGCGCAGGCGCCCAAGCAGCGTGCGTTCGTGGCGTGGGCACTGGCATGCTTCGGCGAGGCCGGCTTCGATGCGCAAAAGCCGGCGCCGGCGCCGCTTCGCGCGCGTCGTTCGCCGCGTAAGCGGCGCGGATGAATCAGTTCACCGCGTTGATTCACAGCATCCATTCACCGCGCGGCGCTGGCCGGCGTTACATCTCGCCGCGGAAAAAATCATCGAGCTTCGCACCGGAAGCCGCGCCTTCGAAGCCGTCAAAGCGCCCCTCGGCCAGCAACTGCGCCGCGTGCATGAAGCTGCCCCATGCGGTGCGGGCGAGCGCGCCGCCCACGCTCACGCGTCGCACGCCCAGCGCGGCGAGTTCGCCCAGCGTGAAGGCCGACTTCGCGCCGATCAGCACGTTCACGGGCTTCGGCGCAACAGCGGCGACGACGGCCGCGATCTGCTCGCGCGTCTGAATGCCGGGGGCGTAGAGGCAATCGGCGCCCGCCTGCGCGTACGCCTGCAAGCGCGCAATCGCGTCAGCGAGGTTGGGCACGCCGACCACGAAATTCTCCGCGCGGCCAACGAGCAGGGTGTCGCCGCCACGCGCGTCGATTGCGCGGCGCGCCGCGCGAATTCGCTCGACGGCTACCTCGATCGGCAGCAGCGGGGCCGCGGCTTTGCCGGTCGAATCCTCGACGGAGAGCCCCGCAACGCCGGTCTCGACCGCGAGGCCCACGCTTTCCTCCACGCCGGCCGGATCCGCACCGAAGCCGTTCTCGAAGTCGGCGTTGACGGGCAGGTTGGTCGCGGCCACGATCTCGCGCAGGTGCGCGAGGATCGCATCGCGCGAAAGGGTGTTGTCCGCATGGCCGCGCGACCACGCGAATCCGGAACTGGTGGTCGCGAGCGCCTTGAAGCCGAGGCCCTCGAGATAACGCGCGCTGCCTACGTCCCACGGGTTCGGCAGCATGAAGCAGCCGGCGGCGTGCAGCGCGCGAAAGTCGGCGCGTTTTTCGGCAGTGGTGCGGGCGGGTCCTGACATGGCTCGTTTCCTCGTTGCTCGGGTGTGAGTGGGGCGCAGCGTCGCGCGCGTTTTCGATTGTGACTGAATTCGTCGATGCGCATTCGATCGGTGCCTGCTATCGCGCTGCGTTTTAAAAAAATCAGGATGCCAAATTAAATGAATGCCTACGAGGATTTGTGCGATTGCCGGTTCAAAACGCGGAGGAAGTGAGGCGCTGCCGTTATCATATGCGCTGTCTACATTTTGCCGTTCAGCCCGATGTCCAGAATGCCCGCCCCGAAAGCCACGCCGCCCCGCATGTCCGATGTCGCCCGTCTTGCGGGTGTCTCGAAGATGACGGTTTCCCGTGTGATGGCGGGGCGCAGCGCGTCGGAGGCGACCCGCGAGCGTGTGCGTCGCGCCATCGAAGAGCTGGGCTACGTGGCCGACGCGGCGGCCGGCGCGCTTTCCTCGGGGCGCACGTCGTTCGTCGCGGTGCTGGTGCCTTCTCTCTCGAGCTCGAACTTCTCGGACACCGTGAGCGGCCTGACGGCCGTGCTCGAACCGCAGGGACTCGAATTGCTGATCGGCGACACCGACTACCTGCCCGATCGCGAAGAGCGTCTCGTGCGCCAGATGCTGCGCCACCAGCCGCGCTGCATCGCGCTGACCGGCGCGCAGCACACGGACGCCACGCGCACGCTGTTGCAGCGCTCGGGCGTGCCCGTCGTCGAGATGTGGGACCTGCCCGCGGAACCCATCGACATGGCCGTGGGCTTCTCCAATGTGAGCGCGGCGCGCGAGATGGTGCGCTATCTCGCGGACAAAGGCTATCGGCGCATCGGCTTTCTCGGCGGCGCAAGCGAGCTCGACCGGCGCGGCCTCGACCGGCTCAAGGGCTACCAGCTGGAGATGAAGGCGCTCGGGCTCGACAAGCACCGCGTGGTGCGGCTCGGCGAATCGCCGGTCACGATGAGCCACGGCGCGCCGGCCATGGCCGAACTGCTGGAGCGCTGGCCCGACACGCAGGCCGTGATGTGCGTGAGCGACATGTCGGCGTTCGGCGCGATCATGGAGTGCCAGCGGCGCGGGCTGCGTGTACCCGACGATATCGCGATTGCCGGCTTCGGCAACTTCGAGATTGCGGCCTGCTGCCATCCGACGATCACGACGGTCTCGGTGGACGCCTATGGCATCGGCCAGCGCACGGGCGAGGCGATCGTCGCCG
Organism: Paraburkholderia sp.; assembly: GCF_035501035.1. Lineage (GTDB taxonomy): Bacteria > Pseudomonadota > Gammaproteobacteria > Burkholderiales > Burkholderiaceae > Paraburkholderia. The sequence continues at coordinate 9,229 of NZ_DATJWR010000238.1, forward strand.
CGCTCGCGGCCGCGGACGGTGAGAGAGCAACGCATCCCGCGAAAACGCGGATTGATTACACCGTCGTGCCGCGCGAGAGCGCTTGAGCTTGAGCGCGGTTTTCTGGCGGCCACTGTCGCGGTAGTTGTCCTCGTGGGGAACGCCAGGCGGTCATGCTAGCGGCTGGCAAGTTCGAATCGCAAATGTGCGAACCGCGCGAAGCGCCTGAACTGACGCACTCTGCGCGTGATCGCGGAGCGCGGCGGCCCGCGCCATTCGCACTGAGCCATCCGGCGTGCGAGGGGCGAGCCTTCAGAGCGACTTGCCGATGCGGTGCGCCATCTCGACTACCGCGATCGCGAGGCGCTTTTCGCGGCGCGCGTCGAGGCGCTCGAGGGGCAGGCTTGTGCTGACTGCCACGCGTTTGCCGAGCGCCGTCACACCTACGTATGCAGCGAAGCAGGCGATGCCGGCGCTCACCTCTTCGCGCTCGTGCGCGAGGCCCGAGCGGCGAATCGCAGCCAGCGCCGCGAGCAGGTCTGACTTGCGCGTGAGGGTGTTGGCCGTCACGGCGGGGAGTTGCCGCGGCAGGACGGCGTTGACTTCTTCGTCGGGCAGGCTCGCGAGCAGGGCCTTGCCGAGCGCACAGCAATGCGCGGACAGCCGCGAGCCAAGATCGGAGATGAGGCGCACGGGCCGCGCCGCGTCTTCGCGTGCGATATACACGACTTCCGCGCCATCCAGCACCGCAAGCTGAACGACTTCGTTATGCGTTGCGACGAACGCCCCGGCTTCCCGCCTAAACACCTCCTGAAGCCGATCGTGCCGCACGTAGGCGCTGCCGAGCTCGAACAGCGTGAGACCGACGATATAGCCATCGGCGCGCTTTTCGATCCAGCGCCGGCGTTCGAGCGAATCGAGCATAAGGTAGAGCGTGCTGCGCGAGAGGCCGGTGGCCTGGGCGATTGCGGCGGCGCGCACCGGGCCCTGTGCGTGGGCGAGCACGTCGAGAATGTCGTGTATGCGCCGCAGCGCGGGAACTTCGTACGGTGAGGACATGGGTGCCGCGTGCAGGGTTTGCTGCCGGAAAGGCTATCCAGCAGGTTGGAAATACTAACATCACGTTGGACAGTGCGGAGAGCCAATCCTGCAATCGATGATCCTTGCATAAGCGCGTCGGCATTTATTTCTCCGTCGCATCGTTCCTTGGTATCGTTGTGGACGCGTCGTGACGTGGCGCGCGCACACGCAATAACAGGAACAGTTTGAACGCTGCGGCGCGAGAGCGGTGCCGTGCGTTCGGGAGAATCGCGGAAGATGAAGTATTCGAATCTGGTCGAGCGGTTGCAGGGCCGTCGCACGACGGCGTGGGAGATCCATCACGCGGCGGTGCAGGCCGCGGCGCGCGGCGAGGACGTGATCGTGCTGAGCGTGGGCGATCCCGATTTCGCGACGCCCGCACCGATCGTCGAGCGCGCCGTGGCCGCGCTGCGCGAAGGCGACACGCACTACACGGCCATCATGGGCCGCGAGCCGCTGCGTGAAGCCATTGCGCGCGAACATGCGCGGCAAAGCGGGCGCACGGTCGGCGCGCAGAACGTGATTCTCTGCGCGGGGGCACAGAACGGCTTGTTCGCGTCGTCGCTTTGCCTGTGCGAGGCCGGCGACGAGGTGCTCGTGCCCGAGCCAATGTACCTGACCTACGAGGCCGCGATCCGCGCGTCGGGCGCCACGCTCGTGCCGGTGCCGGTCGATCCCGCGAGCGGCTTTCATCTCGACTGCGACGCGCTCGAGGCGGCCGTCACGCCGCGCACGCGCGCGATCTTCTTCGCGACGCCGTGCAACCCCACCGGCGCGGTGATGCCGCACGAGCACCTGGAACGCATCGCGCGACTGGCGAAGCGGCACGATCTGTGGGTGCTCTCCGACGAGGTCTACGCCGACCTCACGTTCGAGCGCGAGCATGTGAGCATCGCCGCGCTCGACGGTATGGCAGAGCGCACGGTCACGCTCGGCAGCCTCTCGAAGTCGCATGCCATGCCGGGTTGGCGGCTTGGCTGGGCCATCGCACCCGAAACGATGATCGCGCATATGGCCCGGCTCACGCTTTGCATGCTCTACGGCTTGCCAGGCTTCATTCAGGAGGCGGCGCTCACGGCGCTGGACCAGCGCACGCAGATCGTCTCGGAGATGCGCGAGATATATCGGCGCCGCCGTGACATCGTCTACGAACGGCTGGCGAACGTGCCGGGCTTGAAGTGCCTGCTGCCCGAAGCTGGCATGTTCATGATGATCGACATCCGCGGCACGGGCCTCGACACGCAGGCGTTCACCTGGCAGCTTTTCGAAGCGCAAAAGGTTTCCGTGCTCGATGCGAGCGCGTTCGGCGAGACCGCTAACGGCTTCGTGCGGCTAGGGTTCGTGGTGGACGAGCCGAGGCTCGTTGAGGCGTGCGAGCGTATCGCGGCGTTCGTGAGGGAGCGTGCGGCCTTGGCGTGCTAGCGAGTCTCGAAGTAGAGGCGGGTTGGCTCGAACAGGTCCGCGGGCAGCGTGTCCCGCGTGAACCACGCCCAGCGCTCGCACTTGTCGGGCTCGGCGACAACCGGAGTGCCGCATGCGCGGCCCTCCACGAATAGCGTCACGTGGCGAACGCGGCCGGTTTCGAGCCATCCGCTCGCCCAGCCGGCCGCATGCGCGGCGCTCAGATCAAGGCTGGTTTCCTCGCGCAGCTCGCGCGCGGCGGCGGTGAGGGGATCTTCGCCTGGCTCGATCTTGCCGCCCGGAAAGGCCCACGTGTCGCGTCCCCACGCACTCAAGCGCCGCCCGAGCAGCCACGATGCGCCATCGCGCACGACGACCCCAACGCCGAACACGGTGGCGGGGGCGCTCATGTTCTGTGTCATGTCTTGAGGTGATTGATCTGGAGTCCGAATTTTGTGAGCCGGCTTCCAGTGGGGAAAGCTCCTAGCGCTCACCGTCGAGCAGATCGTTGAGCATCTCATCGAAGGCGGCCTGCGCGTCTTCCAGTTCCTGGAGTGCCGCGTCGAAGGTCTGCAGCGCGAACTGCGACGGACGGCCGTCGCCTTCAGGCGGGAACTGCGACTGCAGCGAGGTGAACGCCGCCTTGACGCGTTGAGTTGCCGTCAGCACGCGATCCATCGCGGCGGATTCTTCGGCTCGTGCCTGTTCTGGGGTCATCGGATGCTCCGTTTCGGGTGAATATCGTTGGGGGGCGGTCAGGGCAGCGGCAGTCCGCTCTCGGCCTTCACTTCGCGCAGCGACAGCGCCGATTCGACTGACGTGACACCGGGCAAGCTACGTAGCTGGTCGCGCATGAAGGTGCCGTAGTCGTCGAGATCGCGGGCGACCACCTGCAAAATATAGTCCGCCGTGCCGGACACGTTGTGGCAAGAAAGAATGCGCTCGATCGCCAGGACCTCGCGCTCGAAACGCTCGGCGAGCGCGCGGTCATGCACGGCAAAGCGCACCGCGACGAATCCCACGACGCCATAGCCGAGCGCGCGGCGCGACAGCACGGCGCGGTAGCGCTCGATGTAGCCCTCCTGTTCGAGGCGCTTGAGGCGGCGCGCGCAGGGCGTTTCGCTCAGGCCCACCATTTCGGCGAGCCGTGCGTTCGACATGCGCCCGTCGGTTTGCACTGCGCGGAGGATCGCCCGGTCGAGTTTGTCGAGGTCGCTCATGGCGATGAGTGGAATTCTGGCAAGAATTTCAGAATCTTAGCGTATTCCGCTAACTAGTGACGGTCGGATTGCGAAAAACGCCAGAAATCGCTCCCCATGGAGCGGCAAGATAGAGCCTCTTATACGCGAGGCCAACATGTTTTCCGCCCACCTGCTGTTGATGTTCATCGTCGCCCTGATCATCGTCTCCGCGCTGCCCGGCGCCGACATGGCGCTCGTGATGCAGACCAGCATGAGCCGCGGCACGCGCAGCGGCTTTGCGGCGGCCTGCGGGCTTGGTCTCGCGCGTGCGACCCACGTGACGCTTTCGGCCTGTGGTCTCGCAGCCTTGCTGCGCAATGCGCCGTGGCTCTACGAAGTCGTGCGCTACGTGGGCGCGGCGTATCTCACGTGGATCGCCGTGCAGATCTTCCGCGCGCCGGCGTTCGTGATGCCCGAGCAGGCAGGCGGTATCGTCGTGGCGCGGTCGCGCCGGGCCGATTTCGCCAAGGGACTGCTCACGAACCTGCTGAACCCGAAGGCGCTGCTGTTCTGTTCGGTCCTGCTGCCGCAGTTCATCCGGCCCGAGGCGGGCTCGGTCTGGCTGCAGGTGAGCGTGCTGGGGGGGGTGCTGGTTGCCGTGTGCGCGTTCTTCGACGTGATCTATGTGCTGGGCGCCGCGCGCATTGCCGTATGGCTGCGCCGGCATCCGCTGGCGCAGACGGTTCAGAAGTGGGCGTTTTCATCCGCGTTGATTGGCTTCGCGCTGCGGTTGTCGCTCGACTGACTTTTGCGGATGACGTCCTTGTGACAGCGTGCGGCGCGCAACGCGCCACACGCTTTTTCTTTTGCCGCTCACGCGGCGCAAGCCCCACGCGTTAGCGGGTGCCCAGATAGTCGAGCTTGCCCAGTTCCACGCCGTTGTGACGCAGGATGTCGTAGGCCGTCGTGATGTGGAAATAGAAGTTGGGCATCACGAAGCCCAGCAGATAGCTCTGCCCGGTGAACTCGATGGGGCCGCTGCGCAACTTCAGCGTGATGCTGCGTTCTTCCGAGCCGTCGATCTGATCCGGCTTGAAGGTATTCAGATAATCGATCGTTTTCTGGATACGGGCGTGCAGCTCGTCGAAGGTGACTTCGACATCTTCGAATTTCGGGGCGTCGACGTCGGCAAGGCGTGCGGCGCAGCCCTTTGCGGTGTCGGTGGCGATGTGGATCTGGCGCGCGAGCGGGAGCATGTCGGGGAAGAGACGCGCGCCCGTCAGCGCGGAGGGGTCGATCTGCTTCTCGGCCGCGTGCGCCTGAGCCTTGCCGATGATGTTTTGAAGGTTGGTGAGCCCGCGCACGAGCACGGGCACCGATGCTTGATACATGGAAATGGACATGGGGATTCCTCGTTTCTTCGAATGCGCGCGATGCGCCCCGTGACAGAGCTGACCGGGCCGCCCATTATGCGCTATCGCGTCGCGCGCTGCCATCGGCCCATCGGCATGTCATGAGCGAGAAGGTTCGATCTTGCCCCGCGTGGCCGGATTAATTACCTGGGAATCCATATCAAAAATTTCCCGCGAGACGCTGGAGTTGCGAGCGGTTGAGCCTGGGCACCCGGCATTGCGCGGGCTGCGCGGAACAGTGCCGTGCACGCATGCTTGCAGGCTAGTGTGTGCAATCCGCACGACAAAATTCGAATGTGGTCTAATAGCCCGGCACCAACCATCCATCCCGCGTCGTGCCGCACGATGCGCTCAACCATGAACGCAGGAAAGGCAGCAAGACGCCGCATCGCGCGTCGCATGGCAGAAGGTTTCGCTTATTGCAAAGGCGCGACGCCGTGGCGGGCGCGCGGGTTGCGCTTCGCCTCGCTGGCGCCGCTTGCGCCGCTGGTTCTGTTGGCGCTCGCGGCAGGAGGTGCGGCGCAGGCCGCATTCGCGCAAGATCCGGGGCTGCTCGATGCACGCGTTACGCAGCAATCGGTTGGCGAAACGATCTGCCGCCCGGACTATGCCGATACCGTGGCGCCGCCGTTCGACCAGACCATGGAACTGAAGGACCGCCTGCTCGCGGCGCGCGGCATCGACGCCGACGACGGCGCGCGCTACGCGCTCGACCGGCGCGTGCCAATCGTCCTTGGCGGGTCGCCGGACGCCACGGCCAACTTCGACCTGCTGCCGTGGGACGGTCACGCCGGCGAGCGCCGCAAGTCGCTGCTCACGGTGCGTCTGAAACGCTGCGTGTGCGCGGGGCGGATGACGCTCGCCGAAGCGCAGGCCGCGATCACCGGCAACTGGCCGCACCAGTACGAGCACCTCACTCGCATGGCGTGCGTCGGGGCGGCAGACGAGACGACAGCGGCGAGTCGCGACGACGGCTCGTGAAACCTTTTCGTTTGCACCCTTCGCTCTCTGGGCACGCTGGTTGCGAACCCGCTCAGGTGCGCTCCTGGCAGGCAATATGCCGCAGCGCGCGGCTCGCCAAATGCGACTATGCTGATGCTGATCAATAAAAAGAGGTAATCAGAATGCTTACGTCCAGCCTTTTGCTGATTGGCATTGCGGCCCTCCTGGGCCAGATGGCTTGGACCCGTTCGCGAGTCCGCGCGAGTTTGCAGCCCGTGCGCGTGCGTGCGAGGCAACCTCGCCGGTTCCGCTGAGCACTGCGCCTCGAATCCCCATCACTCGCCGGGTAGGCCCCCATGCACCTGACTGTCTGGAACGTCCCCGAAACCTGCAGCGAGCAGGACGTACGCGACTTTTTCGAGCGCGAGCTCGGTCATTACGCCAAGGGCGTCACCGTTTATGACGTGGGCACGCCGAATGCGCATGCGGATCTCGAACTCGATTCCGAAGTGCCTTACGTGGCCGATACCGTGGCGCGCGAACTGCAGTCCCGGCGCCTCGCTGGCGTCGCGCTAAGGGTGAGCGCCACGCCGTTCGACGGCGAAGCGCAGCCGCCACGCAACTGAATTTTTCGCGCGGCGGCACTTGCGCTTCGGCTCAAACGGCATCGTCAGGCGTATAGGGCAGTGCCCGCTTGTGGCGCGTTGCGTCGTAGAAGCGAAAAATCGTCTCGTACGCGTGATCGCTCACGGGCTTGCCTTCCAGAAAGTCGTCGATCTCGTCATAGCCGATTCCGTACGCGTCTTCATCCGGATGCAAGGGGCGCAGCGTCTCCAGGTCAGCAGTCGGCGTTTTCTCGACGAGCGCTTCGGGCGCGCCGAGCGCTCGTGCGAGCGCGCGCACGCGCCGCTTGTTCAGGCCGGCGAGCGGCAGCACGTCGGCGCCGCCGTCGCCGAACTTCGTGAAAAAGCCCATCAGCGATTCCGCCGCGTGATCCGTGCCGATCACGAGCCCCGAACGCGCGCCGGCCACGGCGTATTGCGCAATCATCCGCGCGCGGGCCTTGATGTTGCCGTGAACCCTGTCTTGCGCGCTCGCGTCGGCGAACGCGAGGCCGCCCGACACGAGCGAGGCGAGCATCGCGTCGGCGCTGGCGCGCATGTCGACGGTCAGGGTCTCGTCTGGCGCGATGAAGGCAAGCGCGGCGGCGGCGTCCGCTTCGTCGCGCTGCGTGCCGTAGGGCAGACGCATCGCGATAAAGCGGGCTGCGGCATGGCCCTGTGCGCGCAGGCGCTCTACGCTCAGTTGCCCGAGGCGGCCGGCCGTAGCGGAGTCGATGCCACCGCTGATGCCGAGCACGAGCGCCTCCATGCCGCTTGCTCGCAGGCGCTCGTCGAGGAAGCACACCCGGCGCTCGATCTCGGATTGCGCGTCGAAGCGGGTGGCGACGTTCAGCTCGGCGATGATGCATTGCTGGAGCGCGAGGCGGTCGGCGGCGGATCGGGCAGGCATGGACGATTCCTTTGCGCGGCGCGCGCCACAACGGCGAACACCGTGCGTTGTCTGGTCTAATGAGGAGTGGTCGTTGCGCCGCCGGCAACGCCGCACGTGATGGCGCCCGACGTATCCGACTTCAAACAAGATGCACAATCAGCCGGACTCACGATGAACGACAATTTTCCGCGGCGCAAGGGCGCTTGCGTGCCGGGCGGCGTCCGGGGGGACGCCCCGAATTCTCCGCATCATAAAGTGCCGCGCCGAGGGGCGCTGGCGTGCCGCGCGGTGGTGGCCGTGCTCTGTGCCTGGTGGGCTGCGAGTGCAGCTTATGCTGCTGATGGCGTGGCGGCATCCAGCGCGCACGTCGCGTCGGGTAGCGTGCAGAGTGCGCCTGCGCATACTGCGACGAAGCCTGACGCAGCGCCCGTGGCCGCTTCGAGCGCTTCCGCGGGCGCCGCAGTTTCAGGCGCGTTGGCAACGCATGCGGCGTCCGCGCCGGCGCCTGCTTCAGCGGCTTCAGGCGCTGCGGCCGCTTCGTCGGCCTCCGCCGCGCTCGCTGCATCGGCGCCTCCCGTCCTGACACTTCCTGCTCATCCCTCGCTCACGCCCGAGGAGGCCGCGGTGCAAACGCAGCGCGCGCTCGAAATGCGCAAGTCTTTCGCGCGCGACGTCAATCGGCGCCTGCGCGTGCCGCTCGCCGACCAGCGCGCGTACGGCGAGCGCCTCCAGGCCGCGCTCGAGGAAGAGAACCTCGGCGCGCTGGCTGGCGAATTCGTGATCCTCGTCGATCGCAGCGCGAACGTGCAGGCGCTCTTCATCTATTTCCGCGCGTTGCCCGGGGAGCCGTGGCAGATGATCGGCGCGTCGCCGGTCGCGACGGGCCGCCCCGGCGAGTTCGACCACTTTCTCACGCCGCTCGGCGTGTTCGCTCACACGCCGCAAAACATGGACTTCCGGGCGGAAGGCACCATGAACCAGAACGGCATACGCGGCTACGGCCGGCGCGACATGCGGATCTACGATCTCGGATGGGTGGATGGCGAGCGCGGCTGGGGCAAGGGCGGCTACTCGCAGATGCGCTTCCAGATGCACGCTACCGATCCCGATCGCCTCGAGCCGTTGCTCGGCATTCGCCATTCGAAAGGTTGCGTGCGCATTCCCGCCACGCTCAATGCGTTCATCGATCACTACGGCATCATCGACGCCGAGTACCAGGCGCTCGTCGATTCGGGCAAGTCGCTGTGGGTGCTCCATTCGGACCGCGAGATCACGCCTTGGGCGGGGCGCTTCATCGTCGTGATCGACTCGGAGCGCAAGACGCGGCCCGCCTGGTCGCCCGCACCGGGCAGCAGGGTGCGCGCGAAGGTGCCGGCCGGCGCCGACACCGCAGACTGAGCGAATGCGCTGACGATGAACGCGGCGGTCATGCGCGGCGTTCATCGGCTCGCGCCTATGCGCGCCGCGCGATCAGCACGCCCGCCAGCGCGACGCCGAAGCCCGCCATCTGCGTTGGCGTGAGGGTCTCGCCGAACAGCAGCCAGCTTTCGAATGCCGCGAGCGGCGGCGCGAGAAAGAGCAGCGCCGTGGCGCGTGCGGCGTCGCCGTGGCGCACCATCCAGACGAGCAGCGTGACGCCCGCGCCCGAGAGCATCGCGATTCCCCAAGCCAGCGAGAACCACAAGGTCGGCGACGCGATCCAGCGCGTCTCGCCGAGACCGAGCGCGAGTACAGCGGCGACGATGGCCGCGCCAGCGTTCTGCACGGCGCTCGCGCTGCGAATATCGGCCTGCGCGAGCGAGGTCTTCTGATAGAGCGTGCCCGCCGTAATCGAGCCGACCGCCGCCACCGCGACGATCACCACGAGCAGGGAGTTCGCGTGGCCGGGCGCGGCGGTGTCGCCGATCGCGCTGCTTGCGGCTTGCGTGGCGGCGCGCAGCTTGGGGCTCAACACGAGCACGACGCCCGCGAGGCCGAGCGACATGCCCGTCCAGCGCCGCGGCGGCAGGCGCTCACCGAAGAGGCGCGCTGCGACTGCGGCTGTCAGGAGCGGTTGGAGCGCGCCGAGCAGCGCCATCACGCCCGCGCTCAGGCCTTGCGCAACGGCCCAGTAGCCGGCGCCCAGATAGACGCCCTGCAGGAGCGCGCCTGCGAACAGATGTTTGCCGATTTCGCGTCCGCGAGGCCATGGCGCGCGCACAGCGAGCGCGACGCACGCGAACAGCGCCGCCGTGCCGGCGAAGCGCGCGAGCAGGAACAGGTTGGGGGCGGCGTAGGGCGCAATGGCGCGGGCAACGACGAAACCCGTCGACCACAGGGCGACAAAAAGGGCAGGGGCGAACGTGGCGAGCATCGGAGTCGAAGAGGGCGCGGGCGGGTGCTGCGTCCGGAAATCGCGAAAGGCTCGGAGTATCGCGCGGGGTGGGGTCGACGGTCTTGTTCAGGACTGCACTGGCAGAGCGGGCGCAGGGAAAAGGATCGTCGCGCGACGATGCGAGCGCAACTAACTGTCAGCCCCGTGCCGCACCCACGAACACACATGCCGCGGGGCGGCAGTTCTGCACAGAGCGGCTTAGCTGGCAAACAACATCGCCGTCAAGCCAATCACGCCGCCGCACAGTGCGCAGGCGACAAGCAGCGCGCGCGTGCGCCGATGCTCGCGGTGCCACGCATCGAGCAGCGTGGGCTGGGTGGCTTGCCCGGATGGATGGCCGTGCACGAGCTTCGCGTGATGCTCGAAGTAGTGGAACAGCATCTGCGGCACGCGCGGCGCGATCTGCGCGAGGTGCGGCAGCTCTTGAGAAAGCCGTCGGATCCAGCCATGGTGGCCGAGATCGTGCCGCGCGATGTCGGCGAGCGTGTGCCGCGCAATGCCCCACGCATCGACGCCCGGATGAATCGAGCGTGCCAGCGCCTCGGCCTGGCCAAACGCGCGCTGCGCCGCCGCGAGGCGCGGCGACACCTCGCCGCCGAACGGCTGCACGGCATGCAGCAAATGATGGAACAGCGCCCCCGCGCTGCGCTCGTCGCGATCGCTCGCAAAATGCGCTTCGCTGCGCGTGCGCAGCTCGGCCTCGATCTGCTCGGTGCGCGCGTGTGCGCTCACGTGGCCCGCCACGTGATGCAGCGTCGCGAGCCGACCGTAGTCCTGCTCGAACAAGGCCATCGCGCCGTGCACGAAGAATTCGCGCTCGGGTGAGGAAAGGCTCGTCATCAGCGAAGCGCCGGCGAGCACGAGGCGCCCACGCGTTGCAGGCTCGACGCTCACGGCAACGCGCCGCGCGTCGAAGGCCGCGTGAAAGAAGCCATGCTCGAACGCCTGGCGCGTGACGACTTCGATCAGGTTCGCCGCCACTTGCGTGACATTGATGTGGTGCTCGGCAAGCCCGTCGAGGTTGGTCGCGCGCACGGTGTCGATGTGCTGCACCGCGAGCGTCTGCGCGGTGCAGAGGTCCCAGATCACGTCGGGCACGACGATGCGCGGGTCGTCGCCGAGTTGGTGGTTGCTCTGGCTCAGGTTGGCGGCCTGCGCGCGCAGGTCGAAGCGGCGCTGCAGGTCTTCGCGCAGCGCCTGCGCGAGCGCGTGCAATTGCAGCCTGCGCGCGGCGCGCGAAAAGCGCTCCATCCAGCGCGCCACGCCACACAGTAGCGCGGCGTCGTCGTCGACTTCCTGGACCTGCTGCGTGCGCAGCACGCGCAGCGTGATCGTCTGATGGCCGTTTACCGGCAGCGCGAGCCGCGCGACGTGCGTCTGTTCGCACCAGCCGTTGTGGGCCGGCGTGGGGTCGATCCACGTGAGTAGCGTTTCGGGCGGCTTGCCGAGCGCGGCGCGCAGCGTGGCGGCGAGCGCGTCGCGCGACAGCGGATCTTCGAAATGCTCGATGGCGTCGATGGCGTCGTGCAACGTCGCGCCGGCCAGTTCGGGGCGCGAGGCAAGTGTTTGCGCGAAGGCCGCGGCGAGCGGTGCGAGACGCGGCAGCGAACCGTGCAGGCGCGCGGCGAGACGCCGGTCGCCGTGCAGGCTCGAAGCGAGCGTGACGAACCAGTGCAGCTTGTGGTGCTCGGGCGCGGCGAGCCAGATCAGCCTGAAGCCATAACGCAGCGCACAAAACAGCAGGCGCAGTTGACGAAGTCGTGAACGCATGAATTCCGGTGGTCGGCAAGACGGGCGCCGCGCGAGCGTACGCGCGACCCCCACGAGATTAGCAGGGATGCGCGCGCGATGGCAGGGCTGCAACGTTCGGCGCGTGCGCCGCGTGGTGGGCGGCCATGCGTAATACAATACGGCGGCTCTTCCGTATTCACGCGATTCCACGCACGACCCGCGCTCCCGAGATGCTCGCAGAACAACGTCACCAATACATCCTCTCGCAAGTGAACCGGACTGGCGCGCTTTCCGTTGCGGACCTCGTGCGCGAGCTGCGCGTTTCGCGCGAGACGATCCGGCGCGACCTCAATACGCTGGCGGAGCGCGGCCTGCTCGTCACGACCCACGGCGGCGCGCTCTCCAGCGACCGCCGCGAGCCCGATCTCGACGTGCGCGAGGCCGCCAACGCGAGCGCCAAGCGCGCGATCGGCGAGCGCGCCGCGGAGTTCGTGCCCGACGGCGCCTCCGTCATCATCGATTCGGGCAGCACCACGCATGCGCTCGCGCGTGCGCTGACCGACCGCCATCGGCTCACGGTCTATACCAACGACTGGCGCATTGCGCTGCTGCTCGGGCGCCGCAACGAGAACCGCGTGACGCTGCTGGGTGGCGAGTTGTCCGACCACGAGGAGGCGACCTTCGGCCTCGATACCGTGCAGCAGCTGGCCCAGTATCACGCCGACTTCGCATTCGTCGGCGCGGGCGGCATCACCGCCGACGGCTGGCTGACCGACTACTCGCGCATGGTCGCCGAAGTGCGCAGCCGCATGCTCGCGGCCGCCGCCTGCCCGATCGTCGTGGCCGACCATTCGAAGTTCGGGCGCGTCACGCCCGTGCGCATCAACGGTTTCGAGCAGGCGCGCTACGTCATCACCGAACTCGCGCCCGAAAAGAGCGTCGCGCGCGCCATTACCGCACGTGGGCCCGAACTCGTCATCGCCTGATCGTTTCTGTCGCGTGGCGGCTGCCGTCGCGTTTCTCGTTTTCCCGTAGATCGTCTGCATGCCGGCCCCGGCCGCGCAAGCAGGGATATGCTTCGTTGTATGGCGTGTCGAATATTGGCGAATTGTGGAATTTTTTGACAAACGCCACAATCGTCATGCGGCTGTCATCAAAACCTGTGATTCTTGCGGGGCCCGTCCAGACGGGCCGACAAGCGAGGCAGGCGGTAACCCCGCGCCCCGCTGTGCCGGCCGGTTCAGATGAGAAGTGTCGGATTGCAGACAATCTGCAATCCATGGCGCCATCTTGGGCGGGCATGGCAGGCGGCGCAGTCCGCCGAAGTTCGAATTATTCGATCTATTCAATCACAAACGCATCGGGTATCCCCGAGCATCTGGTTTTTGCCTTCGGAGAGTGACATGAACCACACGAATATCCATCGCGCGGGTTTTGCACGCAAACTGTTGCCGATGGCGGCTGCCGCCGCGCTGCTGGGCGCCGCGATGAGCGCGCACGCCGCCGACGCCGTCGTGCTGTACACGGCCGACGGCCTCGAAAATCTCTACCGCGACGTGCTGCCGGCCTTCGAGAAGCAGGAAGGCGTGAAGGTCAATATCGTGACGGCGGGTAGCGGCGAAGTGGTGAACCGCGCCAACGTCGAGAAGGATTCGCCGAAGGCCGACGTGATCGTCACGCTGCCGCCGTTCATCCAGCAGGCGCAGCAAAGCGGCTTGCTGCAGCCGTATCAGAGCGTGAACTACAAGAACGTGCCGGCGATCGCGAAGGCGCCGGACGGTTCGTGGGCGACGTTCGTGAACAACTACTTCTCGTTCGCGATCAACCCCGAAGTCGTGAAGAACCAGCCGAAGACGTTCGCTGACCTGCTGCACCCGGACTACTCGGGCAAGGTTGCCTACTCGAACCCGGCGACGGCCGGCGACGGCATGGCCGTGATCATCCTCACGACCTCGCTGATGGGCGAAGACAAGGCGTTCGACTACCTCAAGAAGCTCGAACAGAGCGCCAAGTTCCACACCAAGGGCACGGGCTACCTGGACGTGCTGCTCTCGCGCAACGAGATCGCGGTGGCCAACGGCGACCTGCAGATGGACCTCGACGACGCGGCCAATGGCGGCCTCTCGCTCAAGCCGATCTTCCTCGCGGCGGATGCCGGCGGCCATCCCACCACGTTCCAGCTGCCGTACGCGATCGGCCTGATCAAGAGCGGCCCGAACCAGGCCGAGGGCAAGAAGCTGATCGACTACCTGATGTCGACGCAAGTGCAGTCGAAGGTGCCGGACATCTTCGGCATCCCGGCCCGCACAGACGTGCCGCTCACGGGCAAGAACGGCGAAGCGGTGAAGCAGGCCATCCAGGGCGTGAAGCTGATCCCGGTGGACTGGAACCAGGTGATGGCGAAGAAGGCCGACTGGACGGCGCGCTGGAAGAACGAAGTGATTGGCTCGTCGGGCAAGCAGACGGAAGTCGTGAAGCCGCAGTAAGCGTTTGCAGCCGCGGCCACGCGAGCGGTCGCGGCGAGCGATTGAGCAATGCCCAAGCAGGAGATGAACCCGGTGAATACCGCAAGCCTCGCGCCGGCCGGCATGGCCGGCGCGCTGCCGGACGCGTCCGGACTGACTGATACGACGGACGCGCGCCGCGCGGCTGGCGTGCAGATCGACAACCTCAGCGTGCGCTTCGGCGCGCGCACTGTGCTCGACGATTTGTCGCTCACGATCCGCCGCGGCGAACTGTTGACCGTGCTGGGCCGCAGCGGTTGCGGCAAGACGACCTTGCTGCGTTTCATCGCCGGGTTCATCGAGGCCGATGGACTCGCGGGCTCGCTGACCGTGGCGGGCCGCGATCTGACCCATGTGCCGCCGCATCAGCGCAACCTGGGTCTGCTGTTCCAGAGCTACGCGCTCTTTCCGCATCTCTCGGTGTTCGAGAACGTCGCGTTCGGGCTCAAGGCTCGCCGCGTGCCGTCGCGCGACATCGCGCGCCGCGTGGCGGACGCGCTCAAGCTCGTGCAACTCGGCGACGCGGGCCACGTCATGCCCGCGCAGCTCTCGGGCGGCATGCAGCAGCGCGTGGCGCTCGCACGCGCGCTCGTGATCGAGCCGGACGTGCTGCTGCTCGACGAACCGCTCTCGGCGCTCGACGCCAATCTGCGCGCTTCGGTGCGCTCCGAATTGAAGGCGCTGCACGAGCGCCTGCCCGATCTGACGATCGTCTGCGTGACGCACGACCAGGACGACGCGCTCGTGCTCTCCGACCGCACGCTTTTGATGCGCGACGGCCGTATCGCGCAGCTCGGCACGCCGCAGGAGCTCTACGACACGCCCAACGACGCCTACGTGGCCCGCTATCTGGGCGCGGCGAACCTGCTGCCGCCGACCGTCGCGTTCCCGGTGGGCGATGCGCGCCACGACGTGCGCGACAAGCTCGCGTGCCTGCGTCCCGAAAGCCTGCGCATCGTGCCGCTTGGCGAGGGCGCGCTGCACGGCACGATCGAATCGGTCGAGTGGTATGGCTCGGTGCTTTCGGTGCCGGTGCTGCTCGACACGGTGCCGAACGAACCGGTGCTCGTCACCATGCAGCGCGGCCACGGCATGATGCCGGCGAAAGGCATGCGTGTGTCCCTGCGTTACGAGGCTGACGATGTCGTCCTTATCAACCCCTGATTCCGCTTCGACGTTGCCCGGCGCCGCAGCGCACGTGGCTGCCGTACGCCGTCGCGAGCGGCGCGCGCAATGGCATATCGCGTTTCTGCTCGTGTTCGTGCTCGGGCCGCTCGTCGTTTATCCGCTCGTGCGCCTTGTGCTGCTGAGCCTTTCCGGCGCACACGGCTTGAGTCTGCACGCCTACGGCGCCTTCTTCGGCAACCCCGATTCGCGCGGCGTGATCGGCACGACGCTGTGGATCCTGTTCCTGAGCGCGGGTCTCGCTTCAGTGCTCGGCGTCGCGCTCGCGGCGCTGCTGTTCTTCAAGCCGTTTCCGGGCGCGCAACTCGTCACACGCTTTCTCGAACTGTTCGTGGCGTTTCCATCGTTTCTCGTCGCGTTCACGCTGATTTTTCTGTACGGCTCGCAGGGTTCCGTGAGCATCGCGCTGCAGCGGATCTTCCACCTGCAGACGCCGCCGCTCGACTTCCTGTTCGGCATCGGCGGCGTCGTGCTCGCCGAGGTGGTGTTTTACGCGCCGTTCGTCGTGCGTCCGACGCTCGCCGCGTTCGCGCTGCTCGACATGCGTCTCATCGAAGCCGCGCGCAGTCTCGGCGCGAACAGCCGCATGGTCGCCATGCGCGTGATCCTGCCGCTCGCGTGGCCGGGCATCGCAGCGGGCACGATCCTCTGCTTCCTGCTTACCTTCAACGAGTTCGGCATCCTGCTCGTGCTCGGCAGCGCGCACCTCGTCACGCTGCCGGTGGCGATCTACAGTTCGGCCACGGTCGATCTCGATCTGCCGACGGCCGCCGCAGGCGCGGTGGTCATGCTCGCGATGTCGCTTTCCTTGTATGCGCTGTATCGGCGCGTGAATCGCCGCAGTCATGGAGGCGCGCGCAATGTCAACTAATCCTGCTGCCGGTTCCGACCGTATCGCGCTGCCGCCGAAACATCATCGTGCGCGGCCCGTCGAGCGCAGGCTTGTCACGCGCATCGTCAGCGCTACGTTGCTTGGCTTCGCGGCGCTGCTGTGCTTCTGGCTCTTCGTCTTGCCGGTGATCGTCGTCGCGCTGTCGAGCGTCGCGTCTCACTGGTCGGGCACGATCCTGCCCGACGGTTTCAGCATGCGATGGTTCGAGCGCCT
Organism: Paraburkholderia sp.; assembly: GCF_035501035.1. Taxonomy (GTDB): domain Bacteria; phylum Pseudomonadota; class Gammaproteobacteria; order Burkholderiales; family Burkholderiaceae; genus Paraburkholderia. The sequence continues at coordinate 25,617 of NZ_DATJWR010000238.1, forward strand.
CGGTTCGAGCGATTTCGATGCGCTCGCAACGAGCCTCGAAGTCGGCTTCGGCGTGGCGGTGCTCGGCACGGCGCTCGGCCTGTGGCTCGCGCTCGCGCTCGAAGGGCGCGACCGGCGTGGTCTCGGCGCCATCGTCGATACGCTCGCGATGGTGCCCAATGGCGTGCCGAGCGTGGTGCTCGGCCTCGCAGTGCTGATCGCCTATCACAAGGCGCCGGTCGATCTGTCGAGCTCGGCCGCGATCGTCGTGTTCGTGCAGCTCGCGCTCGTGTTGCCGTTCTGCTATCGATGCGCTTCCGCGGCGTTGCGTCCCGAGCTGACCGTGCTGCGCGAAGCGGCTGCGAGCCTCGGCGCGCCGCCGTCGATGGTGCTGCGCCGTGTGGTGCTGCCCCAGCTCGTGCCGGCCATCCGCGCGAGTCTCGCACTTGGCTTCGCGCTTTCGCTCGGTGAACTGGGCGCGACCCTCACGGTGTATCCGCCGGGCTTCGCCACGGTTCCTATCGTCGTGGTGGGCGCGGTCGAGCGCGGTTACTACCTGCCGGCATCGGCGCTCTCGTTGATCCTGCTCGTCGTTTCGCTGGGTGCGCTGCTGCTGATCGCGGCGCGCGTACCGCGCCGACGCGCGGACTGAACGGATGGATGCCATGCGGGTCGATGCGCCGCAGGCGCGAAAGAGGCGGTCCGGGGAGGACGTGCAAGAAAGAGACGATGCCCGCGCGGGTGGCGTCTCGTCCGACGCGCCTCGGCATCGACATGCACTTGCCGACACCACGCCGCTTGCGATGGTGCGCCAGCATTCGCTCACAGCACTGGTGCGCGACGAGATCGAGCGGTGTATCGCGGCGGGCCAGCTCGCACCCGGCGACAAGCTCAACGAAGCCGACTGGGCGGCGCGTCTCGCGGTTTCGCGCGGACCGGTGCGCGAAGCGTTTCGCGCGCTGGAGCAGGCGGGGCTCGTGCGCACCGAGAAGCATCGGGGCGTTTTCGTGCGCAGTGTAGGTGTGGCGGAGGCGCGGGAACTAGGCGAAGTGTGCGCCGCGCTGCGTGAAGCGGCATGCAGGATGCTGGCGGCGCATATCGATGCGGCCCAGGTCGCGGAGTTGCGCGAGCAGCTCAATGCGATGCGCGACGCGGTGGTGGCCGAGAACGCAGAGGCCTTTCTGCACGCGCGCGACGCGTTTCGCGCAGTGCTCGTCGCTGCGGCGGGCAATGCCAGGCTGCTCGAGACCTATGAGAGAACGGTGAGCGAGCTGCGGCTCTCGCCGCGTCGGGCCCTGCCGGCGCACAGCATGATGGACGCTTCGTATGCGGGACACAGGTCGCTCTTGAGCGCGCTAGCGTCGCGCGACGCCGATGAATCCGCAAAACGTATGCGCGTGTCTTGCGGGGACGAAGCACATAAGGAATGAAGGGCGGCGGCCGCGACTGGCGCTCGCCGGGTCACATATTAGAGGAGTAATAGAAGATGGCACTGAGCCTCGCGGATATTCGTGAACTGTTCGAGACGTACGGAGCGTTGTCCTATAGCGGCGAGCCGGTCACGCAGCTGGAGCACGCGCTGCAAAGCGGCGCGCTTGCGGAAGAAGAAGGGGCGAGCGAAGAGCTGACTGCTGCGGCGTTCCTGCATGACTTGGGGCACCTGCTCAATCGTCAGGGCGAAACGCCGACCGAGCGCGGCATCGACGATCTGCACCAGTACTATGCGCTGCCGTTCCTGCGGCCGGTGTTGCCCGATAGCGTGCTCGAACCGATTCGTTTGCACGTCGATGCGAAGCGTTACCTCTGCGCGGTCGATGAAGCCTATTTTGGTTGCCTGTCGGCTGACTCGATTCGAAGCCTCGAACTACAGGGGGGAATCTTCAGCGCGGAACAGGCTGGCGACTTTGCCGCGCGCCCCTATGCTGAAGACGCGGTGCGCCTGCGCCGCTGGGACGATCTCGCGAAGGTCGTAGGCAAGGCGACGCCGGATCTTGATCACTATCTGCAGCTCGTCGAACGCGTGATGCAGCGCCACGCGTGACACGTTCCGGCGTCGGCGTTTTTCCGAATTTGCTGGGCGTCAAAAAAACGCTTGCAAGGTGTCACGCGTGTGACTAGAATTCCGGTCTTTCGCGCTTTCGATGAAGGCGCGGGGAGACGGGAAGCCCGGGGGAAATCCTTGTGGCGTCTGGGTCTGCGGGTGATTCGAAGTCAGGCGGCAGGTTGAGCGAAGTAAAAAAACCTGTTGACAGTTCGCCCGGCAGTCTTCATAATCTCGTTTCTCTGCTGCTGACGCAGCAACGCAGAAAGAAGCCGGTAGTTGAGTGGTTTTAACGGCAACTTCGCGAACGATCTTTAAAAATTTACAGCCGATAAGTGTGGGCGCTTGATGCGGTGGCGGCCCGACTGTCCTTCGGGGTGG
>NZ_DATJWR010000239.1:0-13486 GCF_035501035.1 Paraburkholderia sp.
GTCGCAGGCCACGCAAAGCGCACGCCGCCAGCAGGGCGAAGCCGCCCCCACTGCTCAGCGCCGCGCCCCGGGCAGGCCCGCCTCCGTTGCGCGCTGGAGTGAGTCCACCTGACGCTGCAATTCCCGCAATTGCGCCTGCGCCTTCGCTTTCTGCTCGTTAAGCGCCATGGCATCGCTCTGCACCTGGCGCTGGTGGTCGTCGACCCGCGCCTGCTGGGTGCGCGCGATGTCGAGGTCGGCCTGCAGGCGGCGCGCACGCGCTTCGGACAGCGCAATCACCTGCTGGAGGAACGCCTTCTGCGCCTCAAGTTGCGTACGCCGTATTTCGACCTCGGCAAGCTGAGCTGTCTGCTGCACGAAGTCGGCGTAGATCGCTCCGGCGCGTGCTTCGTCCTGCGAACGGATCACGCGCCAGAAGTGCTTGTCCTGAAACAACGCGACGTAGTACGTCATCTCCGGCGGATAGAAAAAGAGACTTGCTCCGTAGCTCGCGTTATAGGTCGTGCGCAGTTCGACGAGTTGCGAGTCTTGAATCAATTGCATCAGCGTGGCAACGTCGCCTTGCCCGGCGCCGGCTCTCGCCTGCTCGTCCGGGTTGCGAGAGCTGCCAGCAGGCGGCGACACGCCACCCGGCTGCGGCGTCAGACTGCCGAGCGACGGGCGGCTGCCCGCCAGCGGCGCGCCCTCGCTCGCGCCGTCGCTCACGGCCGCCGCGCCGGCCGGATCGACCGGCTTGCCGGCCCATGCCGTTTCGCCCTGTTGCAACAGCACGAAAGTCGCGGCGCTGATCATCACACGACGCAACGCGATTGAATGCTTCATACCTGCCTATTCCATTCAGGTTTCTCGGTAACCCTTGATTATCGCCGCGGAGAAATCTCAAAAATGGCCTTTTATTCTGGATAGGCTTGAGAATCGAAAGATCGAGGCAAGTCTTGAATGCCAGCCGCAGAAAACTACGGAAAACTACGTCAATGCCGCCCGAAAAGAATGCGGGCTGCGTAGGATTCCAAGGGGGAGACTGGGGTGGATGCGCCGCGCGCCTGAGGGAAAAAAGCAGCGCGCGGCGGAGACAACCGTGCTTCGCTATCAGAAGCGCGTTTCGCGCGCCGAACGTAGAAAGGTATCGAGCAGCGGCGTGCAGTCGAGCAGTTCGGGGCCGCCCGCGCGATGAAACTCAGGGTGCCACTGCACACCCACGACGAACGGCGCACGCCGGTAGCGCACCGCCTCGATGAGCCCGTCGCCCGCCGACACGGCCTCCACCGTCAGATCGCGTCCAAGATTCCTGATAGCCTGGTGGTGAATCGAGTTGACGATAGCTTCGCGCCGCCCCGGGAACATGCTCGAGAACGTCGAGCCCTCCGGGAAGGTGACCGCATGGCGATGCTGGTCGTAGTGCTCGCTCACATGAACGCCGGCTGTCGGCACGTCCGAGGCGATGTCCTGATAGAGCGTGCCGCCAAACGCCACGTTGATGAGCTGGCAACCGCGGCACACACCGAGCACCGGCTTGCCCGACTCGACGAACTCATGAAGCAGTTCGAGCTCGTACATGTCGCGCACGCGGTCGCCCGGCCACTCGGGGCGCGCCGAGATTTCCGCGTAGGTCTGCGGTGAAACGTCGGCGCCGCCCTGCAGCAACAGTCCGTCGAGATGCCGCGCGTAGTCGCGCAGACGGATATTGCTCGGGTGCAGCATGCCCTGATGCCCGACCGTCGGAATCATGAACACGATGACGTCGCGCGACATCACCCAGTGCGCGATCGACTCTTCGAGGTATTGCAGCGTCTTGCCGCGCAGGCCTCGCGCACCCGGCTCGGGGTGGAAGATCCGCGCCGAGACGCCGATGCGCAGCGTGCGTTGCGTGATGCGCTGACCCGCGCGGTCGAACAGCTGCCGCGCACGCGCTGCGATGATGCGGCCGAACACCGCCCACGTCGAATCGCTCGCGCGCAGATAGCGCGGCGGCTCAGGCGGAATGGCCCCCGGCGGCGGCGGATGCTGCGCCGTGAAGTCGGGGGCCTGGCCGAACCCGGCTGGCGCCGCGCCGGGCCGAGGTGCAGTGGCGGCAGCGCCCGCATCCACCGGCTCCGTGTGCGCAGTCGGCGCGGGCGCGGACTTGCCGGCCTCGCCGGTCTCCTCGATCGGGATGCGCGGCGCGGCGCCGGCCGGCGCGTGCTCGGGCAGCTCGCCGGGCGTCGACGCGGCCGCCGGCCCGCTGACGCCCGGCGTGACGGCCGAGGCGCTCGCGGGCGCATCGGTCGACACGCGCTGTGCGGCTTCTCCAGAGGGCGAAGCAGAACCGGAAGCGGAAGTCGAAGCAGCGGAGGAACTGGCGGAACCCGGTGAGCCGGCGCCGGGGGAAGCCGTCGAGGACGAGGGAGCGCCGGCAGGATCGGCGCCGGCGGGACGGCTTGCGCCGTCAGGGACCTGGGGGTGGTCTGATTTGTTTTCGCTCATGACGTGGGGTCAGGCGCGCGGCGCGCGAACGAATGAACAGGGTTCGATTATCCTTCGCACCGCACGTCGCCGCCACCCCCGCGCGCAATTGCTCGCATGCGCCCGCGCCCATCGGCGACGCCTTCGACGCGAGTGCGGGTCGCGCCGCCTGCTCAGACGTCCGGCCGTTCGTCGAAGGTCTCGCGCAACGCGATCTGCATCGACGCATGGATCTTCACGCACCAGCGCCACAGCAGCATGGTGAGCGCCGCCGCGCACACCAGCACGCCGACGAGGAAACCCGTGGGCGGCAGGATCGTCCCCGAGAGCGCGGCCACGAGCAAGAATACGCCGATCATCGAAACCACCGGCACGAGTTCCGCAATCAGATGACGAATCGCGCGCGTGAACCTCCCCGCCTTCTCCGGCTGCACGCTCACCTCGGCGAGCAGGAGCGCGAGCGACTGCGTCTTGCGCCACACCGCCACGAGAAAGGGGATCGCAAGCACGAGCGCGACGCTCCAGAGCACGACGCGCTGGATGCGCTCATCGCTGACCCAGTGCGCGAGCAGGGGTTCCGCGTAGCGCGCGCCATACGAGACGCCGATGAAAATCGCCGACACGAGCGCGAGATTCACCGCGATCTGCAAGACGATGCGCTTCGTGAGCGAAAAGAGCGTCGGCCCGTCGGAACGCGGCATGAGGCAGCGCAGCCACTGGCTGTACATGCCGAACACGTTCGCGACGGCGGGCGGCATCGCGCGCGCCACACGCTGCGAAAGCGGATCGGCGATACGGATGAGGTACGGCGTGGTGAGTGTCGTGATGGCCGAGACGGTCACGGCGATCGGATACAGAAACCCGCTCGTCACCTTCAGCGTGAGACCGAGCGAGGCGATGATGAAGGAGAACTCGCCGATCTGCGAGACGGTCATGCCCACGCGCATCGCGGTGCGTCCGTCGCGGCCCGCGAGGAACGTGCCGAGCCCGCACGACACAAGCTTGCCGAGCACGACGGCAAGCGAGATCACGGCGATCGGCCAGGCGTAGTCGACCAGGACGAGCGGATTGAGCATGAGCCCGATCGTCACGAAGAAAATGGCCGAAAACGCGTCGCGCAGCGGCGCGATCAGATGCTCGATGCGATGCAGATGACGCGACTCGGCCATGATCGCGCCGATCAGGAACGCACCGAGCGCGATCGAATAGTCGAGCTTCACGACGAGCAGGCAAAAGCCGAAGCAAAAACCCAGCACCGAAACGAGCAGCATCTCGTCGCTGCCCACGCGCGCCACGTAGCCGAGCGCGCGCGGCACGATCAGGATGCCCGCCAGCAGCGAGACCACCATGAAGAGCAGCAGCTTGCCGAGCGTGACGAACGCGATGGCGGGCGAGAGCTCGCCCGTCTGTGCGATGCCGCCCAGCAGCACCAGCATCGCGATGCCGAGTATGTCTTCGACGATCAGGATGCCGAACACGAGCTGCGCGAACGGCTCGCGCTTCACGCCGAGATCGGAGAGCGCCTTGACGATGATGGTCGTCGAGGAGATGGCGAGGATCGCGCCGAGGAACAGCGAGTCCATCGTCGCCCAGCCGAACGCGCGGCCGATCTCGTAGCCGAGCCACAGCATCAGGACGATTTCCGAAAGCGCCGCGACGATGGCCGTCGCGCCCACCTGGAAGAGCTTGCGCAGGCTGAACTCGAGGCCAAGCGAGAACATCAGGAAGACCACGCCCAGTTCGCCCATCGTCTGGATGGTCTGCTCGTCGTGGATGAGCTGGAACGGCGGCGTGTACGGCCCGATGATCACGCCCGCAGCGATATAGCCGAGCACGACCGGCTGCTTCAGGCGATGAAACAGGACGGTGACGACGCCCGCGAGCGCCATCACGACGGCCAGATCCTGAATGAAGCCGATTCCGTGGTGCATGAAGGTTTCCTTACAAAAAGCTATCGATTTCCCGCATGTTACCCGATGCGCAAGGCAGATTGCCCCGCGAAGAAAAAGCCGCCCTACAATGATGCGACCCTTGCAGGTGCCGTTCGCCCCGCCACTCGCCCGTCTGGCGCACCTACGCGCAGCCCGCGCATTCACCATGTAATGACCGATTCTTCTGCCGCCATGACCACCTCATCCACCGCCTTCGCTCCGTTTCCCCCCCTCGCCCAGCTCGCCGCCGATCTGGCCGCCGGCCGCACGACGAGCCGCGCGCTCGCCGAAGCCGCGCTCGAGCGCATCGCCGACCCGGCTGGCCAGGGTGTGACCGTCTTCACGCACGTCGACCCGGATCGCGTGCGCGCCGCCGCCGATGCGCACGACCGCCTGCGAGCCGCCGGCACGGTGCTCTCGCCGCTCGCGGGCATTCCCGTTTCGGTGAAGGATCTGTTCGACGTGGCGGGCGAAGTCACGCGCGCGGGTTCCACGGCGCTCGCGAACGCGGCGCCTGCCACGGCGGATGCCGCCGCTGTCGCGCGTCTGCGCCATGCGGGCGCGGTGCTCGTCGGCCGCACCAACATGAGCGAGTTCGCGTTCTCGGGGCTGGGCCTGAATCCGCACTACGGCACGCCGCTCTCGCCCTACCACCGCGGCGTGGCGGGCGACGCGCGCGTCGCGGGCGGCTCGTCCTCGGGCGCGGCGGCCTCGGTCGCCGACGGCATGGCCGCCATCGCGCTCGGCACCGACACGGGTGGTTCCATCCGCATTCCGGCTGCGTTCTGCGGCCTGACGGGCTTCAAGCCCACGGCTGCGCGCATCCCGAAAACGGGCGGCGTGCCGCTCTCGACCACGCTCGACTCGTTTGGTCCGATCGGCAACACGGTGGCATGCTGCGCGCTCGTGGACCGCATACTCGCCGGGCTCGAGCCGCGCGTGCCGGCCGCGCGCCACCTCGAAGGCGTGCGTCTTGGCGTGCTGACCAACTACGTGACGGAAGGCGTCGACCCCGAAGTCGCCGAGACCGTCGATACGGCGCTCAAGCACCTCGATGCAGCCGGCGCGATCGTGAGCGAAGTGCGCTTTTCCGCCTTCGAACGCTTCGCCGAGATCAACCGCATCGGCTTTTCGCCGATGGAGGCGTACGCATGGCATCGCGGGCTGATCGCGAAACATCGCGACCAGTACGATCCGCGCGTGCTCGTGCGTATCCTGAAGGGCGAGCCCGCCAGCGCGACGGACTACCTGGACCTGATCGCCGCGCGCGCCGCCGTGATGGAAGAGGCGCAGGCCATGCTCTGGTCGCGCTTTGACGCCGTGATCGCGCCGACCGTGCCGATCGTGCCGCCGCCCGTTGCCTCGCTCGCCGCCGACGACGAAGTCTTCGCCCGCACCAACGCGCTCGTGCTGCGCAACCCCAGCGCGTTCAACTTCCTCGATGCCTGCGCGCTCTCGCTGCCGTGCCACCACTACGGCGCAGCGCCAGTCGGGCTCATGCTCGCAGGCGCGCCCTGGGCCGACGACGCCCTGCTCGCCATCGGGCGCGGCGTCGAGGCCGTGCTTGCGCCGCTGCGCTGACGTGCGCCAGCGCGGCGCGGCCTTGCGCGCGAACAAGGACACCTGCGCGCCGCACGCAACCTTCGCGCTAGAATCCCGTCACCCCATAGCAGCCCCCCGGCTGCGTCAGACAACCCGAATGAACGAGCCACATGAACGACGATAACGCGCTGTTGCGCCGCGAGCGCGGCCTGCTTGTCCTGCTTGGCGTGATCTGCCTCGCGCTGCTGGGCGGCGCCCTGTACTTCCAGTATGTCGAGCACCAGGACCCCTGCCCGCTGTGTATCCTCGGGCGCTACTCGCTCATCCTGATCTCGGTGTTTTCCTTCCTCGGCGCGCGCATGACGAGCTGGCGCGGCGTGCGCGTGCTCGAAGGGCTCGTGGCGCTGTCGGCGCTCGGCGGTGCTGTCGCGTCTGCGCGGCTCGCCTGGGTGCAGGCGTTCCCGAATTTCAGCTGCGGCTTCGACACGCTGCAGCCCATCGTCGACGGATTGCCGCCCGCGCACTGGCTGCCCGGCGTGTTCAAGGTGCAGGGCCTGTGCGAAACCACCTATGCACCCACGCTTGGCCTGACCATGCCCATTTGGTCGCTGCTCGCGTTCGTCATCGCGTTTTTCGCGGTTGTGGTAAGCCTGTGGCGCAACCGTCGCCGCCAGGTGTCCTGGCCCGGGATCCGCCGCTGACCCAGTAGCCGGGGCGGCGCATGCGCCGCCCCGATCCCCTGCATCCACCGCCTGCCCGCCGGGCAGCGCCCCTGCGTGCGCACATGCCTCGCATGGCACTGCGAAATTGCGCACGGCATCCGCACATTCCCCCTCCCTCACGCGCGATCGCCGCGCCGGACGGCTCGGCGCCGTGAGTCGCGCCATTGCAGCGTCATGACTCGAGTCGCATAACCCCCATCTTGCGGGGGGAATACTTTCCTGACGCGAGCGGTGATATCTTCGGAACTGGATGGCGATCTACGTGCGCGAGGCTGGTTTTGGCATGGCCCCTGCGTAACGCGCGCCTGATCCGCAATGTCCCCCGGTTCACCATGACAACGCAAACCATCCGATTCCTCCACCGAGGCTCAGTGCGCGAAGTACGCGATGTGCCTCCCACACGCACGGTGCTGCAGTACCTGCGCGAGGATCTGCGCGCCTGCGGCACCAAGGAAGGCTGCGCGGAGGGCGACTGCGGCGCGTGCACGGTCGTCGTGGGGGAGCTCGACGGCGACGGACATCTCGCCCTCAATGCCGTCAACGCCTGCATCCAGTTCCTGCCCACCCTCGACGGCCGCGCGCTCTACACCGTGGAGGACCTGCGCCAGCCGGATGGCGCGCTGCACCCCGTCCAGCAGGCGATGGTCGATTGCCATGGCTCGCAGTGCGGCTTTTGCACGCCGGGCTTCGTGATGTCGCTGTGGGCGCTCTACGAGAACCAGCCCGCGGGTGCGGGGTTGCCCAGCCGCGACGAGATTGACCAGGCGCTTTCGGGAAACCTGTGTCGCTGCACCGGCTACCGCCCGATCGTCGAAGCCGCCCTGCGCATGTTCGACGGAACCTGCCATCCGCGCGTCGCGCTCGATCGCACGCGCGTTGAAGCGCAACTACGCGCGTTGCAGCGCCCCGGCACCTTCGAATATCGCGGTCCCGACGTGCGCGGCGCCGGGCACGGCGAGAGCACGTTCTACGCACCACGCACGCTCGAAGCCTTCGCGGCGCTGCGCGCGGCTCACCCCGACGCGCGCGTGCTCGCAGGCAGTACCGATATCGGCCTGTGGGTCACGAAGCAGTTCCGCGATCTGGGCGACCTCATCTATACGGGCAACGTCGCGCAAATGAAGACCCTTTCGCGCGACGCCCAGACCATCGCGATCGGCGCCGCCGTCCCGCTCGAAGAGGCGTACGCGGCGCTCGCCGTCGACTACCCCGAACTGGCCGAGCTGTGGGCGCGCTTCGCCTCGCTGCCCATCCGCAACGCGGGCACGCTCGGCGGCAACATCGCGAACGGCTCGCCGATCGGCGATTCCATGCCCGCACTGCTCGCGCTCGACGCCACGCTCGTATTGCGGCGCGAGGCGCGCGTGCGCACGCTGCCGCTCGCGGCGTTCTATACCGGCTATCAGAAGAACGCGCTCGAAGCGGGCGAATTCGTCGAGGCGATCCACGTACCGCGCCCCGCGCCGACGCTGCGCTTTCGCACCTACAAGGTCTCGAAGCGCTACGACCAGGATATCTCTGCGGTATGCGCGGCGTTTGCGCTCTATGTCGGCGAAGACGGCACGATTGCGCGCGCCCGCATCGCCTTCGGCGGCATGGCCGCGATCCCGCAGCGCGCCGCGCATGCCGAAGCGCTGCTCGACGGCGCGCGCTGGGACGAAGCCGCCGCGCAGCGCGCGATGGATGCGCTCGCCACCGACTATCAGCCGCTCACGGACATGCGCGCGAGCAGCGCGTATCGCCTGAAGGTTGCGCGCAATCTGCTGTGGCGCTGCTGGCTCGAAACGCGCGACGACGCGCCGCTCGCGCTGTGCGACGTCAATGCGTTCTCCTTCAGCGACGATGAAACCGAAACGGCGCTCACCAGAGATGCGCCATGAACGATCAAGCCGATCCGCTCGTGATGCGCTCGCAGCACGCTCATGAAGGCGCGCTCGGCGCGCCGCTGCCGCACGAATCGGCCGAGGCGCACGTGAGCGGCGAAGCACGCTACACCGACGACATCCCCGAACTGCACGGCACCGCGCACGCGGCGCTCGGCCTCTCGCGCCATGCGCACGCGCGCATCGTCGCGCTCGATCTCGAACGCGTGCGCTCGTCGCCGGGCGTGTTGGCCGTGTTCACGGCCACCGACATCCCCGGCGAGAACAACTGCGGCCCGGTCGTGCACGACGATCCGGTATTGGCCAGCGACGTCGTGCAATACCTCGGACAGCCCGTTTTCGCGGTCATCGCGACGAGCCACGAACTCGCGCGCCGCGCCGCCGCGCTGGCCGCAAGCGATGACGTCGTGCGCTACGAGCCGCTCGAGCCGGTTCTCTCCATCGACGAGGCGCGCAAGCGCCAGCATTACGTGCTGCCGCCGCTGCGCCTCGTGCGCGGTGCGCCCAACGAGCGCATTGCCGCGGCGCCGCACCGCCTCGCCGGCACGTTCGCCGTGGGCGGGCAGGAGCAGTTCTATCTTGAAGGCCAGGTCGCCTACGCGCTGCCGCAGGAGCAGACGGGCATGCTCGTCTACACCTCGACACAGCACCCGAGCGAAATGCAGCAAGTGATCGCGCATCTGCTCGGCTGGCCCGCGCACCGTGTCAGCTGCGAATGCCGGCGCATGGGCGGCGGCTTCGGCGGCAAGGAATCGCAGTCGGCGCTGTTCGCGTGCGTGGCGGCGCTGGCGGCGCATCGGCTGCAGCGCCCCGTGAAGCTGCGCGCCGATCGCGACGACGACTTCATGATCACCGGCAAGCGCCACGACGCGCTCTATACCTACGAGGCAGGCTACGACGAGGAAGGGCGGCTCGCGGGCGCGCGCGTCGAGATCGCGCTACGCGCGGGCTATTCCGCGGATCTTTCGGGCGCGGTCGCCACGCGCGCCGTCTGCCACTTCGACAACGCCTACTATCTTTCGGACGTCGAAATCGTCGCGCTCTGCTGCAAGACGAATACGCAGTCGAACACCGCGTTTCGCGGCTTTGGCGGCCCGCAAGGCGCGCTCGTGATGGAGGTGATGCTCGACGAAATCGCGAAGGCGCTCGGGCGCGATCCGCTCGACGTGCGGCGCGCGAACTACTACGGCATCGGCGAGCGCGATGTCACGCCGTACGGCCAGCGCGTGGAGGACAACGTGCTCGCGCCGCTCACCGACGAGCTGCTCGCGTCGAGCCGCTATCGCGAGCGCCGCGCCGCGATCGCCGCCTGGAACCGCACGAGCCCGGTGCTCAAGCGCGGCATCGCGCTCACGCCGGTCAAGTTCGGCATCTCGTTCAACGTGCCGCACCTGAACCAGGCGGGCGCGCTCGTGCACGTCTACCGCGACGGCTCGGTGCTCGTGAACCACGGCGGCACCGAGATGGGCCAGGGACTCAACACCAAGGTCGCGCAAGTGGTGGCCGGCACGCTCGGCCTGCCGCTCACGCGCGTGCGCGTGAGCGCCGCCGACACCTCGAAGGTGGCCAACACCTCGGCCACGGCCGCCTCCACGGGCAGCGACCTGAACGGCAAGGCCGCCGAAGACGCCGCGCTCGCAATCCGTGCGCGCCTCTCGGCGCTCGCCGCGGAGCAATACGGCGGCGCGAGCGCAGACGTGACATTCGAAGACAGCATGGTGAGCGCGAACGGAAAGTCGGTCGCGTTCGCCGACTTCGTCGAACTCGCGTATCTGAAGCGCGTGCAACTTTGGTCCGACGGCTTCTACGCCACGCCCAAGGTGCACTGGGATGCGCGCACGCTCACGGGCCATCCCTTCTACTACTTCGCCTACGGCGCGGCTGTGTCGGAGGTGGTCGTCGACACGCTCACGGGAGAATGGAAGCTCGTGCGCGCCGACCTGTTGCACGATGCGGGCCAATCGATCAATCCGGCCATCGATCTCGGCCAGGTGGAAGGCGGCTTCATCCAGGGAATGGGCTGGCTCACGACCGAGGAGCTCTGGTGGAATGGTGACGGGCGGCTGATGACGCGCGCGCCGTCCACCTACAAGATTCCGGCGATCAGCGACACGCCGGCCGCGTTCCACGCGCGGCTCTATCGCAATGGCAACGCGGAGCCGACCGTGTTCCGTTCGAAGGCGGTGGGCGAGCCGCCGTTGCTGCTGCCGTTTTCGGTGTTGCTTGCGATCCGCGATGCCATCGGCGCGGCCGTGCCCGAGGCGCGCGAGGCCGCCCCGTTGCGCGCGCCCGCCACGCCCGAGGCGATTCTGGATGCGCTCGATGCACTGCGAACGCGCGTCGCGCCGCCGGGGCAGGCTTTGGCACCGCACGAAAGCCCAGTGGCCGCAGGCCCCCAAGGCATACAAGGCATACAAGGCGCCGAAGCCGCACTGCCCGCGGCGGCGCGAAACCGCAAGATGGACTGAGCGCGCGAAACTGCCATCGCCTGGCGCCCTCCAACCGTGGAGCGCGGCAACGCCGAAGCGGCATGCAAGGATAGGCCAGGCCCGCGCGAGGCCACGAAGATCAACCGGCGGCACCTGCATGTAGGTGCCGCCCCGTAGGGAGAACCGCCAGATGCAAGCCTGGCTTTCCGATCTGCAGCAACTGCTCGCGCACGGCGACGCCGCCGTGCTGGTCACCGTTGCGCGCGTCGAGGGATCGGCGCCGCGCGAGGCCGGCACGAAGATGATCGTCACGCGCGAAGCGGCCCGCCATACGATAGGCGGCGGCCACCTCGAATGGAAGGCCATCGAGATCGCGCGCCAGGTGCTGCGCGACGGCATGCGCGCACCGCACGCGCGGCGTCTGGAGCGCCTCGCGCTCGGGCCCAGTCTCGGCCAATGCTGCGGCGGCGCCGTGGTGCTCGCGTTCGAGCGCCTCGACGTGGCGGACCTCGGCTGGCTGTCCACACTCGCGCGCCGGCTTGCGGCGGGCGCGTCGACCGTGCGTAGCGTATCATTCCGCTCCTCGCGCAATGGGAGCCCGCAAGGCGACGCCGCCGCGGCCGATCCCGTCATGCTGAGCGAGCCCGAACCGGGCGTCGAAGCGCCCGATTGCCTGTTGTGGGACACGGGCGGCCCTAACGTTACGACGGGTACGGCAGATACCACGGGCACGATGCTTCTCACCGAGACGATTGCGCCCAACGACTTTCCCGTCGTGCTGTTCGGTGCCGGCCACGTGGGCGCGGCGCTCGTGCGCGTGCTCGGCACGCTGCCTTGCCGCGTGCTGTGGGTCGACGAGCGCGACGCAGCGTTTCCGACGCCCGAGGCGTTCGCGTTGCTGGGCGCGCCCAATGTCGCGATCGACGCCAACGATGCCCCCGACGAAGCGATCGACACCGCCCCGCCGGGCACGAGCTTCATCGTGATGACGCACGATCATTCGCGCGACCTCGATCTCGCCGAGCGCATCCTGCGCCGCGGCGACTTCCTGTTCTTCGGCATGATCGGCTCGCACACGAAGCGCAAGCAGTTCGAGCACCGGCTCGCCGCACGCGGCATCGACCCGCTGCAGATCGCGCGCATGCACTGCCCGCTCGGCGTGGAGGGCATCGTCGACAAGTCGCCCGAAGTCATCGCGATCTCGGCCGCCGCGCAACTGCTGCAGGCCATCGAAGCAGCACGGCTGGCGAGCCCCGCCGCGCATGCCCCGGCAACCCATTGTGCGTGATGTCAAACACTGAACGAACCCATAAGCGAATCGAACCGACCATGACGATCACGACCACCGCCGACACCGCCGCCACTGCAAAAGCGCTCGTCGAGAAGGCTGAACATGCCCCGAAGGCCGAGCTGCACATCCATATCGAAGGCTCGCTCGAACCGGAACTGATCTTCGCGCTCGCGCAGCGCAACCACGTCAAGCTCGCCTACGAGTCGATCGAAGCGCTGCGCGCGGCCTACGCGTTCACCGACCTGCAGTCCTTCCTCGACATCTACTACGCGGGCGCGAGCGTGCTGCTCACCGAGCAGGACTTCTACGACATGACGATGGCCTATTGCGAGCGCGCGCTCGCCGACAACGTCGTGCACGCCGAAATCTTCTTCGATCCGCAAACGCACACCGAGCGCGGCGTGCCGATCGAAACGGTGGTGGCGGGCATCGACCGCGCACTCGCCGACGCCGAAAAGCGCGGCCTCACGAGCAAGCTGATCCTGTGCTTCCTGCGCCACCTGAGCGAGGCCGATGCGCTCGCCACGTTCGAAGCCGCGCGCCCGCTCTTCGGGCGCCACGCGCGCCTGATCGGCGTGGGCCTCGACTCGTCCGAGCGCGGCCATCCGCCCTCGAAGTTCGAGCGCGTGTTCGAGCAGGCACGCGCGATGGGCCTCAAACTCGTCGCGCACGCGGGCGAGGAAGGCCCGCCCTCGTACATCTATGAAGCGCTGGATCTGCTCAAGGTCGATCGCGTCGATCACGGCGTGCGCAGCATCGAAGACGCGGCGCTCGTCACGCGCCTCGCCGATACGCGCGTGGCGCTCACCGTATGCCCGCTCTCGAACATCAAGCTGTGCGTGTTCGACGACATGACGCAGCACACGCTGAAGGATCTGCTCGACAAGGGCGTGGCGGTGACCGTCAACTCCGACGACCCCGCCTACTTCGGCGGCTACGTCAACGAGAACTACCGCGCGATCATCGCGGCGCTCAAGCTCGACGACAGCGAGGTCTACACGATCCTGCGCAACGGCTTCGAGGCGTCGTTCGTGACGCCCGCGGAGCGCGCCGCGCTGATCGCGAAACTCGACGCTTCCTGGGGTGGAGCGCCGGCGAAACGCGTGAACTGAACCGCGCGGACGAGGCACAAGCAGGCAAAAGCAGAGGCACAAGCAGCCCCAGCCAGCAAGAACACGCCCCAACCCGCCCCAGCCCGGGCTTGAAGCGAATCCGGCCCGGCGCGCAAGCGCCGGACCGCGGGCCC
>NZ_DATJWR010000240.1:0-3742 GCF_035501035.1 Paraburkholderia sp.
CTCGACCGCATTGACGCCGAAAAGCGCATCCATGACCGCGCCGCAGTCTTTCTATTTGTACGTGGACGACGTCGACGCGACGTACCGGCGCGCGCTCGACGCCGGCGCGAAGTCGCTGACCGCGCCGCTGGACCAGTTCTGGGGCGACCGCTACGCGCAGATCGAGGATCTCGACGGCTACCGCTGGGCGCTCGCGCGCCGTCTCGACGCATGAGCGCGGCGACCACGACCGCGGCCGTGCCGCGATTTTTCGTCGATGCCGCGCTGCGCGTGGATGGCGTCGTTATGCTGCCACCCGACGTCACGCGCCACGTGCAGGTTCTGCGGCTGCAACCCGGCGACACGCTCGCGCTGTTCGACGGCACGGGCGGCCAGTACCGCGCGCGGCTCGCCGAGCTCGACAAGCGCAGCGCGACCGCACAGATCGATGCGTTCGAACCCGCCGAGGCCGAGCCGCCGTATCGCATCACCCTCGCGCAAGGCATCGCGGGCGGCGACAAGATGGACTGGCTGATCGAGAAGGCCGTCGAGCTCGGCGTCGCCGCGATCGCGCCGCTGTCGACCGCGCGCGGCGTCGTGCGGCTGTCCGGCGAGCGCGCGGACAAGCGCGTCGCGCATTGGCGCGGCATCGTGCGCGCGTCGTGCGAGCAGTGCGGGCGCAACCGCGTGCCCGACGTCGCGCCGGTGCGCGGCTTCGACGCATGGCTCGAGACGCTGCCGGACACGCCGGCCGACGGCGAGCTGCGGCTGTTGCTGTCGCCGCGCGCGAGCATCGCGTTCGCGTCGCTGCCTGACGCGCCGCCTGCCGCGCCGGTCACGCTGCTGATCGGGCCGGAGGGCGGCTTGTCGCCCGACGAGGAAAACGCGGCGCGCGCGCGCGGCTTCACCGCCGTGTCGCTCGGGCCGCGCGTGCTGCGCACCGAGACGGCGGGCGCCGCGGTGCTCGCCGCGCTGGCGGCGCGCTGGGGTGGGTGGTAAGCGCCGCCACTTGCGCGGCTCAATAAAGGGCCTGGATCGGCGCGGGGCGATGCGCCGCTCCCGTCTCGCATTCCCGATTAGCGCGATCGGGATAGGGGCGGTCAGGTAGCCTGACCGATCCCCTCCCACACCACCCGGCATGCGGGTCCGCACCGGGCGGTTCGAGCAGTTGAGGTCAGGAGAGCCGGGGTACGCCAAGACGGTCGAAGTGAGCGATCGGCATGACGCGGTTTAGCAGCAAGCGGCTGTTTCGCCACCATCGCCGACTGTTCGCCGCCACCCGGCGGGCATCCGCTTGCGAGGCACCCAACGCCAACATCTCCCGGTACATCGTCGTACCCCGACGCCAGTGCTTGAGCTGCACTGCGCGCAACCGGTGCCTGATCCACTCGTCGAGTTCACGAAACACTTTCGGCGTCTGCGCCAGTTGGAAGTACGCTTTCCAGCCCGGCATATACGCTTTCAGGCGCTCCGCGATCTCCGGCAAGCTTCGCCCGCCCGAGCGGCGAGTCAGTTTCCGGATGCGTTGCTTGAAGGTCGCTAGCGCCTTCCACGACACCGCACATTTGATCCGGTCGCCTGCGCCACGCCATAACGCGTAGCCCAGAAACTTGCGACCCGTCGCCTGTGCAACCGCCGTCTTGGCCTCATTGACCTTCAGGTGAAGTCGGTCGTAGAGCCTGCGCAGGCCGTCCAGCACCCGTTCACCCGCTCGACGACTGCGCACGTACACGTTGCAATCATCGGCGTAGCGCACGAAGCGGTGTCCGCGCCTCTCCAGTTCCCGGTCCACCTCGTCCAACAGCACATTGGCCAGCAGCGGCGATAGCGGCCCGCCTTGCGGCGTGCCTTCGTGACGCTCCATGACCACCCCGCCATCCATGATCCCGGCCACCAGGTAATAACGAACCAGCCGCAGCACGGCCTTGTCGTCGATCCGCCTCGATAGCCTTTCCATCAGAATGTCGTGATTGACCCGATCGAAGAACTTCTCCAAGTCCACATCGACCACCACCCGGTAGCCGCCCTGCACGTGCCGTTGTGCCATCAGCACTGCGTCACGCGCACGGCGTCCCGGCCGGAAGCCGTAACTGTGTTCGGAGAAGGTCGGATCAATGATGGGCTGCAGAACTTGCAGCAGAGCTTGCTGGATCAATCGATCCGTCACCGTCGGAATCCCCAGTTCACGCATCCCGCCACCCGGTTTCGGAATCTGGACTCGTCGCACCGGCGCGGGCCGGTAGCTTCCATCCAGTAACGCTTCCCGAATCCGGGGCCAGTGCGTTTTCAGGTACGCCGCCGTCTCGGCGATCGACTTCCCATCCGTCCCAGCACTGCCGCGATTGGCTTTGACGCGTTTCCACGCCATCACCAGATTCGCTCTCGCGAGCGCCTGCGAGAGCAGGCCATCTCGCCCCGAGCCTCCAGTTTCGTGCCGCGCCGTCCGTGCTTCATCACGCACCGCTTCCGGCTCGGCTTCACCTCGCCATCTCGCGTTACGCCCCGCCTGCGCGGGCTTCTGATGCACTGCACGTCCGAGCGACACGGCCTTCGGCCCTCCTACTCGTTCAGCCCTTCGCCCCCTGACCGGCAGCTACTACGGCCTCTGCTGACTTCTCGCTCCGGCTCAACACCGTCGCCCTTTCAGGCATGAGGCGAGATCTCCCCAGGTAAGAACGCACTCCTTCATCGCACAACCGCCGCATTTACGCCACTTCGCCTTGGTCACAAGAGCTTCGCGGTTTATGGCCCGCTCACCCTGCTCGGCAGCGCCTTCTATACGGTTCTTGTTCATCGGCTCGCGATTTACGCTCCACGCTTCCTTCCCACACTCGGTCGCCCTCATGCAGTTGCGCTTCGCTTCATTTGCCGTGACCAGCTCATGGCGGGACTTGCACCCGCAGGAGTGCGCCCATGCTGGGCGCACCATAAAAAAAGCGCCCCGCAGGGCGCTTTTGTCCGGCACGGAATGCGATCCGCGATTATGCGCGGCTGCGATATTCGTTCGTGCGCGTGTCGATTTCGATCTTGTCGCCGGTGTTGCAGAACAGCGGCACCTGCAGTTCGAAACCGGTCGCGAGCTTGGCGTTCTTCAGCACCTTGCCCGACGACGTGTCGCCCTTGACGGCCGGCTCCGTGTAGGTGATTTCGCGGACCAGGATCGTCGGCAGTTCGACCGAGATCGCCTTCTCGTTGTAGAACACGACTTCGCACGTCATGCCGTCTTCGAGGTAGTTGAGCGCGTCGCCCATCATTTCCGCCTCGACTTCGAACTGGTTGTAGTCGGCGTCCATGAACACGTACATCGGATCCGCGAAGTACGAGTAGGTCACTTCCTTGCGGTCGAGCACGACGACGTCGAACTTGTCGTCAGCCTTGTAGACCGATTCCTGGCCCGAGTTGGTCAGCAGGTTCTTCAGCTTCATCTTGACGACGGCGGCGTTACGGCCCGACTTGTTGTATTCGGTCTTCGAAACGACCCAAGCGTCGTTGCCGATCATCACGACGTTACCTACGCGGAGTTCCTGTGCGGTTTTCATAAAAAAGCGATCCTGTACAAATAAAAAGTGCCTGAGCGTTGCGCAACGGCGGACGGCGCAAGCGGGTTCGTTCCGTGGGCGCCAAAAGCGAGCGCGCTTGCGTGGTCGGCCGTCGGATAACCGCTTATTTTAACTGAGATTTTGCGTATTCGGCCAGATTTCCGGCGAGGTCGCCGGCGACCGCGAGCGCGCCCGCCCAGCGGGCCGCGTTCGCCCGCAGCGCG
>NZ_DATJWR010000241.1:0-11454 GCF_035501035.1 Paraburkholderia sp.
CGAGGCGCCCGCGAAGCCCACGAAAAGGCCTGGCACGAGGAATTGCCAAAGTTGCGTCGCGTACGAGACGAGCCAGATCGGCACGACCGTTGCGAGCATGGTGAAGAAGAAGACGACGCGGCCGCCCAGGCGGTCGGTCCAGATGCCGAGCGGCACGCGAGCGAGCGAGCCGGTGAGCACCGGCATCGCGGCGATCAGGCCGAATTCGGTATCGGTGAGATGGAGCTGCTTCTTGAGTGGAATGCCGAGGATCGCGAACATCATCCAGACGGCAAAGCAGATCGTGAACGCGAAGGTGCTCGAGCCGAGCACGCGCCATGCACGGCTATCGGATACGGCATCCGCCTGTGGGGATGGGGCGGCTTTCATGATGTTTCCTCTTGTCGTCGGTTGACATGACAAGGGTAGGAAACGCGAAAGGCGCGGACTATTCTCCGCAGGGAGTGCGCGACGACGCGCCGCTACATCTTACGGAGTAGTACGGGGGGATTGAAACGGTGCGCGAGGAGAGACCGCATGCATACGGATGCGCCCGTGAGCAACAAGACTATTTCGAAAAGCCGTAGCGTGTCGTGCAACGCGCTACGGCATGATGTCGCAGTCGATCAGCGGAAGACCACCGTCTTGCTGCCGTTGAGCACGATGCGGTGCTCGACGTGCCACTTCACCGCGCGCGCGAGCGTCACGCACTCCACGTCGCGGCCGATCGCCGTGAGCTGGTCCGGCGTCATGCTGTGATCCACGCGCTCCACTTCCTGCTCGATGATCGGGCCTTCGTCGAGATGCGTCGTCACGTAGTGCGCGGTCGCGCCGATGAGCTTCACGCCGCGATCGAACGCCTGGTAGTAGGGCTTCGCGCCCTTGAAGCTCGGCAGGAACGAGTGATGGATGTTGATCGCGCGACCTTCGAGCGCATCGCACAGTTGCGGCGAGAGGATCTGCATGTAGCGCGCGAGCACCACGAGATCGGCACGCTCGTTGTTCACCACTTCGAGCACGCGCGCTTCCTGCGCAGCCTTGTCGGCAGCCGTGCCGCCGAGCAGCGGGAAGTGGTGGAACGGGATGTTGTAGCTCGCGGCAAGCTGATAGAAGTCCTTGTGATTCGAGATGATCGCCGGAATTTCGATCGGCAGCTGGCCGGTGCGATAGCGGAACAACAGGTCGTTCAGGCAGTGCCCGATCTTCGAGACCATGATGACCACGCGCGGCTTCACGTTCGCGTCGTGCAGTTCCCAGCACATGCCGAACTCCTGCGCGAGCGGCGCGAACGCGTGGCGCAAGCCTTCGAGCCCCGGGTCGCCGCCCACCTGCTGGAAGTGCACGCGCATGAAGAACTCGCCCGTATGGCTGTCGCCGAACTGGGCCGAGTCGAGAATATTGCTGCCGCGCTCGAACAGAAAGCCCGACACGGCATGCACGATGCCCGGCCGGTCGGCGCACGACAGTTTGAGGATAAAGCTGTGTTCGGTCGACATGACCTCGATAACTCCCTTCTATTGCTTTGTTGCAGCCAGGCTGCGGGCGTAAGACCGGCGCCCTTTCACAGCGTCGGCGGCTCGAAGATCGCGGCAATGCCCTCGCACGCGTCTTCGTCGATCCATTGGCGGCGCAGCAGGCAGTCGAGCGTCGCGAGGCTCGCGTCCACCGTCATCGCGCCTTCCTCGATCCAGCGCGCGGCTTCGTCGATGCGCGCGAGGCGGTGCTCGCCGACTTCGCCATCCTGGTTGTGGGGCACGAAATCGGGCGACAGCACGAGATCGTAGACGAAGATCTGCTCGGCCTGGGTGCCTTCGGGCAGCGACTGCAGCACATGGACCGTGCGGCCCGCGCGCGCCTCGCGCGCCAGGTCCTCCGCAATGCCCGCCTCTTCCCAGCACTCCTTCACGAGCGTGGCCTCCACGCCGAACCCCCAGCCAATGCCGCCCGCCACGATATTGTCGAGCATGCCGGGGTCGGTGGCCTTGGTGTCGCTGCGCCGCGCGATCCACAGTCGCGGCGCGCCGGGCGACCCGGAGCCCGCATATTCTACGACGCCGTTCAGATGCACCGCGTACGTCATCGTGCCGAAGAAGCGCGAGGCCGCGCGCTCGATGAAGGCAAGCGGCGGCGCGTCGAACGCGTTGCGGATCGCGTAGGTTTCGTTGCGCCAGCCGGGAATGCGGCCCTCCGCGGCGAGCGCGCCGATCACGGAGCCGAGCGCCGCGCTGCGCGCCGTGACGTTGTCGAACCGCGAGGCGAGCGCCACGCGCGCACTGGGCGCGTCGCCGTCGATCTCGAACACGTCGGGCCAGCGTGCGAGCAGCGCCACGTCGTTCTCGCGTATCCAGCCAACGCGCTCGTCGCCGATATGAAATGGCAGATGCGCGCCGACGTCGAAACGACGTGCATCCGTAATGCAAGGCAAGGTCATCGTGAAGGACTCCGGAGTTCGGTCGCTCGTTCAACCGCTCAATCGCGCAGGGCGACACGAATGCCGATGGCGATGAACGTCAGGCCGGCAACGCGATCGAGCCATACGCCCGCGCGCGGCCGGCGCTTGAGCCAGCCGCCGATCGTACCCGCGCACAGCCCGAAGATCGAGAACACCACGACCGTCTGCGCCATGAACACGAGACCGAGCTCGAGCATCTGCAGCGTGACGCTCTGCGCGCCATGCGCATCGACGAACTGCGGCAGGAACACGACGAAGAAGAGGGTCACCTTCGGATTCATCATGTTGCCGAGCACGCTCTGGCGAAAGATCGCCGAAAGCGGCTGGCGCGGCCGGTCGCCCGCGGCGGCGAGGCCCTGGCTGCGCAGCGCTTTCACGCCGATCCACACGAGGTAGGCCGCGCCCGCGAGCTTGAGGATCTGGAACGCGAGCGGCGACGAGCGCAGCACGGCGGCCACGCCGAGCGCGGCGAGCGTGGTGTGGAACGTCACGCCCGCGGCGAAGCCGAGCGCGGCCACGAGCCCGGCCGCGCGGCCCTGCGAAATGCCGCGCGCGAGCACCTGCAGATTGTCGGGGCCGGGCGCAAACGTGATGGCAATGGATGTAGCGAGAAAGAGCGCGAAATTCGGCATGGGGCGTGATCCGTGGCGATGAGCGTTCAGTGGCCGCATTCAGTGGCCACATTCAATGGCCGAATGCGGCGGCGACCATGACAGCGTTCAGTGACCGCCGAAGGTAGTCACCGTGAAGAGCGGAAGGCCCGCTTCGGTCAGCAGCTTCGAGCCGCCCAGGTCCGGCAGGTCGATGATCGCCGCGCCCTCCACCACGCTCGCGCCGAGGCGTTCGAGCAGCAGCTTGCCGGCCATCATGGTGCCGCCAGTGGCGATCAGGTCGTCGACGATCACGACGCGGTCGCCCCTGGCGCAGGCGTCCTCATGAATTTCGACGGTCGCTTCACCGTATTCGAGCTGGTAGGTCTCGGATACGGTCTTGTACGGCAGCTTGCCGATCTTGCGGATCGGAATGAAGCCCACGTTCAGCTCGTAGGCGACGATCGGCCCGATGATGAAGCCGCGCGCATCGAGACCCGCGACGTAGTCGAGCTTCGCGTCCACGTAACGCTCGACGAACAGGTCGATCAGCACGCGCAAGCCCTTCGGATGGCCAATGAGCGGCGTGATATCGCGGAATTGCACACCCGGCTGCGGCCAATCGGGCACCGTGCGGATCAGGCTGTTGACGAACTGGGCGGCTTCAGCGTTCGGGTTCGCTGGCGCGTTGGACATGATTTCTCCGGGCGATATCTAGATAAGCAAACGACAAGCAGTAAACGGGGCGGGAGTCGCGGGCGAGCTCTCGCGTTTCGGTCGGCCAAAGGCGCCTGTGGCGGCTGACGCGCCTGAGGTGCCTGAGGTGCCTGAGGTGCCTGAGGTGCCTCAGGCCGCCGCCGCGCCCGCGCCGGCCGCGCCGGACTTGCGGTGCCGCGAGAGCAGCTCCTCGGCCTGCGCGAGTTGCTCGGGCAGGCCGCGCAGCACGACGATGTCGGCTTCGCGCAGCTTCGTCGAGGGGTCCGGCTCCACGCCGCGAATGCCGTGGCGGCGAATCGCCGTCACCTCCACGCCGAGGTCGTAGAGGCCCACTTCCGCGAGCGTGCGGCCCACGGCGTCGGCGCGCTCGTCGACCGGTACGGATTGTAGCCGCACCTGCTCGTGACCGTCCTCGCCCACATCGTCGGTGCCGTGGAAGTAGCCGCGCAGCAGGCTGTAGCGCTCGTCGCGCAGCTCTTCCACGCGACGAACCACGCGCCGCATCGGCACGCCCATCAGCACCAGCATGTGCGAGGCGAGCATCAGGCTGCCTTCCACGATCTCCGGAATCACCTCGGTCGCGCCCGCGGCGAGCAGGCGCTCGAGATCGGCGTCGTCGACGGTGCGCACGATCACGGGCAGCGTGGGCTCCAGCTCGTGGATGTGATGTAGCACGCGAAACGCCGACTGCGTGTTGGCATAGGTGATCGCCACGGCAGCCGCACGGTGGATGCCCGCGGCGACGAGCGATTCGCGCCGCGCCGCATCGCCGAACACCACCGACTCCCCGGCCGCCCCCGCGGCCGCCACGCGGTCCGGGTCGAGGTCGAGCGCGACATAGGAGAGGCCTTCGTATTCGAGCATGCGCGCGAGGTTCTGCCCCGCGCGGCCATAGCCGCACACGATCACATGGCCGCTTTGCTTGATGCTTTGCGTGGCGATGCGCGTCATCATCAGCGACTGCTGCATCCATTCGGTCGAGGACAGGCGCAGCACGATGCGGTCCGCGTTCTGGATCAGGAAGGGCGCGGCCAGCATCGAGAGCAGCATGGCGGCGAGAATCGCCTGGAGCAGCGTCGGGTCGACGAGATGCTTGTCGAGAATGAGGTTCAGCAGCACGAAGCCGAATTCGCCGGCCTGCGCGAGGCCGAGGCCGGTGCGCATGGCCACGCCGGGCGAGGCGCCGAAAAAGCGCGTGAGCGCCGTGATGAGCACGGCTTTCAGCACGACCGGCCCGACGAGGAACCCCGTCACCATGAGCGGGTGCTGCCAGATCACGTGCGGATTGAGCAGCATGCCTGTCGTCACGAAGAAGAGGCCGAGCAGCACGTCGCGAAACGGCTTGATGTCCTCTTCCACCTGATGCCTGTACGGCGTTTCGGCGATCAGCATGCCCGCGATGAAGGCGCCGAGCGCAAGCGACAGGCCGAACTTGTCGGTGATGAACGCCGCGCCGAGCGTGACGAGCAGCACGTTGAGCACGAACAGCTCCTGCGAGCGGCGCCGCGCGACCACGTTGAACCAGCGCGTCATGAACTTCTGGCCGACGATGAGCAGAATGCCGAGGGCGAGCACGATCTTGACGGCGGCCATGCCGAGCGATTCGATGAGCGACGCCGACGACCCGCCGAACGCCGCGATCACGATGAGCAGCGGCACGACGGCCAGGTCCTGGAAGAGCAGCACGCCGAGAATATTGCGGCCGTGCTCCGATTCGATCTCGAGCCGCTCGGAAAGCATCTTGCTGACGATGGCCGTGGACGACATGGCGAGCGCGCCGCCGAGCGCCACGCACGCCTGCCAGGTGATGTGCACCCACGGCTCGAGCACGAAACCGAGCAAGAGCGCCACCGCGATCGTGCCCATGACCTGCAGGAGCCCGAGGCCGAATACCGCGTGGCGCATGGCGCGCAGCTTCGAGAGCGAGAATTCGAGCCCGATCGAGAACATCAGGAACACGACGCCGAACTCGGCCAGGTTCTGCGCGCCGTGCGTGTCCGGCACGATGCCGAGCGCGCGCGGGCCCACGAGAATGCCGACCGTGAGGTAGCCGAGCATTGGCGGCAAGTTCAGAAAACGGAACAGCACGACGCCGACCACCGAGGCGAGCAGCAGGAACAGCGTCATTTCCAGCGGGGAGATCATCGTGTGAAGCGTCCTCGTTCGTCAGCGTGACCGGGCGATGCCAATTCTGCCTCGCACCGATCCAGTCCAATCCGAGGTCAATGATCGACGCAAAGGCGGCGCGATGGGAAGTGCTACCGGGGAAACCATGGGCGCCCCGCAAGACATTCCCGTAGGGAACGTCGCAGGACGTACTCCTGGGGTGCGCACCGCAGGACGTCCCCGAAGGGAACGTCTCAGGAAGCCCCCTTGGGGGAGAGCTGCGGGGGCGAGCCTCGTGGCTCGCGCACGAGGTTTTCGCGCTGGGGGCGTCGGCGCGGCGCGCAGACGCCTTTGTTATACTCCGCGAATGATAGCGAAAATCAATGGCGACCGGGCGCTGAAGCTCGCTCGCGACGTGCTCGACATCGAAGCCGACGCCGTGCGCGGTCTTCGTGACCGCCTGGACGACAGCTTCGTCGGCGCGGTCGATCTCATTCTCAGTTGCCGCGGACGCGTAGTCGTCTCCGGCATCGGCAAATCGGGCCACATTGCCCGCAAGCTCGCGGCCACGCTGGCTTCCACGGGCACTCCCGCGTTCTTCGTGCATCCGGCGGAAGCGAGCCACGGCGACCTCGGCATGGTCACGGCCGACGACGTCTTCATCGGCCTTTCGAACTCCGGCGAGTCGGAAGAACTCGTGGCGATCCTGCCACTCGTCAAGCGCATCGGCGCGAAGCTCATCGGCATGACGGGCCGCCCGCAATCCACACTGGGCCAGCTCTCAGATGTGCATCTGAACGCCGCGGTCGAGAAGGAAGCCTGCCCGCTGAACCTCGCGCCCACTGCGAGCACGACGGCGGCGCTCGCCCTCTCGGACGCGCTCGCGCTCGCGGTGCTCGATGCGCGCGGCTTCGGCGCCGACGACTTCGCGCGCTCGCATCCGGGCGGCGCGCTCGGCCGGCGCCTGCTGACCTATGTGCGCGACGTCATGCGCACGGGCGACGAGATCCCGAAGGTGCGCGACGACGTCTCCGTGCGCGACGCCCTCTTCCAGCTCACGGCCAAGCGCATGGGCATGACGGCGATCGTGAATGCGAACGACAGCGTCGAAGGCATCTTCACCGACGGCGATCTGCGCCGCGTGCTGGAGCGCGTGGGCGACTTCCGCGACCTGCCGATCGCGCAGGTCATGACGAAGGGCCCGCGCACCATCGGCCCGGACCAGCTCGCGGTCGAAGCCGTGGAACTGATGGAGCGCCATCGCATCAATCAGATGCTGGTCGTCGATGCCGAGGGCACGCTGATCGGCGCGCTCAACATGCACGACCTGTTCTCCAAGAAGGTGATCTGATGGCTCCCCAACTCGACGCAACCGCGCGCGCAGCGCGCGTGCGGCTCATGATCTTCGACGTCGACGGCGTGCTCACCGACGGCAGCCTCATGTTTACCGGCGCCGGCGACACGATGAAGTCGTTCAACTCGCAAGACGGCCACGGCGCGAAGCTCTTGCGCGAAGCCGGCATCGACACGGCCATCATCACCGGGCGCCGCTCGGAGATCGTCGCCGTGCGCGCGAAGGAGCTGAAGATCACGCACCTGTGGCAAGGTGTGGAGGACAAGCGCGTGGCATTTGCGGAGCTGCTCGCCCAGACGGGCGTCGCGCCCGAAGAATGCGGCTACATGGGCGACGACTGGCCCGACCTCGGCGTGATGCTCCAGTGCGGCTTCGCTGCCGCGCCCGCAGACGCCCATGCGGACGTGCTCTCGCGCGCCCACTGGGTGTCCGACAAGCGAGGCGGCCACGGCGCCGTGCGCGAAGTCACCGACCTCATCCTGCGCGCGCAGAACCGCTACGAAGCCATGCTCGCCGCGGCCTGCGCGCCCAACGCCTCGCACGGCGCGGAGCCGCGATGAATCACCAGAAGTTCCGCCTCACTTCGCTCGTGCCGCTCGTATGCGTGGCCGCGCTCGCCGGCTTCACGTGGTGGCTGCTGCAGGCCGTCCAGCCGCGCGAAAAGGAGGCGCCGCCGCGTCCGCCCACGCATTCGCCCGACTATTTCGCCGACAACTTCTCCGTGTCCGAACTCGACCAGTCGGGCGCTACGCAGTACCGGCTCACGGCCACGCACATGGTGCACTACGAGGACGACGAGAACAGCGACCTCACGAATCCGGCGGTGCGCGCGTTCCAGCCCGGCAAGCCGATCGTCACGGCCACGGGCCTGCGCGGCACCGTGAACAGCGATGCCTCGATCGTCAATCTGTACGACAACGCGCGTATCCTGCGCGCGGCCGGCTATGGCGACCCCGAAATGCAGGCCGATTCCGAACATTTCAAAGTGCTCGTGAACGACGATGTGATCCTGACCGAAAAGCCGGTTAAACTTCGACGCGGCCAGTCGGTCATGACGGCCACCAGCGGCATGAACTACAACAATGTTTCCCGGGTCATCCAGCTCTTCGGCAACGTCCGTGGCTCGATCGCCCCGGCTGACTCCGGCGGCTCGTCCTGAACGCCGGGCCGTCCACGCAAGGCATGATTGCATGAACGATTCGCTTTCCCGTCCTCTGAACGGCCGTTCGCCTGACGCGCGCCGCACCCGCCACGTCGCTTTTGCGGCGTGGTCGGTGCTCGCTGCGGCGCTGCTGTTCGCAGGCCTCGCGCCCACGGCACACGCCGAGCGCGCCGACAAGGACAAGCCGCTCAATATCGAAGCGGACAACATGACCTATGACGACCTGAAACAGCAGACCGTCTTCACCGGCCACGTGGTCGCCACCAAGGGCACGATCCTCATCAAGGCAGACAAGCTCGTCGTCACGCAGGACCCGCAGGGCTACCAGTTCGCGACCGGCACCGTAGCGCCGGGCACGCCCGACGACAAGCTCGCCTATTTCCGCCAGAAGCGCGAAGGCCTCGACGAGTACATCGACGGCACCGCCGAGCGCATCGACTACGACGGCAAGCAGGATCTCACCACGCTCACGACGCGCGCCACGGTGCGCCGCCTCCAGGGCCTCTCGACCGTGATGGACCAGGTCCACGGCAGCGTCGTCACCTACGACGGTCAGAACGACTTCTACACGGCAAGGTCGGGCAAGGACGTCGCCGGCCCGGGCAACCCCTCGGGCCGCGTGCGCGCGATGCTCTCGCCGCGCAACAGCGGCCCGCAGCAGATCACCGGCGCCCCGGCCAAGCTCGCCCCGTCCGACACGCTGCAGGGAGCGCCGCAACAGTGAACACCGTCACCGCTCCCCAAAGCCACGGACGCCAGCTCGCCGGCAAGACGAGTTCGCTCGTCGTACGCAACCTGAAGAAGCGCTACGGCTCGCGCACGGTCGTCAAGGACGTTTCGCTCGATGTGAAAAGCGGCGAAGTGGTTGGGCTCCTCGGGCCCAACGGCGCCGGCAAGACCACCTCGTTCTACATGATCGTGGGGCTCGTGCCGCTCGACGCCGGCGAGATCGACCTCGACGGCCAGTCCATCAGCCTGCTGCCCATCCACAAGCGCGCGGCGCTCGGCCTTTCGTATCTGCCGCAGGAAGCCTCGGTGTTCCGCAAGCTCACCGTCGAGGAGAACATCCGCGCGGTGCTCGAACTGCAGGTCGACGCCAACGGCAAACGTCTGCCGAAAGACGTCATGACCGATCGCGCCGAGGCGTTGCTCGACGAACTGCAGATCGCGCACCTGCGCGAGAACCCGGCGCTCTCGCTTTCGGGCGGCGAACGCCGGCGCGTCGAAATCGCGCGCGCGCTCGCAACCGACCCGAGCTTCATTCTGCTCGACGAGCCGTTCGCGGGCGTCGACCCGATCGCCGTGCTGGAAATCCAGAAGATCGTGAAGTTCCTCAAGCAGCGCAACATCGGCGTGCTGATCACGGACCACAACGTGCGCGAGACGCTCGGCATCTGCGACCACGCGTACATCATCAGCGACGGCACCGTGCTCGCGGCCGGCGCGCCCGGCGACATCATCGAGAACGAAAGCGTGCGCCGCGTCTATCTCGGCGAGCACTTCCGCATGTGAACCCCAGGGCGCGCCTCGCGCGCCCGCTCGCCACTCATGGCAACCTCGTGGCGCTCACGGAACGTGAGCGATCCGCTCCACGCTTTCCTGCGTTTTCCCTTCAGTTTCCCTGTCTCGATCCGTTGCATCGACCTTGCCCCGAAAAGGTGCACAGCAAGATGCGCGGCAGCCCTGTTTGCGCACCAAATTTCGGGCATTCGGCGGTGAGGCACACGCTCGTTTTTGCGAATGCCCCGTGGTTTCGCCCGCGTGGCAAACTCTTTACAATGATCCGCACATCGCCATGAAAGCCAGCCTCCAACTCCGCCTCTCGCAGCATCTTGCGCTCACGCCACAACTGCAACAGTCCATCCGGCTGTTGCAGTTGTCGACGCTTGAACTGCAGCAGGAGGTCGCCACGGCGATCGCCCAGAACCCGCTGCTCGAAAACGAGGACGACTGGATCGCAAGCCCGCTGCGCGTGGCCGCCGACGGCTCGCTCATTGCTCAGCCGCCCACGTCCGCCGGCGCCGAGCCGATGCAGGGCGCGAGCAGTTCGAGCGCGCCGTCCAACGGCAGCGGCGAAAGCGGCGAGGGCGAACCGCAAGGCGTGGACGAATACAACGGTCTTGGCGGCGAAGCAAACGGCGACGCGAGCCAGTGGAATCTCGACGACTACGGCCGCTCGGGCAACGCCTCCGACGACGACGATCTGCCGCCACTTCAGATCCACGAATCGACCACCACGCTGCGCGACCATCTGATGGCCCAGTTGCGCGAGACGAACGCGAGCCCGCGTGATCGCGCGCTCATCACGTTCCTCATCGAATCGCTCGACGAAGACGGCTACCTCAGCGCGACCAGCGAGGAAATTCTTGCCGACATCCCCGAGGAGCTGGAAGTCGACGCCGACGAGCTCAATGCCGCGCTCGCGCTGCTGCACAGCTTCGACCCCGCGGGTGTGGGCGCGCGCTCGGCTTCCGAGTGCCTCAAGCTGCAGCTGTTGCGCGTCAATTCGTCGCCAACGCGCACGCTCGCGCTCGAGATCGTGTCACACCATCTGGAACTGCTCGCCGCACGCGACTTCACGCGGTTGCGCAAGCAACTGAAGGCAGGCGACGACGAGCTGCGCGAAGCACATGCGCTGATCCGCTCGCTGGAGCCGTTCCCGGGTGCATCGTATGGCAAAGCCGAAGCCGACTACGTGGTGCCGGACATCATCGTCAAGAAGACCGGCCAGAACTGGCATGCGGAACTGAACCCCGAGGTGGTGCCGAAGCTGCGCATCAACCACCTTTACGCGAATATTCTGCGCAACAACCGCGGCGATCCGGGCTGCGGCTCGCTGCGCCAACAGCTGCAGGAAGCACGCTGGCTCATCAAGAACATCCAGCAGCGCTTCGAGACGATCCTGCGTGTCGCGCAGGCTATCGTCGAGCGTCAGAAGAACTTTTTCGTGCATGGCGAAATCGCCATGCGCCCCTTGGTTTTGAGGGAGATTGCTGATACGCTGGGCCTACACGAATCAACTGTCTCGCGTGTGACAACCGGTAAATACATGCTGACTCCATTCGGGACACTTGAATTTAAGTACTTCTTCGGA
>NZ_DATJWR010000242.1:0-8689 GCF_035501035.1 Paraburkholderia sp.
TGTACGAGTTGGCAGCGCTCGTGGATGGCGGGGGAGATTCTCGATAATTAATCAGGATGACGAATAAAAAATGACGGGCGATGCCGCGCTCGTGAGTCGCCGTCCTTTGCCGCATGCCTTCGCTAGGCGCGGGGCGCTAGAGCACGTTCAGCATCGCGAGCGCGCTCTCCTGCAGATTCGGGAGCACGCGCTTGATGGCTGCATCGGCGCTTTCCTCGCCCATCAGCATGTTGGTGCTGAGCGCGGCCACCACTTCGCCGTTGCGGTTCCGGAGCGGCACGGCAATGCCGCGCACGCCCACCTGCAACTGCTGCTCGATGAGCGCATAGCCATCCACGCGCGCACGCACGATCTTTTCGCGCAGCCGCGCGGCGCTCGTGATCGTATGCGGCGTGAACGGCGAGAGCTCGACGGTATCGAGCCACGCCGAAACGGCTGCCTGGTCCGCCTCGTGCGCGAGCAGCACCACGCCGGGTGAAATGAGCGGCGCGGGCACGCGAGCGCCAAGCACGAAGCCCGTCGTCATTACGCGCGACACGCCGTTGCGTGCGATCACGACGAGATCCCAGCCGTCGAGCACGCTCACATAGGCCGATTCATTCAGCGTGGCGCTAAGCTGCCGCAGATAGGGCTGCACGGTACGCGGCAGTCGCGCCGAATCGAAGTACGACCAACCCACGCGCAGCACGCGCGGCGTGAGGCCGTAGAGGCGGCCGTCCGTGTAGACATAGCCGAGCGATTCGAGCGTGAGCAGATAGCGGCGCGCGGCGGTGCGCGTGAGGCCCGTGCGCTCGGCGGCCTGGGTGGGCGTCATGCGCGCGTGTTCGCTGTCGAACGCTTCGAGGATGGCGAGGCCCTTTTCGAGCCCGGCGATCCAGTCGCGCCGGTCCAATGGCGGCTTCTTCATCGGCGTGCAGAGATCGTGTCGGCACAACGGAAAAAGCCGCAGGCGGCCAACGCCTGCGGCTTGCGAGCAAAGAGCCGGCTTGTGCTCACGCGGCCCTCACGGTCGAGGCGGCTCACTCCGCTCGCACGGCTTTCATGCGCGCCGCCACGACCAGCGAAATGAGGCAGCCGATCGCCAGATACCCGGCGACGAGGTGCCACGAGCCGCCAGCGAAGCTCACCAGCGCGATGGCGATGAACGGTGTGAAGCCGCCGCCCACCACGCTGGCGAACTGGTAGCCGACGCCCGCGCCGCTGTAGCGGTACTCCGCGCCGAACAGCTCGGTGAAGAGCGGCTGCTGCACGCTCACGACCATGTCGTGTGCGATGTTCGCGAGCATCACCGAGAAGATCACGATCCAGAAGGTGGAGCGCGCTTCGAGCGCGAGGAAGAACGGCACCGCGCTCAGGAGGCCGATGAACGCGCCGACCAGATAGATGCGGCGCAGCCCGAGGCGGTCGGCCAGCCACGCGAAGCAGGGGATCGTCACGCAGCTCAGCGCGCCGACGAAAAGGCCGATGCCGAGAAAGAGATCGCGCGACATGCCGAGGTTGGTGGTCGAATAGCTGAGCGCGAAGGCGGTGACGATGTACATCGTGAAGAGCTCGGCGAGGCGCAGTGCGACGATGTAGAGGAACGCCTTCGGGTGGCGGGTGAGCGCTTCGAGCACCGGCATCTTGAGCTTGCGGTGGCCGTGCTCGACCTTCTCGACGAACTCGCGCGACTCGTCCATGCTCGAGCGCACCCACAGGCCGATCAGCACGAGCACGACGCTGAACACGAACGGCAGGCGCCAGCCCCAGGAGCGGAACGACGCCTCGCCGAGCAGGTGGCTCAGGATCGCGACGATGCCCGTGGCGAGCACGAGGCCCACGCCGTAGCCCACCTGCACGCCGCTGCTGTAGAACGCTTTCTTGCCGCGCGGTGCGCTTTCCACGGCCATCAGCGCGGCGCCGCCCCATTCGCCGCCCACGGCGAAGCCTTGCAGCGCACGGAACGTGACGAGCAGCACGGGCGCCCACACGCCGATCGTCGCGTAGGTCGGCAGCAGGCCGATGGCAACGGTGGAAAGGCCCATCATCATGACGGTGATCACGAGCATGCGTTTGCGCCCGAGCCGGTCGCCGAAGTGGCCGAACACGATGCCGCCGAGCGGGCGGAACAGGAAGCCCACGCCGAAGGTGGCGAACGCCGCGAGCGTGCCCGTCGTCTTGCTGACCTGCGGGAAGAACGCCGCGTTGAAGACGAGCGCGGCCACGATGCCGTAGAGGAGGAAGTCGTACCAGTCGACGACCGCGCCGACGAAGCTGCCGAGCGCCGCTTTTCGCGCCTGGCTGCGCGACGGGGAAAGAGGGGCGGCGCCGGGGGAGCCGGTGGTGTCGAGGGTGGCGGTCATGAGGTGTCTCCTTTCGTGCACGTGTGCCATGTCAAACGTGCGCCTGTGGTGAAACGCAGAATAGGGCGGCCCGCGCGGCACGGCAATGCGTGCCAGCGCAGTTTCGCGCGATTATCGCGCATAAGCGTTCGATGATCGAACGCTTTGCGGGTTTGCACCGAGATGGCGCGTCGGTCGCCGCACAAGACGCGCTTCGTGAAAAGTGAACGAAATGGTTAAAATTGGCCTGCTTCGCGCGCTTCGTGGCGAAGCTCGCTTACCCGCTCGCGTCAGGAGCCCATTGCATGTCCAGCCCCTCCAGTCTTCCGCCGCAGGCGGACAATCCGCTCGGCATGGCCGGCCTCGAATTCGTCGAGTTCGCCGCGCCAAATCCCGCTGAACTCGGCCGCCGCTTCGAGCAGCTCGGCTTCAAGGCGATCGCGCGCCACGTGAGCAAGGCGGTCACGCTCTATCGGCAGGGCCAGATGAACGTCCTCGTGAACGCCGAGCCCGACTCGTTCGCCGCGCGCTACGCGCAGGAGTACGGCACGGGTATATGCGCGATCGGCGTGCGCGTCGACAATGCGCAGCGCGCGTTCGAGCACGCCATCTCGCTCGGCGCATGGGCGTTCGAGGGCGAGCGCGTGGGCCCGGCGGAGCTGAGCATTCCGGCCATCCAGGGCATCGGCGATTCGCACCTCTATTTCGTCGACCGCTGGCGAGGCCGCGGCGGCCAGCGCGGCGGCGTGGGCGACATTTCGATCTTCGACATCGACTTCCGGCCGATCGACGTCGCCACCGCCCACACGGATCTCGATCACGGCGGCACCGGCCTGACCCGCGTCGATCACCTCACGCAGACGGTCGGCGCGGGACGCATTGCCGAGTGGCTCGACTTCTATCGCGACCTGCTGCATTTCCGCGAGATTCACGAGATCAACGCGAACTGGCATGTCGCCGAAGAGTCGCGCGTGATGGTGTCGCCCGATGGCGAGCTGCGCATTCCCCTCTACGAAGAGGGCACGCGGCGTACGCAACTGTTGCACGACTATCTGCCCGAGCATCCCGGCGAAGGCGTGCAGCACATCGCGCTCGCGACCGACGACATCCTCGCGAGTGTCGACGCGCTCAAGGCCAACGGCGTCGAGTTCGTCGAACCGCCGCCCGCGTACTACGGCACCGTGGACGTGCGGCTGCCCGGCCACGGCGTGGACCTCGAAGCGCTGCGCAAGCGACATGTCCTGATCGACGGCGAGATTGGAGAGGACGGCGTGCCGCGCCTCTTTTTCCAGACTTTCGTGAAGCGCCATGCTGGCGAGATCTTCTTCGAGGTTGTGCAGCGCAGCGGGCACCACGGCTTCGGCGAGGGCAATCTCGACGCGCTCGCGCGCTCGCGCGAGGCGGTCGATCCGCCCGGTACACAGCGCGGCTGAGCGGCGCGGGCTTTACTTCACGGCAGCGCTCGCCGTCCTGCGCGTGCGCGCCGGGGCCGCCGCGGCGGCGCGCGGCGAGACCATCGTGCGGCTGCGATGGCGAATTTCCTTGCTGAATTCGGTGCACGCGTGGGTCATCAGGTCAGTCGACCGATACACCATGAACACGTGGAAGTCCGGCAACTCGTCCCGAATGGATAGCGTGTGCAGGGCGTCGGGATTGAGGACGAGCGGGCCGCCCGTGCCGTAGAACACGAAATCGGACCACATGCTGATGAGGTCCGTGCAGGTCGCGAGTTGCAGGCCGAGCAGGTTCGACGAGCTGAGCAAGACACGCTTGGGCATATCGAGGCGATGCAGGCGCATAAGGCTCGCGAGCGGGCTGCCGGGGTCGTCGAGCGGGTCGAGCGTGAGCCAGTCGGCGTCGAGCAGATTGCGCAGACGCGTGGTGCGCGCGAGCGGATGCCCCGGCCTTGCAGCGAGCACCATGCCCACGGAAAAGAGCGGCTCCCACTGGAATGCGCCCGTGCCGGGCCCGCTGTTCGTCGAGATCAGTGCAAGGTCGAG
Source organism: Paraburkholderia sp. (assembly GCF_035501035.1). GTDB lineage: Bacteria > Pseudomonadota > Gammaproteobacteria > Burkholderiales > Burkholderiaceae > Paraburkholderia. Next base: position 4,322 of record NZ_DATJWR010000242.1, read on the forward strand.
GCGCCCTTCGCGCAGCCCTTCGAGTATCTGTTGCGGCCGCATTTCATAGGCATGCAGCGCCACGCCCGGAAAGCGCACGCGAAACGCCGCGATGGACGCGGCCAGCGGCCCGCTCGAAGCGACGGCGGTAAAGCCAATGTTCAACTGCGCCTCGGCATGGCCACGCATCGCTTCGATGTCTTCCTGCGCGTGGCGCAACTCCTGTTCGACCACGCTCGCGCGCTTCGCGAGCGCGCGCCCGTAGTTCGTGAGGCTCACGCCGCGCACGGAGCGCGACATGAGCGTCACGCCCAGTTCGCGCTCGAGCTCCGCGATCGCCTTCGAGAGCGCCGGCTGCGAGATGTGCAGGCTGCGCGAGGCCTCGTGCATGCTGCCGTGCTGCGCGAGCGCGAGCAAGACGCGCAACTGGTGCAGTTTCATCCGTGGTTCTCCGCGCGCGTGGCGCCTGGACGCCTTTCCATCGATAGAAAGCCTGATCGTTGCTCCACCGCGTGCCACGGGCGCCTTTGCCGCCTGGCGAGGCAAGGCGCGGCCACGGCCGACTCATGGAAAACGACAATGGCTGGCACACGGCGGTTATGACGGCGATTCTATCTGGTTATCACGATGAAAATTTGTGACTTCTTTCAAAAATGGAATCGGCGTGACTATCGTCCGGCCGAGATCGCACATATTCGCGCAATCACACGCAGTCTCACTCGCAGCTTCATCCCCACCGCTCGCGGAGATCCGCCATGAATGACGCAACGCTCAGCGCCGCCGCCATCACGCCGCCCGCGGCCGCTCGTCAGAGCCAGTTTCGCCTGATCGCCGCCTGTTCGATCGGCAATGCACTCGAAATGTATGACTTCACGGTCTACAGCTTCTTTGCGCTTCTGATCGGCCGCCTCTTTTTCCCCTCCGATAGCCCCTACGGCTCGCTGCTGCTCGCCGTGGCGACGTTCGGCATCGGCTTCGTCATGCGCCCGCTGGGCGGCCTCGTGATCGGCAGCTATGCCGACCGCCGCGGCCGCAAGGCCGCCATGACGCTCACCATCGCGCTGATGGTGGGCGGCACGCTGTGCATCTCGTTCGCACCCACCTACGCGCAGGCCGGCGTGATGGGTTCGCTCGTGATCCTCGCGGGGCGTCTGCTGCAAGGCTTTTCGCTCGGCGGGGAGATCGGCGCGTCGACGGCCATGCTGATGGAAGCGGGCGCTATCGGTCAGCGCGGCTTTCGCGTGAGCTGGCAACTGGGCAGCCAGGGCATCTCGGCGCTGATCGGCGCGCTCACGGGCGCGGTGCTGTACGCCACGCTCTCGCCGCAAGCGCTCGAGAGCTGGGGCTGGCGCCTACCGTTTCTCGGCGGCCTGCTGATCGCGCCGGTGGGCCTCTATATCCGCTCAAAGCTGGACGAAACGCACGAGGCCCAGCCCGACGCGCCGAGCCCGCTCGGCACGCTCATGCGCGAGCACGGCGCGAAGGTGGGTCTCGGCATTCTCTCGGTCACGGCCGGCACCGTGGGCATGTATCTCGTGGTGTTCTTCATGCCCACCTACATGATCCGCGTGCTCAAGATGCCGCCTTCGCTCTCGCTGCTTTCGGGCTGCGCGACGGGCCTCACCATGCTCGTGGCCTCGCTCGTGTCGGGCTGCCTCGCCGACCGCCTCGCGCGCCGCAAGCCGCTCGTGATCGGCTCACTCATCTTCAACGTCCTGGCCGTCGTGCCCGCCTTCTGGCTGATGACGCGCATGCCGAGCGTGCCGCTCGTGCTCGCGCTCTCGGTCGTGCTGACCGCCGCGGCGAACCTCGGCTCCACGCCGCTGCTGCTGATGCTCATGGAGCTGCTTCCCGCCGGCGTGCGCGCGAGCGGACTTGCTGTCATCTACAGCGTGGGCGTGACGGTGTTCGGCGGCAGCTCGCAGTTCATCGTTACGTGGCTGATCGCGAGGACGGGCAACCCGCTCGCGCCGGCGCTCTACCTCGTCGCTTGCGGGGTCGTCACGCTGTGTGCCGTGAGCGCCATTCGCGAACGTCGCCTTGGCTGATGCGCTTTTGATCCTTCCTTCCACCACGCAATACTCGGAATCCCCATGAAACGCGAATCCACGCTCACCCCGTTCCAGTTGCTGCCCACCTTGCTGCCCGAGATCGAAATCGAAGCCGAGACCTTCATAGGCATTCGGCGGCAGATTCATTCGCAGCCCGAACTAGGTTTCGAGGTGGGCGCCACGGCAAAGCTCGTCGCCATGCTGCTGGAGAAGTGGGGTTACGAAGTCCATACGGGCATTGGTAAAAGCGGCGTCGTGGCGCAGTTGAAAGTGGGCGACGGCAAGCGGCGCCTCGGCATTCGCGCCGACATGGACGCGTTGCCGATCGTCGAGAACACGGGCCTGCCATACGCGAGCCAGACGCCCGGCAAGATGCACGCGTGCGGCCACGACGGCCACACGGCCATCTTGCTCGCGGCCGCAAAAAGGCTGGCCGAGCGGCGCGACTTCGACGGCACGCTCAATCTGATCTTTCAGCCCGACGAAGAAAATCTGTGCGGCGCGAAGGCGATGATCGCCGACGGTCTCTTCGAGCGCTTTCCCTGCGATGCGGTCTACGCGCTGCACAACATGCCGGGCGTGCCGGCCGGAACATTCCGTGTGCTGCCGGGGTCGGTGAGCCTTTCCTCGGACGTGGCCGACGTGACGCTCAAGGGCGTGGGCGGCCATGGCGCGATGCCGCACCGCGTGAAGGATCCCATCGTGGCCGCGGCGGCGCTGGTCACGGCGCTGCAAACCATCGTCGCGCGCAACGTGGCGCCCGACGAACCGGCCGTGGTGAGCGTGGGCTACATTCGCGGTGGTGCCACGCACAACGTGATTCCCGAAACGGTCACGCTGGGCCTGAACATCCGCGCGGCGCGCCCCGACACGCGTGCGCTCGTGGAGGCGCGCGTGCGCGAGATCGTCGCGCTCACCGCGCAGGCGCATGGCGTCGAGGCGCATATCGACTACCGGCAACTCACGCCGCCGATGATCAATGCGCCCGAGGAGACCGCGCTCGCACAGCAGGTCTGCGCGGAACTCGTCGGCGAACAGAATGTGGTCATGCAGGCGCCGAAGGGCCTGAACGGCAGCGAGGACTTCGCGTGGATGCTCGATGCCGTGCCCGGTTGCTACCTGCTGCTCGGCAACGGCGAAGGCGAGTTCGGCGGCTGCATGGTGCACAACCCCGGCTACGATTTCAACGACCAGGTGCTGCCGCTCGGCGCGGCGTGCTGGGTGCGGCTCGCGCAGCGCTTTCTCGTGGCGTGAGTCGGCCTTCGCGCCGGCCGCGATGGAAATTGCTCAGTTATTCGAATCATCTGGGGTTCGAATCATCTGAGCCTTCGGCGAGCGATTCGGGCGTCAAGCCCAGCCGCTCGCGCAAGTCGATCCAGCCGCGTGGCGTGACCTGCACCGCGCGCGAGGCGGGCGTGCGCCGAAGCCAACCGCGCTCGCACAACAGCGCCAGAAACGCCACGCCGAGCGGCCCGGCCAGGTGATGCCGTCGCTCGGTCCAGTCGAGGCACTGCCGCGCAACGCCGTGGCGGCCGGGCTTCAGCGCGGTGACATCGAGCCCGAGTTCACCGAACCATGCGGCGCCCGCGGGGGTCACCGCGAAGCGCTTGTCGGCTTCGGCGGTGATGAGCCCCGCTTCCGTGAGGCGTCGCGTGATCGCCACACCCACCTGGCCCGCGAGATGGTCGTAGCAGCAGCGCGCGAAGCGCAGCTTCTGCGCCTCGCGGCCAGGCGGCTTGTGGCGCACCGGGGCGCGCGCGCCGATCGCCGCAAGGTTTTCGAGCAGGGTGGCCACCTGGGCGTCCGCGAGCCGGTAATAGCGGTGCCGGCCTTCCTTTTCGACGGCGAGCAGACCGCCGTCCAGCAGTTTCGCCAGATGGCTGCTGGCCGTTTGCGCCGTGACTCCGGCCGCATAGGCCAGTTCGCCCGCGGGCAGCGCGCGGCCGTCGGCCAGCGCCATCAGCATCGAGGCGCGTGCAGGGTCGGCGATCAGAAATGCCGTGGCGGACACCCTTGGGTGAACATTCTCGACAGTCATGCGTTTCTCCGGAACTTGCTCGTAGCGTAGCTCGACTGCATGGTCGCATGTTTCGACACGCATCGAAGCATCGCACACGCCGCGCGCTCGATACTGGGTTCGTGGCTGGCGTATTTTGCGCCGGCGAAAGCGAGAGAACCTATGCCGACGCACAGTACCGAAAGTCGCGAGCAGCAACGCCGGGTGCTTTGGGCAACGAGCATCAGCTATGTCGTGGTGATCCTCGACACCTCCATCGTCAACGTCGCGCTCCATAGCATCGGCGCGAGCCTCGCGGGCGGCGTGGCGGGCCTCCAATGG
>NZ_DATJWR010000243.1:0-88615 GCF_035501035.1 Paraburkholderia sp.
TCCTGATGCTCTCGCTCGCGCCGACCGTTTCGCAGGTGCTCGCTTCCCATCACCGACTCGGCGACGCGCTCGCGACATATTGCTCGGCCGAAGGCGAAGTCACAGCGGCGGCGCATGACGGCCATCCCGCGCATTCGGCGAAGGGGCACTGGCAGGCCTGTCCTTACTGCAGTCTGATTGCGCACGTGCCGGCATTGCCCGGCAGTCCTATGCTGCTCGCGTTGCCGCTTTCGGCAGGGCCGATGCGGGTCGCCGTTGCGTCGGCCGTGGTTCGCGCCGCCTTCGTGCATACGGTGGCGCAATCGCGGGCGCCCCCCGTTTTCTCCTGACGTTTAATTCACAGCCTGAAAAACTGAAACTGCCGCTTTGCTCCTGATGCACGCGGCCGTTTGTCGTGCCTTTGCACGACGGTACCGAACGACAATTGGAGAATACCAACATGCGCACCCTCATCAAGCGGTCGGCGTTGCCCGCACGCGCCGCGCTTCTCGCAACGGCCGCGTTGGCCTGCATGACCTGCACGTCGACGGCCTCGGCGCACGCCGTGGTTGGCGATCGCGTCTTTCCCGCCACGATGACCGTGGATGACCCCGGCGTCGGCGACGAGTTCGACGCGCAGTTCGGCCACATCAAGGCACCTACCGACGACGGCGACGCCATGAACGTCAATACGGTGTCCTACGAGTGGGACAAGCTCATCACCAGGAATCTCGCGTTCAGTATCGCCGGAGACTACGTGAGCCAGAACGCGCCCAACGGCAATTCCGCGAAAGGCTGGGACAACATCACGCTCGGCGTGAAGTACCTCGTCTATGCGAACGCCGCGCACGAATTCATGGCGTCGGTCGGGCTCGAGAGCGAGATTGGCGGCACGGGCGCGAAGTCGATCGGCGACTCGTTTTCGACCTTCACGCCCACCGCGTATTTCGGCAAAGGCTTCGGCGATCTGCCAGCAAGCCTCGGCTACCTGCGGCCGTTCGCCATCACCGGTGAAATCGGACCGAACATCACGACGGCGAGTTCGGACCAGGGGCCCAATTCGCTCGACTGGGGCCTGACGCTTCAGTACAGCATTCCGTATCTGCAGAACCAGGTGAAGGACCTGGGCCTGCCACAGCCGTTCAGCAACCTGATCCCGGTCGTCGAATTCCCGATGAACACATGCACCGCCGGCGCGTGTTCAGGGCACACGACGGGTACCATCAACCCGGGCCTGATCTGGATAAACCGTTACGGTCAACTCGGTGTCGAGGCGCAGATTCCAGTCAACCGCGCGACGGGCAACCACGTGGGCGTGCTGTTCCAGGCGCATCTGTTCTTCGACGACATCTTCCCGAACTCGCTCGGCAAGCCACTTTTCTGATTGACTGATCGAAGGAGACAAGTCATGAATCTGAAAACCATTGCGCGCGCCGCCGCGGCCGCGATCATCGTCGGTACGTGCCAGCTCGCTCACGCCCATGCCTATCCGACCCATCGAGCGCCTTCGGCGGGCGACACGGTACCGACCTCGCAGAAGGACGTGGCGATCGACTTCGACGATGCGCTCGAGCCTGCGTTCAGCTCGATTGCCGTCACCGACGCGCAAGGCAGGTCGGTGACGAGCGGCAAGGCTGAAGTCGACGCGTCGAACAAGAAGCACATGTCGGTGGGCCTGAATCCGCTGACGCCGGGCGTCTACACCGTCTCGTGGGTGGCCGTCGCCGACGACGGCCATCGCACCCAGGGGCATTACACGTTCACGGTGAAGTGACGGTGGATCCGCTCGTCATCGCGCAGATCGTGCTGGCCGCGGTGCAGGATGTCCTCTTTGCCGCGGCCGCAGGCGCTCTCGCCTGCGCCGTGATGGGAATGCGCAGCGGATTGCCCGGCGAGGGCAGGCTGCGCGCCTGGCGCACGGCATCGTGTGCCGTGCTGGCTTGTGCGGCGTTGGCGTACCTGTGGCTGCAGGCGGCCATCATGAGCGGCTCGCCGCTCGGTGAGGCCGCCTCGGCTGTCTCCGCCGTGCTCACGGAGTCCCACTTCGGAAAGGCGTGGTCGATTGGCTTTGCCGGCGCGCTGCTTGCGGCACTGAGCGGCCTGCGCAAAGAGAGAGGTTCGGCGCTCTTTGCGGTGGGGCTCGTGCTGTGGGTGGCCGGCAAGGCGGCGGCGAGCCACGCGGCCGACTCGGGCGACTTTTCGTGGCGCGAGGCCATCCACGTGGTTCATCTGTTCGCCACGGCGTTGTGGGCTGGCAGCGTGATCGTGGCTGCCGTGCTGCTCGGCGGCTTCGTGCGTATGGCGGACAGTTCGCCCCGGCAACGCGCGGCATTCTGTTCGGCGCTGTCGCATCTCGCGACGGCCGCGCTCGTCGTCGTGCTCGTCACCGGGTTCTACAACGTCCTGCAAGACACGGCGCGCGCCAACGCTTCGTTGCTCGAAATGAGCTGGGGCCGGGTGTTGATCGCCAAGCTCGCATGCGTCGTGCTGGCCATCGTATTGGGTGGCTGGAACCGCATGGTGGTGCTGCCTGCGCTGCGCATGCGCGCCGAGCAGAACGACCCGGCTTATGCGGCACAACAGCGTCGCTTCGACAGGACGCTCGCTGTCGAAGCGGTGGTCATGCTCGCGGTGCTCTCATTCGCCGCGCTGCTGGGCCATACGTCGCCGACGATGGGCTAGCGCGTGCCGGCCGCACAGCTCGCGGCCGGCAACGTGCGTCGTTACAGGATTTATGCGGCGAACACGGCGCCTCGAAAACAAAAAGAGGGTCCGTGCCGGATTGGCCATGGACCATCGCTGTGCCGAAGCATCATCACGCAGGCGCGCAAAAGAACTTACTTGCCCGCCGCGTTCTTCACGGTGCACTGTGCCTCGACGCTCTCGCCGTCGCTGAACTTGAAAGTGACCGGAATCGACGAGCCGACCGTGAGCGGCTTCTTCGCCTTCTCGAACATCACGTGATAGCCACCCGGTGCGAAGGCGAGCGTGCCGTTGGCGGGCACGCTCGCCTTGTCCACCATGACCATCTTCGAGGTGCTGCCGCTGCTCTGCGTCTGGTGCAGCATGGACATGCCGAACGCCTCGGTGTCCACGCCTACGAGATCGATGGCCTTGTCGCTCATGTTCATGAGTTTGAAGTAGCCGCCGGAGGGCGTGTCGCCGGGCATCGAGCGAATCCAGCAGTCGGACACCATCATCGAGCTGGAGGAAGCTGCGCAGGCGGGCAGCGCGGCTGCCACGAGCGGCAGAGCGAAGGCAATACGGCAGAAGGTACGGCGCATGAGAGGATCTCCTGTTTTGCGTTTGGAAAATATCGTCTGGCGTTCGTTCGTTCGTTCGTTCGTTCGACACCACACCAGACAGGTTGGCTTACCGGTTCGGTACCGTCATCAAGCGTCGGACTGCGCGTCCAGCAGTTCGCGCAGGTCGTGAACCCAAGGGGTGACGCCTTGTCCGTCGCGCGCATAGAGCCGCAGCTTGCCTTCCGTGTCGAACACGAGGCTCGCGGCGGTATGGTTCATCGTGTAGTTGTCGGGGGTGGATCCCGGTACCTTCTCGTAGACGAGATGGAAGTCGCTCGCCATCTGCTTGAGTTGAGTCGCGTCTGCCGGGCGTAGCGCGCGAAACGACGGATTGAACGCGGCGGCATATTGCGCGAGCACGGATGGCGTATCGCGCGTCGGGTCGAGCGTGACGAACAGCACCTGCACGCGCTGCGCGTCTTTGGGGCCGAGTTGCTGCAGCGCTTGGGACAGCTCGGCAAGCGTCGTGGGGCAGACATCCGGGCAGTGCGTATAGCCGAAGACCAACACCACGATCTTGCCGCGATAGTCGGCAAGCGTGCGAACCTGGCCGCTCGTGTCGGCAAGCGTGAAGTGATCCGCAAATTGCCGGTTGCCGGTGATGTCCAGGTTCTGGAACGACAGCACGGGCTTCTGATCGCAGCCGGCCAGCAACGTCGTGCCCAGCAGCGCGCCGGCCACAAGGGTTGGGATGAAGCGTTGCGCGCGGGATCTCCCGCGCGAGAAGCGGAGCCAATTGAACATGATGTTTCGGGCACGCACGCGCGGCGGCGTGCAGCCTGCAGAAAAAGAGGTGCGAATGGCGAACGCAGGGCCGCGAGGGCGTCCCGTTCGCAGATGGCGGCGATGGGTCAGGCGCGGCGAGGTGGATCGCGCGGATGTCCGGCCTGGAAGGAGAAAACGGGGATGAAAGCGTCGAAAAGGGCCGCGACTGCCAATGGGGCGAGCGCTGGCGAGGACAGCACGGCTGCCGCCAGGGCAGGGAGTACGGGGTGCGTGCCGACGAAGTCGCAGTAGCCGCATTTGGCCAGCGTCGCTGCGGGATGCTCCTGCTGCACGGCGGATGCGGTCGACCCCGAGCAGAGCTCGGCAACGGGTTCGCTCGCCTCGTGCGCCGCGACCATCTGGCTGACCGTCGGCACGCAGACGAGCAGCCACATGGCGAGCAAGGCGAGCCATGTGGTCAGGCGTTTGCGTGCGGCGGCGGACGAGTGCATTTGCGTATGGTAACGCAGTCGATCGAAGACATCCCGCATGGCGACGAAGCCGCAGCAGACGCATCGGCCTCAGAAGGCCATAGGTCGAACGATTGCGGCGAAGTGTCGCAATCCTGCCGGACCAATCGCCGCCAATAAGCACGGTACGCACGGTTGCCGTGGGGCGGTGCTGTTCGCTTGCCATGCTGTTCACTGGCGCGTGGGAACGGTCACGAAGCCGATTTTCGTGAGGCCGCCGGCTTGCGCTGCCGACATGACCCGAGCCACGCTTTCGTAAGCGACCTTCCGGTCGGCGTTCAGATGCAGTTCGGGCTGCGGCGTCGCAAGCGCCGCAGCCGCGATCCTCCGGTTCAGCGCCGCTTCGTCGACCTTCGCGCCGTCCCACAGCACGGTGCCGTCCGCTTCGATCGACACGTCGATCTGCGCGGGCTTCGTGTCCTCCTTCTGGCTGCTCGCATGCGGCAGGTCGATCTTCACGGCATGACGCATCACCGGAATCGTCACCATGAAGACGATCAGGAGTACCAGCATGACGTCGACGAGCGGCGTCATGTTGATCTCGCTCACCAGGCCATCGTCTTCTTCGCTGGAAAAGGGGCTCATCGCCATGGCGTGCCTCCGGTTCAGTGGGCGCGTGCCGCGACGCGCAGCGTGCCCTTGGTGGAAGACATGCGCGAAGAAAGGCGCGCGCCGGTCACGAAGAATGCATGCAGGCCGTGCGCGAAGCGATTGAGCTTCGCGACGATCGACTTGTTGGCGCGCGTGAGCGCGTTGTAGCCGAGCACGGCCGGAATCGCGACGAAGAGGCCAAACGCGGTCATGATGAGCGCTTCGCCAACGGGGCCGGCCACGGCGTCGATCGAGGTCTGACCGGTCGCGCCGATGGTAAGCAGTGCGTGATAGATGCCCCACACCGTTCCGAACAGGCCGACGAACGGCGCCGTGCTGCCGATCGAGGCGAGGACCGCGAGGCCGCTTTGCATCTTCGCAACGGAGTCGTCCATCGAGTCCTTCAGGCAGCGCGTGATCCAGTCCGACACGTCCATGCGGTCGTGCAGTTGCGGCTGCGCCTTGTGGTGATGTTCGGCGGCTTCTTCGCCGGCGCGCGCGAGCGCGAGGAACGGGTTGTCTTCGCGCGCGCCGTCGCCGAGCTTTTGCATGCCGTCGGCCATGTCGTCCGAATGCCAGAACGCGCGCTCGGCGTTCTTCGTGAGGCGTTTCAGGCGCATGACATTCCAGCCCTTCACGACGATCACGCACCACGAGAGTACCGACATGATCAATAGCGTGAGCGCGATGCCGCGCGTGACGAAATCTCCTTGAGCCCACAAGTGGGTCATACCGTAGTTCTGCATCTGGCATTCCTTTGGGTCATGGTTCAAGCACGGTCATTCGTGCAGACTGAAGTCGAACGGCTGGGTATACGCCGCGCGCACCGGCTGGCCGGCTTCCGTGTACGGGTTGCACGAGCTGTCGTGCATGGCGGCAAGGGCGGCGTCGTCGAGCCGGCTAAAGCCGCTGCTCTGCTTGAGTTCGACGTCCTCGATCCTGCCGGTCAGGCTCACCACGAAGCGCACGTAGGCAATACCCACCTCGCCGCGCCGCTTCGAGAGCACCGGGTACTCCGGCTGCGCGATTCGGCAGTCGAGGTGCGAGACGTTTTTGGGCGCGCTCAGCGCCATCACGGCCCGGTCCGCGGCGGGCGCGGCGGCGACCTGCGGTGCCGCGGCGGTGGCTGGCTGCGTTGGCGCGACCGCTGGCGGGCTTTCGATCGATTGCCTCGAAGGCGTCTCGGCAAGGGGCAGCGGCTTCGGAACCGGCTTCGCAGACGGCGCGACGTTGCGCGGTTCACGCACGACGTGCCTGGCCGGGTTCGGCGGCCTGGGCGCCGGCAGCGACTGGATCGCGGCAGGCGCGACCGCGCGTTCGGGCTGCAGCAGTTCGGCCGTGATCGTGCGCGATTCGAGGGCGACGGGCGCGGCCATCTCGCGCCCGGTTTGCATCGATACGATCAGCGCGGCATGGAGTCCCACGACGACGGCCACGGCGCAAGCCGCCCGGCGTTGGTCGGTTATCACGTGTGCCCTTACGAGGCGGCGAGCGGACCGGCGCAGCGCAGCAGCACGCGGTCGACCAGCCAGACCGCGACGATCGTCAAGCCCATGAGCGGAAACACGATGCCGAGAACGACGAGCCCGGTTGCCCATGCGCGCATCGGCGGCGCGCCGCGCTCGCGTGCCGGCGCGCCGAGCGTGCCCCGAGGCCGTCGCTTCCACCACATCACGAAGCCGGTGACGGCGAGCGCCGCGAGGCCGAGCGACAGCGCGGCGCAGGCGATCTGATTTGGCACACCGAAGTAACGGCCCATGTGCAGAGACGTGCCATACGACACGGCCTTGCCGACGGCGCCATAGTCCCCATAGCGGATGTCTTTGAGCACGGCCCCGCTGTACTGGTCGATGTACACGGTGCGCTCGAGCTTCGGGTCGGCAGGGAAGTACGACACGGTGTACACGCCCAGAGGCGAGGTGGGCAGCGCGATGTCATATCCATGCGTGAGTCCGTCCGCGTGCATCTGCTCGACCACGTGCCCGAGCGGCAGCGGTTTGACGCCGGGTGCGCCCACGTCGGGCGAGCCGGGTACGCGCACCGCGCCGACTGCCCAGGGCACCTGGGGCAGGGGCATCTCGTCCATCGTCATGCCGGGCATCGACTCCATGCCGGAGGCGGCCTCATGGCTCGTGGCAGCGCCTGCCTCGGAAGGCTGGCCGGGTACTTTCGAGTGCAGCGGCAAGCCACCCCACGAGCCCGGTGGAGAGCCGAGCTTGACGCTGCTGGCCAGCGCCTTGAATTGCTTGCCCCACGAGCCGGTCCACGGCAGGCCCGTCGCCACGAACGCGAACGCACCGATGGCGAGCCAGATGCCGAGCGTGGCGTGAACGCTCTTCCACAGCGGCCGCCCCCGGCGTGTGAGATCGGGCACGAGGGCCGCGCGCAGCGAGGCCCTCTCGCGTGGCCACCAGAGCGCGACGCCGGTGCCGATCATGACGAGCGTCCAGCATGCCACCAGTTCCATCAACAGCTCGCCCGGCTTGCCGAGCAGCAGCTTGCGGTGAATCATGCGGTCGACCTGCATGAAGCGGCTGTCGACGTCGAGCATGCCGAGCACCGCGCCATCGTAGGGGTTCACGTACACGCTTTGCTTGCGGCCATCCGGCAGGCGGAAGATGAATTCCGCGCTACGGTCGGCGCGCGAGCTGATGCGCGCCGTCGTCGCCACCGCGCCGGCCGGCATGGCGCCGCGTGCCTTCGCTAGCAGGGCGTCGACTTCCAGGCGCGGCGACGTTGCGGGCGCAACGATAAGCCGGTGCGGATAGAGCAGCGGTTCGATCTGCGGCTGAAAGCAGTAGATCGTTCCCGTGATGGCGAGGATCACGAGAAACGGTATCACGAACAGCCCCGCGTAGAAATGCCAGCGCCAGAGCGTACGGTAACCGCGTTGCGGGCCGCTTTGCGGACCAGGTTGCGCTCCGGTAGCGGCAGGCGCCGTACGGGTGACGGTTTCGGCAGTGGACATGGGCGTGCCTCCTTTACATCCGCAGACGGCCTTCGGCATAGAAGGTGCGGCCGGGGTAGGGGTGATACACGAAATAACGGGCGTCGAAAATGTTGTCGACGCCCACGCTGAGATCGCTGGCCTTCGTGGGGTGGAACGTGAACTTCGCGTCCGCCACCGTATAGGTACTGGTGCCGCCGAACACGTTCGGGTTCGTGTCGGTATTGGTCAGCGTGTTGTACTCGCGGCCCGAGTAGCGCGCGGCAAGCGTGAGCGCATAGCGCTCGCCGATGTGATAAGTCGCCGCGATGTCGGCGCGCCAGAGCGGAATGCGGTAGAAGTATTTGCCCACCGTTGCCGGGTTCTGCGCGTTTTCGAGGATCTTCGACTGCGTATAGGCCACACTGCCGATCAGATCGAGCCCACGCACGAACACATCCTCGCCCTGATAGCTCACCTCGACGCCGCGCGAGCGAACCTTGCCGATGTTCTGGAAGTTCGTCACGTTCGGAATCACCGTCGTGTCGGTCTGGCTGAAGATCGTATTCTTTACGTCGTCCTGAAAGAGCGACAGCCGGAATAGCCCGTTCCAGTGCGCCCACTCGGCAGCGAGCTCTTTCGAGAGGTCGTTCTCGGGCTGGAGGTACGGATTGTTGTTGATGATCGACGACCCGTTGATTTGCCCCTGGAACAGTTCGCTGACAGTGGGGAAGCGGTACGCGCGTGCGATCGACGCGCGCAGCGTCAGGTCATTCGTCACGTCGAACGAGAGCGAGGCCTTCGGCGAGTAGTGGCGCTGGCTGGCGTCGGGGTAGGGCACGAAGGCGCTGCCCACGGCCTGGGCGCCATCGTAGGCCTGCCAGTCCTCGTAGCGCACGCCATACACGAATTTCCAGCGCGGCAGGAATCGCCAGGCGTCCTGCACGTAGGCCGCCTGGGTTTGCGTGCGGCCCTTGAACGCGTTCGCAAAGCTGCCCGCGGCGCCGTCGATCCAGGCTGCCGTGTTGTACGTTTCGTTGTCGAGGAAATAGTTGTCGTAGTGGTAGCCGAAACTCACTGCATGATTGGCGAGCCCGGCCTGAGGCGAGGGCGGCGTCCAGCTTGCCCTGAGGTCGAGCGTTTTCCAGCCGGTGCCGTCGCCGAACGTGACGACGCCCGGACCGTTGCCGGGGCCCCCCGCATTCGCCGTGCGCGCTACGCTATTCGTAATGTCGTAGTACGAAGCGATCGCTTCGGCGTTCCAGCCCGTTGCGTTGTGCGTCTTGAGCGAGAGCCCGTAGAGCCAGTTTTCGCTCCACCCCTGGCTCGGCGCGAGCGCCGATGCCGGAATGTTGTACTCGTAGCCGCCAATGTTCACCCGGCCGCTGTACACGGGGTTGCCGTTGGCGTCGTACAGGAACGTGGATGTCGAGCTGTTGTACTGCTGGTGCCAGTAACCGAGCGTGAATGCGCCCTGAACCGTCGGCGTGAAGTCGTACTGCATCTTCAGCTTGAGCTGGTCCTGGATCGTATGCTCGATACCTTCGCCATTCACGCCGATCACCGTGGTGGGCGTGTTGGTCTGGTTGTTGTAGAAGTACGCACCCCTTACTGGTGTATCGCCGGGTTTGGCGGGCGTCGTCGATCTCGCGAGCGTGGCGAACTGCAAGGGCTGGCTCGTGTTTTCAAGGTGATTCGCGCCGATCAGGAACGAGAACTTGCCGATGCGGTTGCCGATCGCCGCACTGGCCTCGCTGCCGTTGAAGTTCTGGTTGACGCCATATAGGCTGAAGTGCTGCGTGAACGCCTTGACGTCCGCGTTCGCCTCGAACTTCGTGGGCATCTGCGTGGTGATCAATACCGTCGCGCCGAGCGAGTTGCCCGGATACAGCGCCGAATACGGCCCGTAAATGACATCGACCTGCTGGATTTCCTCGGGGAGCACCATCGACCAGCGTGGCGGAAACGAATAGCTGTTGCCGAGCAGGTTCGACAGCAGCAGGCCGTCCGCGTACACAAGGCCGCGCGCGCTTTGCGTATTGCTCGTGCCGCGCACCGCGATGATCGAGTTCAGGTCGCCGATGAAGCGCTTGCGAACCGCGAGGTTCGGCATGTACTTGAGCACGTCTTCGGTGTTGACCACGTTCCAGTTGCGGAACTGATCGGGCGTGACGGTCTCGACTGACGCCGGCATGTTCGGGTCGACGGCAGGCGTTACGCTACTGTTGCCGGCGTTTCCGCCCGTGCTGGCGCTGACCGTAACGGTTGGCAGCACGGTGGCTTCCTGCGTCGTGGCGGCGAGCGTTGCGGCCTGGTCTGTCGTTGTGTTGGAGAGGGTTGCGCCCGGACCGGTCTCGGCCGCGGCGTGCGCAGCCTGAGCAATCAATGTGAGGGGCAACAGCCCGAGCGTGACGAACCGCGCCCGGCCGCGCGCACGCGCGCGCAGCCTTCGCGATGCGAAGTGCAGCATGAAATTTTCCTTGATTCGGAGTGCGAACGGCCACGCGCGCCGGCAGGAGGCGCGTCGAAGCCACGGTCAATCACGGAGATCAGGAAAAGGCTGGCGGGGCTCGCGGCCGCCCGGATGGGAATGCCCCGAGCGGCGTGTGACGCATGGAGAGCACCGGCGCGGCAGCGATCGCGACGAGCATCAGCAGCACGAGCGGTGACGGCGGTAGGGAGGGCATGGCGGGCTGATTGGCGAGCAGGTCGCAATAGCCGCAGGCCGAGAGCGAGTCGCCGTGCGCCACATGACTGGAACCGGTCGCGGGCTGCGTCGCGGAACAGAGCGCGGCGGTCGTGTCGTCACGATGGGCGGCCAGGACCAGCTGACTCACGAGCGGCGCGAGCACGACGAGCCACATGGCGACGAGGCCAAGCCATGCGGTCAGGTGTTTGCGGGATCGGAGAGTCATGGTCGCGGGACGAAATAGCGCCGCGAAGTTTACCACTTGAAGGGTTCGCTGTGTGGCGAGTCGCACGCATACTCCGCGCAGTTGCCGTACTGCGAACGGCCCCGGTTCAATGCGTGTTGCGGGGTTGCGCTGGCCGCTCACTGTTCGGGCAACGAGCGGATGACAACAGGTTTGATGGTCATTGTCAGGATAACGATCTGCAGAGAACTATCAAACGCTCGTATCGAAGCCTTGCGGCATGCGGCAGCGCGAGACGCCTCGCGAGTGCGAATGCGGCAAGTTGACGCCGCCTGCCCTGCGCGAAATGGCGCGCTAAGCGGTGTGACGGGCGTCGCCGTCCGCTTCGTCGTGCCCCAGTGCTTCGAGGTAGGACCACGGGTAGATGCCGCGCGCGTGGCCATCGCTGAACGCGAGTTGCACGCCGTAGCCCATCGGTTCGATGGCGGCGAGCGTGATGTTCGGCGCCGCCGTGAGCGCGGCGCCGGCGAGCCGAATGCGCCGGCAGGCCGCGCACGGGCACGCCGCGCGAAGCCGGGCATGGGCCACACGCTGCGTCTCGCCAGCCGGCCACCGCAGTGTCAGCGCTCGCGCTGCTGCGTCGTTGTGGATTTCATCCGGTGTCCTCATCGATGAGTCCCTTCGATCTGGCCTATCGCGATCCGCACGGCCTTGCGCACATCCGGATCGCAGTCGTCCAGTGCCGCTTGCAGTGCCGGCAACGAGCCGGGCGCGCCCAGCTCGCCAAGCGCGAGCGCCGCCTCCTTGCGTAAATTGCTGATCGTATGCGTGAGCAGCGCGGCAACGGCGCGCGCTGCCTGCGCATCGCACAACTGGCCGAGCGCGCGGACCGCGCGCAGCCTGACTTGCCAGTACGCATCGGCGAGCGCTTTGATGAGCGCTTCGCGTGCCGCGGCTGTGCGCAGCTGGCCTGGCGTGGTCGCGGCTTCTTCGCGTACCTGCCATGCGTCGTCGCGCAGCGCGGCGAGCAGCGCGCCGAGAATCGCGTGATCGTCGCGCGAGGCGAAGCCAAGGGCGCTGACCGCCGCGTGGCGCACGTCCGCGTTCGTGTCGGCGGCGGCGAGCGAGGCAAGCGGAGCGAGCGCGCGTGCGTCCTTCAGCCAGCCCAGCACGGCAACGGCTTCGAGGCGCACGCCCGCGTCTTCGTCCGCGAGCGCCTGCAAAGCAGGGTCGAATGCTTCGGCGAAGCGCAGCTCACGCAAGCCGCGCCGCGCCGCGCGGCGCACGAACGGCTCCGGCCGCGCCGCCCAGCGGCGCAGCACGTGACCCGACGAAGGCGCTTTCAGCGATCGACGGCGAGTTGCGTCACACGCTGCCCGCAAACGCGGCGGCCGAAACGGTGGCTTGAGGACGAATCAGGGCTTGAATGGCAACGCTGCGCGCGGACCCCGGTCCGCGCGCAGTGCTTTCGTTACTGCTTGGCGGCCACGGTCTGCTGGGCCGGCAGCAGCGTCCATTGACCGTCGTGCACGACGAGGTCGATGCTCTTCACGCCGTCGATGCGCCGCGTGCGCGGATCAAAGGTGGCTTTGCCGAACACCACGCTCGGTACGTCGTGCAGCTTGGGCAACGCGTCGTGCACGCCTTGCCGCGTCGTGCCCCCCGTGCGCAGCGCGTTGGCGGCGATGATCACGGCGTCGTAGGCGAAGGCGTTGAACGCGTCGGGCTCGCGATGGTATTTCGCCTTGAAGCCCTGTACGAAGCGCTGAACTTCGGGGCGCGGATCCCCGGGGAAAAAGCTCGTGTTCGTCGTGACGCCATTTACGGCGTCCCCACCCAGTTCGAGAAATTTCGGCGAATAGACCGAACTCGCGGCGACCACCGGCAAGCCGATGCCACTTTCGCGCGCCTGCCGCACGATCTGCGCGCCGTCGGCGTAATAGGCGATCAGCACGAGCGCATCCGGGTGCGTGTCGCGCACGCGCACGAGCGTGGCGCGAAAGTCCTTGTCCGTGGGCTGATAGCCATCGGCGTCGACCACTTGCGCGCCGCGCGCATTGGTGGCCTTCACGAACACGTCCTTGCTCGCGCGGCCCCAATCGGTGTTCTGATAGAGCACGGCCACACGCTTGAAGCCCTGCTTCACGGCGAGATCGGCGATGAGTGGCTGCGCGTCGGTCTGGCTGACCGAAGGGCTCCAGATATAGTCGCCGCCCTTGGTGAAGTCCGGGTGCGAGTTCGTGAAACCGAGTTGCACGAGTCCCGCACGCTGATAGATGGGGGAAGCTGCCATCGAGGCCGGACTCGAAAAATCGCCGAGCTCGATCAGGATGCGGGAGTCGGCAACGAACTTCTGCGCGATCGTCACGGCCTGGCGCGGATCGCTCTGGCTATCCTCGAACACGTAGCGCAGCGGATGGCCGTTGATGCCGCCCTCCGCATTGATCTGGTCGAGCGCGAGATCGAAGCCCGCTTGCCACTGCGCGCCGTACTGCGCGTTCGGGCCCGTGAGCGGACCGCTCACGCCGAACCAGACGGGCTCGCCCGCAGCCGCGGCAGCGCTCGCACTGGCGCTGAACGCGAGGAGGCTCGCGCCGGCCGGCGCGAGCACGAGGGCGGCCGCGAGGCGCGCGAGCAGGCGGCGCCTCGCTGCACGAAATGATGTCTTCATCACTGTGTTTCCTTTATATCTGCGGCGAATCTACGCGTGAATGAAAAAGGGACTTCGTGACGAGTCTCCAATGCGCGCACGCTACGCACAACGAAGCGATTCAGCTATCGATATGCGCATGGCCTCACTCTGGGAACAGTGGCTCTCCGAGCGTGAGCATGAGCCGGTTGGCCCACGCGAAGATGGCGATGGCGTGGCTCAGATCGAGTATCTCGGCGTGCGTGAGGCCTGCCTCGCGAAGCGCATCTAGCGAGGCGCCGCCAAGGGACTCGGGCGCGAGCGTCAGGTCGATCGCATAGCGCACGATCGCGCGCTCGCGCGGCATGGTGCCGGCCGTTTGCGGATCGGCGAAAACCTGCTCGATGACGTCGTCGCGCTTTGCGAGCTGCTGGAAGCGCTGCGCGTGCACCGATGCGCAATAAACGCAGCCGTTCACGCGCGAGACGACCGTGCTGGCCAGCTCGCGTTCTGCGCGCGAAAGGCCGCCTGGCGCGTACATGATGCTGTTGAACGCGCCGGAGCGGCGGCCAGCACCTGCGGCTCGTGCACGAGCCGCATGTAGTAGTCGGAAGTCTTCGCCTGCGGATGGCTCGGTTCGAGCACGGCGAGCTGCGCGGGCGTGACCTCGTCGAGGTTGACCGTGTCGAGCCACGCGGACCAGCCGAGCGTTTGCGAGGTGAAAGCTCCATGCGAACGACGTCCCATTCATGCGGTGTGGGCATTCCATGGCCGTCTGTATGCGCGATTCTTATAATAAATAGCGCTTTTTAAATGAGCGAATGGCAAATGGCGGGAAATTGGCGGTGTTACCGGCGCGCGATTCGCGCTACGCGAAATGCAGCCATAAGCCAATGAATCCAGCAGTTGCGGCGCTATGGCGCAGCCTTAGCCCTCGCGCATTTCGGCGCCCGGAATAAGCAATCCACATTGGCTTTTGGAAGCTTTGACACGAATCTTGGTTGGTTCGCCCGTTTGCCGCGTGATTAGATCGCAGCACTTCAATCCGTTGTACGGGAACAGAGCATGGCGAATCGGCTGTACGAAAAATGCGGCGCGTTTGCGCGATTCAAATGGCTGCGCGCACTGGCGTGCTTGGGCGCATTCGCGCTCCCCTGCGCGGCGCATGCTGCCGATCCTTACCGGGTTGGCGTGAGTGGCCCGTTGACCGGCCACGATGCCCAATACGGCGAGCAGTGGAAGCGCGGTTTCGATCTTGCGCTCGATCAGATCAACGGCAGCGGCGGCATTCACGGCCATCCGCTGCAATACGACTTCGAGGACAGCCGCAGCGATCCGCGCCAGGCCGTGGCGATCGCGCAGAAGTTCGCGGGCGACAGCCGTATCCTGCTTGAACTCGGCGACCTTTCGAGCGGCGCCTCGATGGCGGCTTCCCCCATCTATCAGCGCGCCGGCCTCGTGCAGTTCGGCTTCACGAACTCGCATCCCGATTTTACGAAGGGCGGCGACTACATGTGGAGCACGGCGATCAGCCAGGCGGAGGAGCAGCCCTTGCTCGCGCAATACGTGACGGGCGGCCTCGGCTTCCGGAAGATCGCCGTGCTTTACCTGAATACCGACTGGGGCCGCACGAGCGAGGACATCTTCGCGAAGTCGGCGCGCGCGCACGGGGCGCAGATCGTGGCCGCCGAAGGCTACCAACCCGATGAAAAGGATTTTCGCGCGACGCTCACGCGCGTGCGCAGCGCCAATCCCGATTCGATCGTGCTGATCTCGTACTACTCGGATGGCGCGCAGATCGTGCGCCAGGCGCGCACGGCGGGCATCGGGCTGCCCATTGCCGCAGTCGGTTCGGTGTACTCACCGAAGTTCATCGAGCTGGGCGGCGAAGCGGTGAATGGCATCTATACCGAGTCGAACTTCTTCCCCGGCGATCCGCGGCCCGAAGTGCAGAGCTTCGTGCAGCGCTATCGCGCGAGGTACGGCACCGACCCGGATACGTTCGCGGCGCGCGCCTACGACGCGATGATACTCGCGGGTGAGTTGCTGAGCCGCTATGGCGCGACGCGCGCGGCCGTGCACGACGGCCTCGCGAAAATCGATGACGTGCCGAGCGTGATCTTCGGGCACTTTCATTTCGATGCGCAAACGCGCCGCGTAGCGGGCGCGAAGAATCAGGACCTCGTCGTCAAGGACGGCAAATTCGCACGCTGGGACGGCGCGAGTGCGCTCAAGGCGCAGTAAGCGCCGCGCCTCGCGCAGTCTCCAAACGGAAACCTCGCCATCATGAGCGCCTGGCTAGACTACACAATAAACGGCCTGATCGTCGGCAACATCTACGCGTTGCTCGCGGTCGGGCTTGCGCTGATCTTCGGCGTTTCGCACCTCATCAATTTCGCGCACGGTTCCGTGTACATGGTGGGGGCGTTCATCGGCTGGCTGTGCCTCACGCGCCTTGGCCTGCCGTTGCCGCTCGCGCTCGCTGCCACCATTGCCGGATGCGCACTGCTGGGCATTGCGATCGAGCGCATCGGTTTGCGGCCGCTGCAAGGCGCCGCGCGCATCGCGCCGCTGCTCGCCACTATCGGCATCAGCTTCGTGCTCGACCAGCTCGCCCAGCTCGTGTGCGGTCCGGATCCGCGCCCCGTGCCCTCGCCGCTGCCGAACTGGACGCTCGCCATCGGCGGCGCGACGCTGGGCTCGCTCGACGTGCTGATCGCGGCGATCGGCATTGGCGCGGCGGCCGTGCTTTACGCGTTCCTGCGCTTCAGCCGCCTCGGGTGGGCCGTGCGCGCGACGGCTCAGGACCGCGACGCTGCGCAGCAGATGGGCGTCGACGTCGACGCGGTCAACCGCGTGGTGTTCGCCATCGCTTGCGGTCTTGGCGGCCTGAGCGGGCTGCTCGTCGGCATGTACTACAACAGCATCGACCCGGCGATGGGCTTCCAGGCCACGCTCAAGGGCGTCGTGGCCCTGCTGATCGGCGGGCTGGGCAACGTGCCGGGGGCGATCGCGGGCAGCCTGCTGCTCGGGCTCGTGGAAAGCTATGGGGTGGCGCTCTTCGGCACGAGCTATCGCGACCTGTTTGCGTTCGTGCTGTTGCTCGCGTTCCTGGTCTGGCGCCCCAACGGCCTGTTCAGCGGGAACCGGCGCCTGCCGCCGGAGCCGCTCACGGGCACCTTCGTGTCGAACCGCCGGGCGCTGAACGTACCGCGGCCCGTGTTCGCCGCCCTCGTCGTAATTGCGGTGGCGCTGCCATTCGTGGTGTCCTCCTCCTATGTGCTGCAAACGCTCACGAACGCGTGGATCTACGGCTTGCTTGCGCTGAGTCTCACGCTCGTGGCGGGCACCGTGGGCCAGATTTCGTTGGGGCATGCGGCGTTGCTGCTGATCGGCGCATATGGCTCGGCGCTGCTCTCAGCCGCGTCTGGCTGGTCGCCGGCATTGACGATCCTGCTCGCAGGGCTCATTACCGCCGCGCTCGGCACGCTGCTCGTCTATCCGTCGTTCCGGCTGCGCGGGCACTACGTCTCGATTGCGACGCTCGGCATAGGCGAGATCGTGGGCCTCGTGGTGCTCAACTGGGACAGCCTCACGCGCGGCCCGATTGGTGTGTCCGGCATTGCGCCGCTTTCCCTGTTCGGCTGGACGCTCGAAAGCGCACGTTCGGTCTACTGGTTCACGCTCGCCGTGCTGATCGTGCTGGCGCTGCTGCAGCTGCGGTTGCTGAACTCGCACCTCGGCCGCACGTGGCGTGCGGTGCGCGAGGATGATGTGGCCGCGCGGGCCTATGGTGTGCGGCCCAACCGCTACAAGGCGCTCGCTTTCGCATGGGGCGGATTTGCTGCGGGCATCGGCGGCGGCATTGCCGCCCATCTGTACAGCTACATCAACTACCAGACCTTCGATTCTCAAGTGTCGATACTCGGGCTCACGATGGTGATTCTGGGAGGCCTCGGCAACGTTGCGGGTGCAATCATCGGTGCGTCGGCGCTGATCACGCTGCCGGAGCTGTTCCGCTTCGCCGCGGAGTACCGCATGCTGGTTTATGGCGTCGTGCTTCTGCTGCTCGTGCGGTTCCGGCCGCAGGGTTTGTTCGGTTCCGTATGAGGGCTCGGATCATGTCCAACAACGCAAAGGCTGATGCCGAAATCCTCTTCGACGTGCGCAACGTGACGCGCCGTTTCGACGGGCTCACCGCAGTGGCAGGCGTGAGTCTTTCCATCGCGCGTGGCGAATGCGTGAGCGTGATCGGCCCGAATGGAGCGGGCAAGTCTACGCTGTTCAATCTGCTCGCGGGCGCCGACATGCCCAGCGAAGGCGTGATCCGCTTCGACGGCGAGGACGTGACGGGCTATGCGCCCGAGAAGCTCGCCGCGCGCGGTATCGCCCGGACGTTCCAGCACGGCCGCGTGTTCGGCAACCTGAGTGTGCTCGACAACGTGTTGATGGGTGCGCATGTGCGCCTGCGCAGTGCGCGCGCGGGGTGGCCGGTGGCCGGGGCTCTCGCCGAACTGCTGCGCGCGCTTTTCCAGCCGCCCGGCGTACGGCGCGAGGAAGCCGCCTTGCGCGACGCGGCGCGCGCCGTGATCGCGCGGTTCGGCGAGCGGCTCACGCCGCGCGTCGACCAGCCCGCACATAGCCTTTCCTATGCGAACCGGCGGCGCGTGGAAATTGCGCGCGCGCTCATGCTCGGCCCGCGCATCCTGTTGCTCGACGAACCGACCGCCGGCATGAACGAATCCGAGACGGCGGAGATGCTCGCGCTGCTGCTCGAACTCAAGCGTGAGGGGCTGACCATCCTGCTCATCGAACACAAGCTCGATCTCGTGATGACGCTGTCCGACCGCGTGCTCGTGCTCGACGAGGGCCGGGTGATTGCATCGGGGGCGCCGCAGGAAGTGCGCCACGACCCCGCCGTGATCGAAGCCTATCTCGGCCATCGGCACGTGGGCGCCGACGACCTTTCGCGCGCGGTGGCGATATGAGCCGTGCGCAGGTCATCCCGCTATTCAACGACTCTTCACGCGAACGCCGCACCATGACCACGCCGCTGCTCAAGCTCGACCGCATCGACACCTTTTATGGCCAGAGCCAGGTGCACTTCGGCGTGACCGTGGAGGTGCCGCGCGGCGAGATCGTCTGCCTGCTCGGCGGCAATGCGAGCGGCAAATCGACGACGATGAAGGTGATTCTCGGCCTGCACAAGCCGCGCGCGGGCACGGTGAGCTTCGATGGCGCTGCGCTCGACGGTCTGTCCACCGCGCAGATCGTGCGCCGCGGCATCGCCTCGGTGCCGGAAGCGCGGCGGCTATTCGGCGATATGAGCGTGCGCGAGAATCTGCTGATGGGAGCGTTTTCGCGCCGAGATCGCGAGGGAATTGCAGAGGACTACGAACGCATGCTCGAGCTGTTTCCCCGCGTGAAGGAGCGGCTCGCCCAGCGCGCGGGCACGCTATCGGGTGGCGAACAACAGATGCTGGCAATGGCGCGCGCGCTGATGAGCCGCCCTAAGCTCGTCTGCATGGATGAGCCGACCATGGGCCTCTCGCCGCTCTACGTCGACAAGGTGCTCGATCTGATCCGCACGATCAACGGGCAGGGCGTGACGTTCTTCATGGTCGAGCAGAACGCGAGCCTCGCGCTGCAGATCGCGCACCGCGGCTACGTGCTGCAAACGGGGCGTGTGGTGCTCTCGGGCGAGGCATCGGCGCTGCTCGCGGACGAGCGTATTCGCGACGCCTACCTCGGCGGCCCGCTCGCCGCGCAAACCGCTTCGTGAGCCTCGCCGCCTTCATGCGGACAGCGAGGCAACACGGGGTTCAGGCGGATTGCCAGCGTGCGTCTGCCACCGCCAGCTTCTTCGGAATCAGCTTGAGATCGGAGAACGTGTCCGCGATCTGCTGCTGGTAGGCGAGCGTCTCGGCATTGATGGCCTGCACGCCGTAGCCCGTGCGCTTGAGGGCGACTTCGAGCGTCGGCGCGTCGAGGCCCACGAGCGGCGAGAGTTGCGCGGCGACCGCGGGCACGTTGTTGCGGGCCCACGTGTCGACTGTGCCGATCTCTTCGAGCAGCGCGTGGACAATCGGCGCGTGTGCGTTTGCGAAGCTGCGGCTCGCGATGTAGTACTGCGTATTGCGAACGAGGTTCTCGCCGTTGGCAATCTGGCGCGCATTGGCCTGGCGCTCGACAGCCGCGAGATACGGGTCCCAGATCACCCATGCGTCGACGCTGCGGCTCGTGAAGGCCGCGCGCGCGTCGGCCGGCGCGAGATAGACGGGGTGGATGTCCTCGTATTTGAGGTTGGCCTTCTGCAGCGCCTTGACGAGCAGATAGTGCACGTTCGAGCCGCGGTTGAGCGCGACACGCTTGCCGCGCAGGTCGGCGGGCGTGCGGATCGGCGAGTCCTGGTGCACGACGATGGCCTCGCCCTGCGGCGCGGGCGGCTCGCTCGCGATATAGACGAAGTCCACGCCGCCGGCCTGCGCGAAGATGGGCGGTGTTTCGCCAACCGTGCCGACGTCCACGGCGCCGGCCGCGAGCCCCTCGAGCAGCTGCGGGCCGCCGGGAAACTCCAGCCATTGCACGTTGAAACCGAGTGGCGCCAGGCGCTTTTCCAGCGTGCGCTGGGCCTTCAACACGACGAAGTTGCCGTATTTCTGGTAGCCGACACGCAGCGTCTTGCTGTCGTCCGCGCGTGCAATGCCGCTGCGGATTGCCAGCGCCGCGGCGCCGGCCAGCGCCGTCGCGCCGCGAAGCGCGCCGGCTGTCGCGGCACCGGCTGCGAGCTTGAGGAGCAGGCGGCGCGAGCCGTTGGCCGAGTGGCCGGTGTGATCGTCTTGATTGTCGAGGGACATCGCTTGTATTGCCTCTGTGGAAGTGCGCTGAAGCTGAAGCCGCCGCCGATGCGCGGCGAATTGCCTCCCACCTTAATCCGTTTCATCGGCGATACAACCAAGATATTCTCAGATGCTTATCTCCGGGCCGCTCCTGATATCTGGACCGGATCGCATGCATCATTCGTCGGTTTCATTCGCTATCAGCCGGAGGGCGGCTGCTTCGCTCACGCCGCAGCGTCTTCGACGAAGCGCAGCGCGACGCCCGCGGCTTCGTCGGCGGCGACGCGCAGCGAGCCGTCGGCGGCCGTGCTGAAGACCACGCCGTTGCGCTCGAACAGCGTGCGCAGCGCATCAAGCGATTTCACGCGCAGATCGAGCGCGACATAGCGTTCGCTGCCGTCCTGCGTGGCCGCGAGCGCGCCATAGCGGTGCTCCGCTTCGGCCGGTGTCACGAATTCCACCTGCGCGCGGCCGGCCGGCAGCCGGTAGTGGCCATCGCGAGTCCGCTCGACGATACCCGGTCCGAACAGGCGCTCGTAGAGATTAGCGACCTCGTGGGGCGTTGGCGACGCGACGACGAACCGGGCGATATCGGTGACGCCGTTCGGATGCTGGCGGTCCTCGTCGCGCCACACGAGCTGCGGCGTGAAGTGATGGCAGAAGAACGTGCGCCCGTTGCGTACGAGTTCTGCCGCGAGGTGCACCGTGCGAAAGCGCGCGTGCTGCGCGCCGCCCGGTAGCTGGACCGGCCGGAAGAATTCGGCGGGCGGCTCCACGGCGATTCCACGCGCCGCTATTGCGTCATGCAGCGCGAGCGAGTCGTCCGTCTTGAATGCGAGCCCGGAAAGACCGGGAGGCGCGTTGACGATGTCGGGACGATTCGTGCTTTTACCGTGCTCGAATCCAAGCAGTTCCAGGTAGTTCTCGCCGAAGATCGCGAGATGGTTGCTCGAACCGAGCGAATGATGTCCACGCTCGGTCAGGGCGAAGCCGAGCTTGCGATAGGCGACAGACGCCTGATCGAGTTGATCCTTGACGTTGACGACGGCGTGATCCAGAACGGGTGCGGGGAGGCGGCTCATTGCAGCGAAATTCTCCGGAAGGCAGTGGCGGAATGCACGCCGCGTGGCCGTCGCGATTCCGTCGAATGTGAAAGCGTGAAAGCGTGAAGCCACTGAAAAGTGTAATGACCGGATTGCGCGGAACCAACCAACGGATTCTGATTTGCTCTGCGCGATTCGTGGCCCATCTGGTTGACGGACGGCAAACCGGTCGACGCTCAGGCAGCGCGCCCGGTCATTGACTGGCAAACCACGTGCTGTTTCACCGGCACGCTGGCTTCGCAAGAACGTGACGTCGAAAAGGTACTTACACCTTTGTTCATTTCCTAAGGCCAAAACGTTCGTTGGTGACGAGAGGGGCGAGGACTAGCATGAACCGCATGGGACGATACCGTCCGTTGTGCTTTCACGGGAAACTCCATGCGATACAAGGGATACGAAGTTGCGCCTTCGGCACATGCGCTGCCGAGCGGTCTATATGCCGCGAACCTCACGATTGAAAGCGACGTGCCGGTTCACGGACCGTCGTTCAGGTTCGACGCGCTCGATTACTTCTTCGAAGCCGATCACGCCGTCGCCTACGCATGGCGATGGGCGCGGCTGTGGATCGACAACCGCGTCAAGGAATCGCACCGACGTGCTTGATGCGCTGCGCGGCCCACATTCGGCCGAAGGGAGGCTGCAGGGCATTGCGAAGATCGACGCGCTTCGAAATCAGCGCTTCGAAATCCGCCTGGGTTCGGCGAACTTGCCTGTTTGCGGGTACCCGGCAAGCGCTACGCGTAGCCGATCCGACGCCTGGGCGCCTGCGTTAGCTTCCGGTTATCGGGCTCACGGCTTCACGTGTGCGCGTTTGGGCGCAGTCCCTCGTCGCGCCAAATCACCAGCCTTGCTTTCGATCTGAAAAATGCTTGGTTCCATCGCATCCATCGCGCTGCGAGGATGCTTGCCTCGCCAGCGCCAATGTCCATTGACAGCGCACAGGCGCAACACAAGAAGGACTCTCGAAGATGAAAAACAGAACCTGGGGCGCAGTGCCTGCCGCACTGTTGATGGCGTTGCTGGTCATGGGATCGAATGCCGCGCATGCAGATCGTCTGGACGACATCAAGAAGGCGGGCGTGCTGCGCGTTGCGGCATTCGACAGCAACCCGCCGTTCGGCTTCGTCGATCCGAAGGACAACCAGATCGCTGGACTCGATGTGGACTATGCGCGCGCCGTGGCGAAGAGCCTCGGCGTGAAGCTCGAAATCCAGCCGACCAATCCTGCCAACCGCATTGCGTTTCTGAAGTCGGGCAAGGTCGATCTGGTATTCGCCAACTTTACGATCACCGACGAGCGCAAGAAGGAAGTGGATTTCAGCACGCCGTACTTCGCATCGGGCACCCAGTTCATCGCGAAGAAGGGCGTGTTCAAGTCTCCGGAGCAGCTGAACAGCTTGCGTATCGGGGCAGACAAGGGCACGACCAACGAGCAGCAGGTGCGTGCGAAGTTCCCGAACGCGACGATCGTCGCCTACGACGACACGCCTTTCGCCTTCGCCGCGCTACGCACTGGCAACGTGCAGGCCATTACGCAGGACGGCCCGAAGCTCGTCGCATTGCTTGCGCGCGTGCCGGACAAGGCCAACTACGAGATTTCCCCTTTCACGATTTCGAACGACTACGAAGGCGTTGGCGTGCCAAAGGGCGAGACGCGTCTGCTCGATGTGGTGAACAATACGCTCACGCACCTGGAAGCGGACGGCGAAGCCGCGCAGATTTATGACAGGTGGTTCGGCCCGAAGAGCGCGGCGCCACTGCCGCGTCTGTTCAAGATCGGCGATCCGGAAAAAAGCAGTTGAGCGCTGCGACCGTCCTTACGGGCGCCTGCTGCCTCGCCGTGCCGGGTGGCACGGCGCTCGACGCTTTCCATTGCTGACTCATGCATAACTGGCTTGAACCGAAGTATCTCGCGTGGCTGGAGCAGGGTTTCCTCGTTACGGTGATGCTCTCTGCCTGTGCGGCGTTGTGCGCGACGCCGCTGGGTTTCGTACTCGCGGTTGCCCGCACGGCTCGCACCAGCGCGATCGCGCGCGGCGCGGCGGCTTACGTGTTCGTCATCCGCAATTCGCCGCTGCTGGTCCAACTGTTGTTCTGGTACTTCGGCGCGGCGACGGTTCTACCGTCCGCATGGATGAACTGGCTCAACACGCCGCACGCGGTAACGCTTGGCGTGCTGACGTTGCGCTGGCCGAGTTTCGAGCTGTTCGCCGGATGGGTTGGACTGACCTGCTACACGACGGCGTTCATCGGCGAGGAGTTTCTCGCCGGCATGCGCGGCGTGAACCCCGCACAAGGGCAGGCGGCTGCCGCGCTCGGCATGAGCCGCTACGCAACGCTGCGCTACGTGATCCTGCCACAGGCATTGCGCATCGCGACGCCGCCACTCGCTGGCCAGTACATGAACGTGGTGAAGAACTCCTCGCTGACGATGGCGATAGGCGTTGGGGAGCTGTCGTATATGTCGCGTCAGGTCGACACGGAAAGCTTCAGGACATTCCAGGCGTTCGGCACCGCCACCGTATTCTATGTGCTGGCCATTGCGGTTATCGAAGCGGCGCTCGTGCTCTGGCAACGCACCGGCGTGCGCGCGTTGCAGCGAGGCCGGGTATGAACGGCTTCGATTGGCTTCCGACGCTGCGTTATCTGTTGCTCGGAGCATTTCCCGCAGGCCCGTTGGGCGGCATTGCGCTGACTCTCGTGCTTTCGGTGATGTCCGCGTTGCTTGCCGCGTTGTTCGGTCTCGCGGGCGGCATTGCGCTCGCCATGACGCGTGGCTTCGTCCATCTCGCGCTGACGGTCGTGGTCGCGTTCTTTCGCGCAATACCCGTGCTGATGCTGATCTTCTGGACCTTCTTCCTGATGCCGATCCTGCTGCACGTCGACGTTCCGGGTCTCGCGACCGTGGTTTGCGCGTTGGCACTGATCGGCGGCGCGTATCTGTCGCACTCCGTTTATGCGGGCATCACATCGATCAGTGATGGGCAGCGCCAGGCAGCACTGTCACTTGGTTTGACACGCTGGCAGACTTTGCGCGAAGTGATCCTGCCGCAAGCCGTGCGTGTGATGATGCCGTCGTTCATCAATCAGTGGGTCTCGTTGATCAAGGATACGTCGCTCGCCTATATCGTTGGCGTGCCGGAGTTCACGTTCCTCGCCAATCAATTGAACAACCGCCTGATGGTGTATCCGGCGCAGATCTTCCTGTTTGTCGCGCTTGTCTATCTGCTGTTGTGCGGCGCGTTGCAGTGGGTTGCCAACGCGCTGCTCGTGCGCCGCAAGTCTACGCGTCTAAGTGGGAGCGGAGTGCAAGGCGACAAGTATCACGAACGACGCGAAATGCGATCGCCGTTGGTTGGCGCGGCGGCGACGCGCAGGGCGCGAGACTGATGCGGCGGTGTGCCGCCTCGCCTCCTTATGGGGCGGGGTTCGCAACCGACGTGTTTCGATTCTCGCAATTGCAATCGGGAGCTCATCCGCACCCGTTGAAGTGGTCAGCATTCAACGTGTCTACGAGCCGACACGACGCCCGCGATTCCCTTGCGTCGCACGATCGCCGTTCTGTCCGTGATGACCCGGTCATGGGACACTACATCCCCAACTGAAACCAGTCGTCCAGAGCACGTGTTGCGACGACCAGGCACACAACCAGCACGAGTATCCCGACGCACACTGCAAAGTCGATACAGAGGTGAGCGTAACGGTTGACGGTCTGGGCAAGCAGACTCTCGGGATTGGCCGGGCGATCTAGGCCGGGCTCTGATTTACCGCGTTTGAACATGGACTGGAGAGGATGGCCGTGCTAGCGGCCATCAGGCAGAAAACTGGTGAGCGAAACCCGCAACGGGCTCCATTACAGTGCACCGGAGTGATGCACAAGGCACGAAGTGCTGGTTACTGCTGGTACGACAACATGAAATAGGCCGTCAAGGGCGGGAGGAAAGGCGAAGTGCCGGCGATAAGCGCCATGGTCTGGCCCTGAGTGCGGTACGCTCTTTTAGTGAGGAGGCCGTTTTCACGGCACACATGCCGCAACGCGCGTTCGCCGAGTTCGTACGGTTGGTTAGCGATGAAGTCGACCACCAACTGCGGACCCATGTCCCTCTCCCAATGCAATGAAATACGAAACTTGCATCAGGATAAATGCAGGGCTGGGCAAGAAAAATAAGACGAGTTCGATTCGTGAAATCGTGTCGCATCAGGAATGCATGCATGCGCCTGTTTGAGGTGCAGGAACGCGCAGCGATGGTGGTGAAGAACCGCGCCAACCCCGATTTGCGAGGGGACCTGCTTCGATGCCGCGATATGCCGCGATAATAGGGGCGCGGTACGTGATGCAACGCGCCAGCGCGTGGTTCCACCAGAGCCGCCGCTCGTGGACCTTTTCAAGGGACCACGCCTGCGGTAACCTGGTGCGGATAAGGCACACGTGTCGCGCAAAAGGAGCTTGTCACGCATGGCAGCAAGAGTGAACGAATACCAGCAACCCATTGGCGAACCCGTCTCGGACTGGCAGCCGCGCGCGCGGCCTGCGCGCGTGACGATCGAGGGGCAGTTCTGCCGCATTGAGCCGATCGATCTCGAGCGGCACGCGGCCGACCTCTTCGAGGCCTATGGCGAGGCGCCGGATGGACGCGACTGGACCTATCTGTTCGCCGAGCCGTTCACCGATTTCGCTGCGTTTCGAGAATACCTGGCCAAGGCCGCGGTATCGAGTGATCCGTTTCACTATGCCGTGATCGACCGCGCGAGCGGCAAGGCCGTGGGCACGTTCGCGCTCATGCGCATCGAACCGGTTCATGGCGTGATCGAGGTTGGCAGCGTGACGTTTTCGCCGCGTCTGAAGCAAACGCCTATTTCCACCGAAGCGCAGTATCTGCTGATGCGCTATGTTTTCGACGAACTGGGCTACCGGCGCTACGAATGGAAATGCGACAGCCTGAACGCGCCCTCGCGCAAAACCGCGCTGCGCCTTGGCTTCCAGTTCGAGGGCATTTTCCGCCAGGCCATCGTGTACAAGGGCCGCAACCGCGACACGGCGTGGTTCGCCATCATCGACAAGGACTGGCCGCTCGCCAAGGCGGCGTTCGAGACGTGGCTCTCGAAAGAGAATTTCGACGCCCATGGCAAGCAGCGCGCTTCGCTCGCGAGCTTCAGGGAAGCGGCGGCGTCCTGAATGGCCGGCACGATCCTTATCCGCGATATCGCGTCCGCCGACCGCGACGCGTGGTTCGGCCTCTGGGCGGGCTACAACGCGTTCTACGAAGCGAGCGTGCCGCCGTCAGTCAGCGAGCGGACCTGGCAGCGCATGCTCGATGCGGATGTGCCGCTGTTCGGGCGCATCGCCGAAGTCGATGGTCGCGTGGCGGGATTCAGCCTTTGCGTGCTGCATGAAGGCACATGGGTCGATGCGCCGGTCTGCTATCTGGAGGACCTGTTCGTCGATCCCGCCTGCCGCGGGCAGGGCATTGGCAGGCGGTTGATCGAAGACCTCATCGCACTGGCGCGCTCGCGCGCGTGGTCGCGCCTCTATTGGCATACGCGTGAGGACAACCCCGCACGCAAGCTCTACGACGAATTCACGAACGCAGACGATTTCGTGCGCTACCGCCTGCAATTCTGATCCCGAGCACCCTACGCATAATTCGCCGGTGCACGCAACATTGGCCGACACGTCGAAAGCGCCATGTTCGGCACGCGCCTGAAATCCGCGAGTTGACTTGGCCCCGGGATCGAGCGCAGCATTGTCCTCCGTGCGAAATGCCAACAATGGAGGAGACATGCTGAAGAATATCGACCCGCTCCTGAACGCCGATGTCCTGCACGCGCTGCGCGCGATGGGGCACGGCGACGAGCTAGTCATTTGCGATGCGAATTTTCCGGCCGACTCGATTGCACGCGCAACGGCGCTCGGCAAGCTTCTGCGCATCGACGGCGTCGATGCGCCGCGCGCCGTGCGCGCGATCCTCTCCGTGCTGCCGCTCGACACCTTCGTCGAATCTCCGGCCATGCGCATGGAAGTGGTGGGCGATCCCGAAGCAATTCCAACGGTGCAGCGCGAAGCGCAGTCCGAGGTCGATGCGGCCGAGGGCCGCGCGGTGCCGTTCGCTTCCATCGAGCGGCACGCATTCTATGCGCGCGCGCGCAAGGCCTATTGCGTGATTGCCACGGGGGAGACGCGCGGTTACGGCTGCTTCGTGTTCGCCAAAGGCGTGCTGCTCGCGCCGGATGCGCCGCGAGGGAATCCCGCAACGCAGTGAGCGTGTGGACGTGGCGTCGTGAACATGCAGGATGTCCTCACGCGTGACGAAAACGAGGGGCTCGCAGGCCAGATCATGTGAGCACCTGCTTGCGTTGGCATAAGGCTAGCGATGGAAGTGCGAGTCCTTCTGCCGGTCTCCCTGTGCGTGCCGCTCGGCTGCTGACAACATCACATTTGCGTTGCCGCTCGCATGTGCCCTGCGAAAGATCACGGAGAAGCCCATGAATGACAACACGCAAGGCTCTCCCGATCGTGGTGGAAAATTTCGGCGGGGCATCCTGAGACCCGTAGCGGCGGTTGACCGCTGGCTGGAGCGGGTCGACCCCGGCACGCACCGCCGAATCAAGGGGTTGCGGCTCGTGACGGCGTACGGCATCGCGGCTGCACTCGGCACGCTGCACGATATTGCCCGCAGCGTGCCCAACAGCGTTTCGCTGGGT
This sequence comes from Paraburkholderia sp., assembly GCF_035501035.1. Classification (GTDB taxonomy): domain Bacteria; phylum Pseudomonadota; class Gammaproteobacteria; order Burkholderiales; family Burkholderiaceae; genus Paraburkholderia. The sequence goes on from NZ_DATJWR010000243.1 coordinate 28,183, forward strand.
TACCTCGCTGGAAGCTTCGCACTCTGGGCGAGCGTGTCCGAGGGGAAAACGACGCGCGCCGAGTCGAGCCGTGATCTCGTGCTGCTGAGTTTTGCCGCCGCGTTGGGCGCGGGCCTGTTCGTGGTTCTTTCTCCGCCGCTGCAGGTTGCGGGCCGGGCAGGACCAGAACTGATTCTCCTGACGGGCGCTTTTCTGGTTGGCTATCTCAAACGATTCGGCATCCTGGGCGCAGGCGTCGGATCGCAAATCTATATTGGAGAGTTGCTCGCATACGGCGCCCGTCTGACGAACGATGATCTGTGGGCCATTGGGATTGCGGCGCTCATCGCGGCCCTGGCGTCGGTGGTGCCACGCGTGCTAAGCGGTCCCGCGGAGCGGCCAGTCGCAATGGCGGCGCTCGCCGCCGGACCCGCCCCCGCTCGTGGGAAGTGCTCGCCCGAGTTCTTCATGGGACTGCAGGCGGCCATCGGTGCTTTGGTCATCGTCGCCCTGAACGGTTTGATTGGTCTCGAGGAGTCCGCCTGGGCGATCACCGCATGCACTTACGTCGTCGCCGGTTCGGCGACCGGCACGATACAGCGTGTGCGTCGCCGGATTGTCGGCACGCTGATTGGCGTTCCGATCGGTCTTGCCTGCCTGCCGGTTGCCGGGCATGCGCCGCTGCTGCTTTGGGGGGCAGCCGCACTCGCGATGGTCATCTATGCGATGGCCCTGCCAGAGCGCTACGACATTGCCTGCGCGGCGTTCGCTTTCACGTTGATCGTGACGCTGGCTGCAAGTGGTGTGCACTCCGTTCCCATGCTTGCAGCTCGCGCCTGGGAAACGCTTCTCGGCGGGGCACTCGGGCTGGCAGCAGCCATGACCATTTTTCCGCTCCGATCTTCGGACACCGGTAAATAGGTTAATTCCGGGTCTCGAAAGCCTTATGAAATGGGTTCGTAAATAAACGTAAATGCAAATCGTTGTCATTTGCATTGTTGTTGAGGTGGTCTGATCAAGCCGGTACGATGCGCCGCTGATCACCGGCGGGCGCACCGACGCCATGAGGCACGGCTGAGGTGATGTCTCACCAATGGCCGAAGCGCATGGTGGCGTTCCAGTACGTCCTGATGATCTCGGACTGGAACAAGCATATGACTGGAAGAGACGTATGAACCGAATGTCACGAGCGCCAATGCGATCCAGCACCCAGACAGGTGAGCCGCAAACCATGATCGCGCAAAATCGTTACCTTGCCTTGCGTGCTTTGCACCAGCAGGTGGGCGATGCCGAACCGGGCCGCTACGATGGTGTTGCGCGATTTTTCCATTGGACGTTTGCTGTTTCGATTATTTACGCCAGCGTAGCGGGTTACTCGCTCGCCCGCATCGCCAACGGGCCCGTGCACGATTTCCTGTCGCAACTGAATATGTCGATCGGCACCGTGCTTATCGTGCTTTTTCCGCTTCGGGTGGTTTGGAAGCTGGTCCGGGTCGAGCCACGTGCGCTGCCCAATGTGTCCATCAGACAACAAACGCTGGCGCACGCCGTACATGCCGTGATTTACGTCACGATCTTTGCTGTGCTTGCGAGTGGTTTCCTGATGGTTCCGAACGGCTATTCGTTCTTCGGCCTGATTGAGATCGACACTCCGTTCCAGAAAGGCCCGCTAACCGACGAATTGTTCACGGTGCATCGCGCAAGTTGCGCACTGCTGGCTGGACTGGTTATGCTGCACGTGGCCGCGGTAATCAAGCACCAGCTGATCATGCGTAACGATGTGTTGCGAAGGATGCTTTAAATATCGTTTCCTGCTTTCAAGCACGATGAGAGCTGCGTACGTATTGGACGTTGCTCTTGTCGCGCGAATACGAGCGGAACTCGCGGTGACTCGTGCGCCGCGTTGCTGCGGATAGCCGCTCAGGACGACCCGTCAGGCGTGTTGTCGGGCAGCGTGAATGCCAGCGGAAGGAGTTCCTGCACGGTGAATGCACGGGGCGCGCCGTCAATGAGAATTCTCGCGTCAGGCGCAAGCTCCTGCAGCCACTGACGACAGGCCCCGCACGGCATACGCTGGCTGATCGGGGCATGGGCGTCCACGCTGATGCACGCAATCGCCACCGCGGAAATCTCCCGATCACCCGCCGCAATGGCGGCCGTCAACGCTGATCGCTCTGCGCAGAGGCTCAGCCCATAGCTGGCGTTTTCCACATTGACCCCTCGGTGCTGGCCCTTCAGGCCCTGGACGACCGCTCCGACCTTGAACTTCGAATATTTGGCGTATGCCTCTTCTGCGGCTTCACGCGCGGCCTGCAGCAGTTCCTCATCCTGCAAAGTCAGTTCGTTCGTCATGCTAATCGTCCCATTTGCATTGAATTTCGCGGCGCACCACATCGACGATACTTCGCATTATTTTGTCGGCGCCTTGCTCAATGTTGCCGCCTTCATCGATCCATCGCATGTCCTTCGCATGATGGGCGGAATCGTACGTTACAGTACCGAGCACATTGCCTCCGTCGATTATAGGATATGAAATTATCCCCTTGATATTCGCGGTGTCCTGCGATTTGACGGGTCTATCGGGGTTGACGTCTCCAGCATGCCCGCATTTTGCGTTTGCCGATTTCACATTGAAATACCATCTCCTGTTTTCGTAATCATCCAGTTCGATCAAGTCCGTATCCGGGTATTCGTGAACGCGATGTCTCGCGACAAGGTACAGGCAGGGCCTGCTGTGCCGGTCGCCGTGCGGCCTGGACTTCCTCACCTCATGGAATGAGCCACGGATATCCTCGAATGAAATCTCTTTTCCCAGGCGCGAGTGCTCGATAAATGCGACCGTGCCGAGTTTCAGCAAGTCCTTCAATTGGGGCTTGGAAGGGGTTGATATAAATCTGTAAACAATGATTGTCTGACCGGCTAACAGCAGAACGGCAGCGGCTACGAATATCCAGCCGGAGAGCGCGGGAGGCGTAGCCGTCAGCTTATTGACGCCAATTGCTGACAACATCCCGACAACGAAACTCAATCCGGCATTCGTTTGAGTAGGGTACTTGCGAAGTTTCTCAAGCATCGTCGCCTCCCCGCACCAATGAACTCATTCGTTCATGGAAGTCATTCGATTCTCAAGCGTCGCCAGTGCTCGCCGTTCAAGTCTAGTATGTTTCTCCGGGAAATACACTTCACGGCTCTCAGCGTACACGCCGCCAAACGGACCGCCATGTGGATACTAGAGACGGTTAGAGATTGTCTCGGCAGGTCAGTCTCGGGAGCGCGGTGGTTTCGATAGCGCTGGCGACGGAACTCCCGTGCCGATTTCGCTTCTTGCGGGGTGCGGGGCAATTGCGACCGGATCGCGCGGGAAACGGAAAGCCCTGCATAATACGCCCATGCAAATCCAAGACCTCGAACGCCTTCTCACCGTCACCATGCCCTTCGGCAAATACAAAGGCCGGCTCATTGCCGACCTGCCAGGGCATTACCTTAACTGGATGGCACGCGAAGGGTTTCCGCGGGGCGAGATCGGCCGCCTGCTCGCGCTGATGCACGAGATGGACCATAACGGGCTGAGAGCCTTGCTCGATCCGCTGCGCAAACGCGGATAGCGCCAATCAGGCGCGATCGGCACAGCGTGCAACGCTGATTCTCACCGCTTCGATCAGGTGTTTATCGCCAATCGTGGCCGGCGATAACCGACTTCTGCCGCATTGCGAGCGGCAGGGACTCAGGCCGTGCCGGCGCCTTCCGTCCTGACTGTGGCTAGTCTGGTCCCGGCAAACGGGTCATTGCGCCAGTCCGCGCCGCCGCGCTTGCCTGAGTCTCGCGTCTGTGGCGCGTCGATTGCGAAATGCTCGAGAGACTGGCCAGCGCTGGTCGCCTGGACCACCCATTGCGGCGGAGCCCCTTTGCCGTCCCATGTGTTGCCGGAGGCGTCCCGGAACCGTACGGCCCGCAACCGCTCCTGGTCAGCCGCAATTGAAGCAGCGATGTCGTCCGGTTCGATTCCGAATTCGGCCATCCGTCGCCGCAAATAAGCCACGATGCTCTCACGCCTTCTTTCATCCATTCAGTATTCTCCGCTCAACACCTTGCGTTGGGCCGGTGATCGCAAGTCGCGTGCCGCCAGGATACCACGCGACGCCGTGCTGCCCATACTGGGGCAGCGAAGAGGTCATTGGCGTTTTCGCACGACGTCTGGCCGGAAGCGGCGTACGCAAGGTATCGCGTTTGGTAGTCGTGGTATTCAGTCAGTATAAGTCAACCCGAAAGCTTTGCTGGCGGTTCAATCCTGCGGATCGTGTCGGCAGGTTTTTTGTCGGTGCGAATGCGCGTGCGAAACTAACGCTGAACGTTGTTAGTTGATCGACGAGTGGTGTGAGTCGGCGACAGATAATCCCTGGCCGTTTTGCGGCGGGACGGCATTCGCAGCGAAACTTACCGGCTACTGTACGCGCAGAACTCATCGGTTGCCAGTTCATTTTCCGTCCAGGTGACGTAGAAACCGCTGAACCTCGTCAATCCAGTTTGCACGAGTGTACTGATGAAGTCATAATCGCCACCGCGACGATGGCCTCAATTCCGACCGGCAGACCGAACTTCGATATGCCAGGAATCGCCTGGAAATGCCTGGAAACGCCGGGATCGCATGGACGGTAAACCCAACAGGGAGAAAGAGAAATGGTTACCTTGGACGCAATCAATCTGAAAATTGCAAAACTCCAGAAGCAGGCAGCGACAATCGCCGAAAAGCAGTCGTCGGTGGGTTTGGCCAGAATCCGTGACCTCATGCACAAGCACGGATTGACCATTGCTGACATCGAGAGTTTTGTCGGTAAAAGGCGCGGCCGTAAGCCGGCGGCTACGGAAGCAAAGTCGGCGACCAAAGCTCCGCGCGCGAGTGTTCATCACGTTGCGCCCAAATATGCGGACCCGAAAACCGGCGCGACGTGGTCGGGCCGTGGTCTGGCGCCGCTCTGGATTCGCGATGTCAAGGATCGTTCGAAATTTTTGATTGAATCCGGTGCGAAGGCTAAACAAGCCGACGCAAAGGCAGCACCGGCGAAAAAGGCATCTGCGAAGCGTGTCGGGGCGAAGAAGGCCGCAACAAAGAAGGCAGTTGCCGCAAAAGAGGCGCCTGGCCGCCCGGCGGCTGTACCGGCGAAGGGTGTTCGCGCACGCAAGGCAGCAGTGCCCGCGAAAAAGCCTTCTGCGCCGCGCAAGGTCGCGGCCAAAAAGGCGCCGGCCGCAGTTGAAGCTGCACCTACGCCTGAAGTGGCAGCAGCGTAACGGACGATACAGTCGTAGCGGGCGGAGCCTCATGTTGACCAAGCCGCATTGGGCGCCCGCTACGACTGATCACTGAGTGCTTTTGCGCGGAGCCTTATGCGAGGGCGACGTCTGGGTACTCAGCATCCGCAGGATTGTCTGCACGATGTGCTCATGCTGCTCCAGTGCTTCATCGAGCGTAGCGGCCGCGTAGCTCTCGTTGTCCCGCATTTGCATTCCGGCAATGCGCGTCACGAACAACAGAGCCTCCCCGGTGCTCGTTTCGGACGCACCGCGAAAGCGCGTCGTGACCGTCACTCCGGATTCTTCCAGCAACGTGCGGCGAAAGATCAGGTCGTTCCCGGACATCCAGCGCGACCAATCGCTGCTGTCGAACACCTCGACGGGCCTGTTCTTCTCATCGAGGATGTAGAGCCGTTTCCAACTTGGCGGAATAGAGCGGGATTTCATATTTCAACGAGAGGGCGGGAGCAGGAATCCGACTGCCTCCTGCCACCAGGTATCGTGGATGTGGCCAATCCAGTCGTTATGCTCGGCACCCTTAACGACCGTCAGGTGTTTCGGAGCGGGTAGCGTGCTATAGAGCGCTTCGCCGAAGCGCGCGGGGACGATGCTGTCGCTTTGCGCAACCACGACGAGAACAGGGCGGGCGAATGACGCCAGGTGTGTCACGCTGTCGTAACGGTCGTGCAGCAGCCACTTCACGGGGAGCCACGGATAGTGGTAAGCGGCGACGTGCTCGAGCCGATCCCATGGCGTGATGAGCAGCAAGCCGGAAGTCTTGTCGCGTTCGCGCGAGCCGGCCGAGGCCACCACGCCGGCCCCGAGCGATTCACCGATGAGCAGCAGCGGCATGCCGTAGAGGTGATGGGCGAGCGTGATGGTCTGTTGGGCATCGGCCACGAGACTCTCTTCGCTCGGCGTGCCGTCGCGTGGCCCATAGCCCGGATACTCGGCGAGGATCACGCGCAGCCCAAGCTGGGTAAGCGCCGCCGCGTAGAACGAACGGTGTCCGGCGTGCCCGGCATTGCCGTGAAAGACGATGGCCGTGCCGTGCGACTTTGCGGCCGGTTCCGCAACGAGCCCACGAAACGCCTCAGATGTCGGCCATGCGCGAAGTCCGCGCGACGCGAGGTTCTCGATTGTGACCTTCTCAGGGAAGTAGATAAAACGATCCTGCAAAATGGCGACTCCCGCGCAGACGTTCAGGCACGTGCTGATAGATAGGTGGCCCTCAAGGTGACGGCAGGGTATTCGTTCTTTCAATTTCCCGGCCGCTGCGGCGGCAAGTCGCTTTCGAAACGGCCCCGGCGGGGTGGGCCGGGGTCGTCTGGCAGGTCAGTGCAGCCGTCGCTGCAGGTCTGAGATTTCCGAATGCATCGAACTGACTGCATCCATGATCCTGACATCGAGACCACTGGCCTGTTGGCAAGCTCGCTCTGCACGATTACCAATCTGCTCGAGATCGTCGACCCACTGCCGGATTCGACCCTCATCCCTGGACGACATGACCTTCTTTGCCGATTTGCATTCGTTATCGAGCTCATCCATCCACTTCATCAAGTCCTTTGGAATCGTCGCAGCGGAATGACAGGTCTGGGATGTCTCGCTGACGGTTTGCTGCAGATGAGTAAAGCGCTTTTGCATTTCACTGGCTTGCAACATGATGCCCCCTTCTAGAACATCAGATGAATTCGGGCAGCAGATGACGATGTGTTGCCCGTGTCATGACCATTCGCCTGCTTCAATTGGCTGCCAGCGACGTTGCATTGCGTCAAGGCGGCCCTCGAGCACGCGAAAGACGGGTCTCTAGTGTAGGCCACAATCGTTGGTCAATCGAATGTGCCAATGCGGGTGGCGGTGCTCCGCTACGGTGCCCGCATGCGGGTGTAGTCGTCGATTGCAGTCCGTGCGTCGCAAAGGGGACGACGACAGTTCGGTGTCGTCGAACCAACGTGCGTCCACCATGTAATCAAACATTCTGCGCACCTATCAGGGGCAATCGCGCTCAAGTATGTATGGCAGGCGCACCGCCATTCGTTCGACACCCTGGTGCGACGCACCAGCCCGCCGTCGTCAGAGCTGTCGAACGTGCTCCTCCAGGTTTCTGTCGTTTTGTTGCAAACGTGCTGAAAGCGACATTGCACGAAGGTTTTAGCACTATAGTTAAAGTGCTTTCTCAAGCTTCTGATGCGACGCGGCAGGAATTGCGCTCTGCATCATGGGCGCGCGGTTTGGCAGGATGCTTTCGCCGTATGCGGCGAGAGGGCCGCAAAAGCAACCGATGTCCGGGAGGAGCAGATGAGACGCACGAAGGCGCAGTCACTGCGCTATCAGGTTGAAAAATGGATTGCACCCACCACTCAGGTACATGTGACTGCGTTCGGTCACATCCGTTCGGGCGGGCCGCGCTACGTCTGCGTGGAGACGCACCAGGCGACGGGACTTCACGCGCTGTTCTTCTTTCAACACGATGATGGCTATTGGAATGTGTATCCTCCCGCAGGTGACCAGCCGCAGTGATGCGTGTGATGTTCAGGTTTGCCTCTCGTCGTCCGCGTCGTGCGCAGGACGCCGGCGCATACTGCGCCTCCTCGGTTTCCGGTTCATCTGCTTCGACGTGCTGCATGATCTGATCGCCAGCATGACGCGTCACGATAGCCGGCTGCTTCCGCTTTGTGGACCAATGTCGCGCCCGTGATGGCCACTCCCATCCGTGGCGGCCTGTCGCCGGGCAACCAATGTTAAGCGCAGACCCGGCAAAGTCGCGACCAGCAATCGAGATCTTCGGGACGGAGAAGATGGCTGATCGGCAGCGACCCATGGGGCAAGTGTGTCGATGAGGTTGGCCGGAGGGTTGGCGATGCGTACGAGCACGGAGCGCAGATACGCCTCAGGAACGATGCCGTTGCGTCTTCACGTTCCAATGTGGCGGTAGATTGCACCGGCACCTGCGCTGACAGAGGTTGCTCTGTGAAGATATAGTTAGGATGCCAATGAAAATGCGTGCGCTGGAGGCGTAATTGCGCATTTCCGGGTGGCGATTGTCGTTGCCGACAACTTCCTCTCACGTCTAGCTCATTCAATCGCATCCTCGTCTTGCTCGTCAATGGTCCATACATCCGACTGCATGTCGAAAGCCGGGATTCGGATGCGGAGTTGTAACGCATCCATGGCGCGTATTCCTGAACGATCCGCTACTATCACCGTCTTCGGCGCGGGAATCGGTGGCGCACAGCAGTCACCAGTGAGGTGCTAAGTTTTTCCGTCTCTTTTGCATCGTTTATACAACACGTTCGGTTGTGCACACACTGCGTTCCTTTGCCTCTGATAGTCTTTTCGCAGCGACAGTTCGGGCCGTTATGGGCCCTGATACGTGCGAACGCGAAGTCCAACAGAGGGGGGCTTATCCATGTTGCATTGGCTTTCAAACTTGATTGCTCACAATGCCGCTACGCCGGAGAAGCAGGCTCAACGCGCGCTCGGTGAATTGCGCATGGCGCTGTTCCAGGCCGAACAACGGGTTCTGGACGCACAATTGCAGGCTGAGTATTACCGCATGCGAATTGCGTTCTGCGAAGAGGTGTTGAAAACGGGAATCGAACAGGTATCGGACCAGCGAAAAGGGCAACGTGAGGCCGTTACGCACGACTTGCGACCGAACCTGAAGCTAACGACCTCGCAATAGTTTGGCCTCTGCGGCGAGCTCCCCGAGCGCGGCCTTCTTCCTGACGGCCGCGCATCTAGACGTTGTCGTGAGAAGATCAGGGATCAGCGCAGCAGGCATACGACTCTGGGCATGTCCCAGAGCGTCCGGGCTCGGATTGGGTCGATTTTCCGGAGCAATTTTGTGCGGACCCGTAACGGGTCGCATGTCATGGTCACGTTGACGAACGTCGTCCACGCGGCCAGTATCAACTCGAAAGTCTCCTGTTTCCAGGAGGCTTTTATTTGAGCAATGGCAGCGGACTGTGCGGCTGGACGGCGCACGGCCTAGTGTCCGTGTGCTTCCTGCAATCCGGCGCCCTTTTCGGGTCGTCGACCACGGGTGCCGACGTGAAATGCCGCCGAGACTACGAAAAGGATTCCGGCGAAAGGCCAGACATAGGTCGCCAAGGCAAAGCAAAGCCAGAGTACATCCTGTGGCGGGTATGCATTGAGTGCCCAGAACAGGCACGCAACTGGCGACATCAGCAGACACAGCGCCGATCGTTTCAGAAAAACGGCGGCCGCAGCATTCTTGAGCGTCTCAGGTTGCATGCCGGTCTCCATAGGGAATGGCACTCGTGTATAGAGTCGCACGGCCGTCAGCTCGCGAAACTCGGTAAATTCCCTGGCGCACGCCGACGCAAAACGACATCGTCGCCATCTTTGACGGCGCTGTCACTCAGCCCGGCGCGGCGGCAGCGGGCCTTGGGTTCCTCGACCTTTGAAGCTGCGGGCTAGACCGCACCGAGGCAACGAGTCATCGACCATTCTGGACCTTGATAGTTTGCCTTGCACGGCTACGACTAGATGTACGGTATCCGGCGGGTCGCAGTGCCGCCCTGATGCGACGTTTCGATTGGTATGTTGGCCTTTCTATTTCGCTCGGGTGTTGATGTCGTTGGCGCATCGTGTCAACGGCATCAACACCCTGTGCCAGGTCATGCGTATCGACCGCGGGTCTATCGATTCACCCGCCATTCGTTGCGGAGGGTTCGAAGATGCGGGCGCTGCCAATGACAACACCTCCAGACGATTCTGGCGCGTTACCCGAATCGTCGGGGGGGTGTCGGGCGAGGCATAGGCGGTCAGTTACCGAAGAAAATGTTGCAATAGCTTGCGGGACCGACGCACGACGATGGCGAGGACTTCGGCAGCTGCTGGTAACTACCGGCGGCTGACGTACCGTTGAGCGTGGTGCCGCCAACGGCGTCGTTGGCGCCCTGTTGGCTGTCCGGTGCGGCGTTGTTGGCCTCCTGCGGGCTGTCCTGTGCAGCAATCTTTGCTTCAGCTGCCTGAATTTCCGCCGGATACGTCGTGTGGTCCCCGTCCCCGATGTGATAGCCGGCCGCCTCGAGACGGATCAGTTCCTCGCGTACCTGCGCGCGGGTGACGGGCGCAGTGTTCTGAGCGAGGCTGACGACCGGGCTGGCAAGCGCACTGCTGGCGAGGATTAGGCATGCAAGGGTTTTCATGATGGAGCTCCTTGAATTGGTTGAACGGGAACGTCGTGCTACGACGGCTCGAATGTCGATCAGCTGCCGAATTACGGAGCGTGGCGACGCTACGGGCCGACACAGTCGGACCAGGTATGGCCGCGTCGAAATAGCTGGTGGGTCTCGCCGTAGACGAAGGGCCGGACGGTACCTCCTCTCGATAGTCATCGCACAGATGGCAAGGGCCGGGCGGTTGTTCTCCTCTTGGCGGGTCGGGAGGAAGCGCCCAGGTAGCGATAACCAAACTAGTAAGGATGCCGAATTGACAATTTAATCTGGAACGGCATACATACGTGAAGTTTTGGTTGATATGGGGTGTAGCCGACCGCCACTCCGCTGCCTTAACCCAAATGTGTATTGCGAATCATCGCAATCTCCCTGAAATCGAGGTGGAAAACGTCGCGCGTAGAGGCTGCATAAGTGCGTGCTGATTGTGCCGAGATTGCGCAAAAAGCGGACGACGCCCATGTATGCACTGCGTTATCCCGATCAGTTGGCTATGAAGCTGTACTCGTAACAGGCACGCGAGACGACAAGAACGTGAGTCATCACGCGGTGAGGTACGCATTCCTTGTGTCCAATTATGTTGCATTATTCGTCGGATTAACCATGTCAGTTGTAGCCTGATCGACTATTAGATGTTCGGCATTAAATGTTCTTTCGTATTCGAACAAATGTTCGGTGGTGCTTTCCGAATATTCGCCGGTGGCTTTGTGAGAGGACTGTGCGAACGTAGCGGCTAAGAATCGCAAGAAGTGGTCACCGGGGTCGACCACGAACATTTGTTTGGCGAGTAACGAACACTTGTACATCGACTTGCTGGGGGTCCGGTAGCACAATTGAGCGCATGCTGAAGCTGATCCTTGGAGGCCTCCCATGGCGTCCTGTACTCAAACACGAGGTGATCATGGCGCGGACGAAAGGCCCGGGGCCAGAACAGCGCCGAATGTGAGTGAAACAGTTCAGAAAATCGAGCGCCGCCGATTCGCTGAATTTGTGAATCTATTTATGGGACCGGTTGCAGCCCTCAGTACCGAGCAGAATCTTCTCGTCAACCGCGAGTTGTTGGGATCACTGTCCCGTCGAACCGTATATTGGATCGCGCTACTGCTGGTTGGAAGCGTGTTCTGGTTCGTATTTGGGTCGTGGGATCGGAACTTAAGCCATATGTCTGTATTCCGTGCCGTCTGGATCTTCGGACTGTGGGGAATGGCCGCGCCCGTGGCCATATTTTTACTGAAAAGGACAATGGCCATCCCAAAGCACGCGAGCGCCGGCGCGATCGAGCAGATGCACTGGGCCTGGGCAGTATTGGTCATGCTGACGTCGCTTTGGTGGGCGGCGGGTAGCTTTGGGCTACCCGCACCCGACTTTTCGCTCCTCCATGGCTATTACTTCGTATTGCGCAGATATAACTTCTTCGAGCTGACGATGATCAGCCACGCAATTGCTTTGCTGCTGCTTGCGCCTAGTCTTCGCGCGACGCTAGGTTCGCTCGTGTTCAGCTCTGTCCCGTTCGGATTTAGCATGGCACCGGTGCTATTTGTTAAGCGGCCAGGAATGTTTGACTGGAATACGGCTCAACTAATTGGCTATTTTTTCATGGCATGGTTTGTTTGCAACGATCAAAAGCGCGCATCTGTAAAAGAGGTCATTCTCGAGGAGGCACGATCGCAGGCTGAGGCGGCAACGGCAGAAAAGAACCAGTTTATCGCTGCGATAAGCCATGACTTGCGCCAGCCGCTCACGACGCTCGGCCTGAAGTTGAATTATATCGAGCGGAATGTCGAATCAATCGGGCTGGCCGAAGACATCTCGATTGCGCAAAGGCAAGTGGATGCAATGGAAGGTATGATCAACGGCGCACTGGATATCAGCCGCCTCGAGTCGGGCACCTGGAATGTCGAAGTTCAAGAGGTGGTGCTGTCTTCCCTTTTGCGCGACATAGTTGCGGATATGCAGCCGATGGCCGGGGCGAAGGACCTGAAGTTGAGACTCCATAACCGCCCCTATCTGGTCCGTACGGATCGACATGCGCTGGACAGGATCATCCGAAACATGGTGATCAATGCGGTCCGTTACACGCCGTCCGAACAGGCAGGAAGGACCGGGCATATTCTGGTGAGTTGTCAAAGGCGTGGCAGCCGCGTGAGGATAAGTGTGTGGGACAACGGGATCGGTATCCCCGAAGCCAGACAGGCGGATATCTTCAAGAGCTATGTCCAGGTCGATAATCCCGAGAGAAATCGTGAAAAGGGTTTCGGACTGGGTCTGTCCATTGTGCAGGGTCTCGCGGACCTTCTTGGTCACAAGCTGGACATGGACTCGGAACCCGGGCGGGGATCGCGTTTTTCTGTTACGGTCCCGTTCGTAGGACTCGTACCGCCAGAGTTAATCGAGGTTCAAACGGTTGAGAACAACGTCCCAGACCTGACCAATATGGTAGTGGCGATCATCGAGGACGATAGCGACCTGAGAGTCGAAATATCGATGCGCCTGATCGAAAATGGATGCTACGTCGTGGCGGGAGAGTCATCACGCGACGTCATCGAGCAGTTGCGTATCGAAGCGTTGGCGTGTGGCCCGCACTTCATCCTTTCCGACTACCGGCTGGAACATGAGGACGGCATTCTTGCGATTGAGGCGGTGCGTGCTGCTACCGATACATCGATCCCCGCGATCCTCTGGTCGGGCGATACCTCATCTGCTGTGCTAAAAAAAGTCGCCGCCAGTGGCATGAAGCTTTTGTCGAAGCCGGTCTCAGAGCAGACCTTGTTGACCCTACTTGCCAAACATAAGCCAAAAGCGTTGACGGAAGGCCGGTGAAAGTGATGGGTTGGCGTTTCTTGATCCCCCTCGGGCCGGTACCGATGAAGGCCCGGTGAGCATAGCTACCGGGTAGCAGGCGCAGGCAGTCAAAACGGCGCTTCAGGCAAGGATGGCGGCGTGCCATCGGGAAATGCATATGGACCGGCGCCGGGATTGTCTACTGCAAGGACGGACGTCGCAAGAGCGTGGTTCGCCCACGTGGACCGCGAACTTTTGTTCGGCATGTGACGAACACCTGTTCATCGACTTGCTGGGGGGGCGGGCGCACAATGGAGTGCATGCTGAAGCTGATCCGCGGAGGCCTCCCATGGCGTCCTGTACTCAAACACGAGATGATTCTGACGCGGGCGAAAAGCCGGGGGCCAGAACATCGCCGAGCGCGAGTGAAACGGTCCGGAAAGTCGAACGCCGCAAATTCGCTGAATTTGTGAATCTACTTGTGGGACCGGTTGCAGCACTCAGTGCCGAGCAGAATCTTCTCGTCAAACGCGAGTTATTGGGATCGCTGTCCCGTCGAGCGCTATATTGGATCGTGCTACTGTCGATCGGAAGCTCGCTCTTGTTTGTATTTGGGTCGTGGATCAAAACTTCGGATATCTATATTGTGTTCCGTGTGGTCTGGGTATTGGGACTGTGGGGGGGCGCTGCTCCCATGGCAACGTACTTACTGAAGAAGACAATAGCACTCCAAAAACAAGCGGGTGTCGACGCGATCGTGCGGCTGCACAGGGCTTGGGCTGCATTGGTCATACTCACATCGTTTTGGTGGGCCGCGGGTAGCTTTGGGCTAAACCCACCCGACTTCTCGGGCCATGCCTCTTACTCTAAATTGGCCAGGTATGGATTCTTCGAGTACACGCTGATCAGCCATGCATTTACTTTGCTGCTGCTCGCACCTAGTCTTCGTGCGACTTTAGGTTCGCTCGTGCTGGGCGCCATCCCGTTCGGATTTAGCATTGCGCCACCTCTATTTATTTACCGGCCAGGAATGCTTGTCTGGTTTGCAGCTCAACTGATTGGTTATTGTTTCATCGCCTGGTTTATTTTTTTCAATCAGAAGCGAGCGTGTATAAAAGGAGTTATTCTCGATGAGGCGCGATCGCGGGCTGAAGCGGCAAGGGCGGAGAAGAACCAACTTATCGCTGCGATAAGCCATGACTTGCGCCAGCCGCTCACGACGCTCGGCCTGAAGTTGAATTATATCGAGCGGAATGTCGAATCAATCAGGCTGGCCGAAGACGTCTCGATTGCGCAAAGGCAAGTGGACGCGATGGAAGGTATGATCAACGGCGCACTGGATATCTGCCGCCTCGAGTCGGGCACCTGGAATGTCGAAGTTCAAGAGGCGGTGCTGTCTTCCCTTTTGCGCGACATAGTTGCGGATATGCAGCCGATGGCCGGAGCGAAGGACCTGAAGTTGAGACTCCATAACCGCCCCTATCTGGTCCGTACGGATCGACATGCGTTGGACAGGATCATCCGAAACATGGTGATCAATGCGGTCCGTTACACGCCGTCCGAACAGGCAGGAAAGACCGGGCATGTTCTGGTGAGTTGTCAACGGCATGGCAGCGGCGTGAGGATAAGCGTGTGGGACAACGGAATCGGTATCCCCGAAGCCAGACAGGCGGATATCTTCAAGAGCTATGTCCAGGTCGATAATCCCGAGAGAAATCGTGAAAAGGGTTTCGGACTGGGTCTGTCCATTGTCCAGGGTCTCGCGGACCTTCTTGGTCACAAACTGGACGTGGACTCGGCACCAGGGCGGGGATCGCGTTTTTCTGTTACGGTCCCCTTCGTAGGACTCGTACCGGCAGAGTTAATCGAGCTTCAAGCGGTTGAGAATGGGGAACCAGACCTGACCAATATGGTAGTGGCGATCATCGAGGACAATAGCGACTTGAGAGTCGAAATATCGATGCGCCTGATCGAACATGGATGCTACGTCGTCGCGGGAGAGTCATCACGCGACGTCATCGAGCAGTTGCGCATCGAAGCGTTGGCGTGCGGCCCGCACTTCATCCTTTCCGACTACCGGTTGGAACACGAGGACGGTATTGCTGCGATTGAGGCGGTGCGCGCTGCTACCGATACATCGGTCCCTGCGGTCCTCTGGTCGGGGGATACCTCATCAGCCGTGCTAAAGAAAGTCGCCGCAAGTGGCATGAAGCTTTTGTCGAAGCCGGTCTCGGAACAGACCTTGTTGACCCTACTTGCAAAACATAAACCAAAAGCATTGACCGAAGGCGGGTGAAAGTTAGCCGAGAACTTCACGGCAGCCCCTTTTCTGAAGCATCCTTTCCAAGGGCCAGTTCGGCACTGACTCTAAGTGCCGCTTCAACTCGGTTTCTGACTTGAAGTTTGTCGTAAATAACACAAGAAACCTGTCTGACGTGTCCCTCGGAAACGTTGAGTTCTCTCGCGATCTGCTTCCCCGAGAGGCCACGCGCAATGCAACGCGCCAGGTCCCACTCTCGCGGAGAAAGTCCTAGATGATGCTGAGTCCGGGTATCGGCGGGTGTTTGGGTCGAACAGGCAAAGCGCAGCAAGACTTCTTCCGGAATCCAGAGTTCACCGCCCAAAATCCTGCTCAGGCCAATGAACATTTTTTTGTGCGCACCTCCCTTCAGAATGATTCCGCGAGCGGCGTAGTCGCGCATGCACATTCGCAAGATTTCAACTTCATGATCGTTCCCGGGGGCGAGTCCCGTGCAGATGACCACGGGAACATTAGATGGATTTCCCGCCTGGAAGTGTTCAAGTGTCGTCGCACCACGGTTCTCGCCGTCCAGATTGAGGTCCAGGAATACCAGGTCCGGGGGAGGGGGCGTGTTTATTTTTTCAAGCGCACTGGCAAGGGTAAATACTGGCGTGATTTCGATTGGAGTTGCGCTCAGCTCCGACGCATGTGATTGGATATATTCGGAAAGAGCAATGCAAAGAATTTCGTGGTCATCGACCCATAAGATTTTCATGCTCGCTTCTCCTCTTATGCACCAGAGAAACGCAACCCGTCGCACTAGGTTTGTGTGCACAGTGCTTACCAGCTTAGCATATCGTGGCGAGACCGAAGGCCCTTGAAGGATGAATGGAGAACTTTCCGCTTGCTGGTGGTATGTGCTGCCGCAAAGCCTTCGTTATCGTCCAGCGCAGGCACGTAATTCGTCGAATCGACGGATAAGCATTTGAGTTCTTTGTGTCAAGCGGCACAAAGCAGATAGCCTTGGTGTCGACGCAGGCGGAGTCAGATCGCATGCATGTAGTTTGCTATCAATCGCAAGACTGAATATCGCCAGACGCGGATTTTCGGAGCCACGTTGGCGTTTTGGTGACGGAGCAGTTCGGTCTCTGCGGTTATTTCAACTATCCACGCCGGTGTATCGGTTTTCGGCTACCAATCGGTCGTTCGGCACTCACGAACTGCACCGGTGGAGCGGCGTTGCATCCGCGCTTGTGAAGCGTCAGAATCAATCGTCTCCACCCCGTGGGTACAGGAGGAAGTATGCGCATTCTGGTGGTGGGAGCGACAGGGCTCCTCGGTAAAGAGATCGTCGGTTTGCTGTCGTCCGGGCACGACGTGATCGGCGCGAGCCGAAAAGGGGCGGCCATCGCCGTCGACATCTCAAGCAAGGAATCGATCGTCGCGATGTACAGGCAGGCGCTACCGCTGGATGCCGTGGTGTGCGTCGCCGGCACCGCAAGATTCGCGCCGCTCGAAACGCTCGCAGACGATGACTTCGCATTCAGCCTCGCAAACAAGCTGATGGGTCAGGTCAATCTGGTTCGCTGCGGCGTATCGAGCATCAAACCGGGCGGCTCGATCACGCTGACGAGCGGTGTGCTCGCGCAGCACCCGATCGCGGGCAGCGCAGCGGTGAGCATCGTCAATGCCGGCGTGGAAGCGTTCGCGCGCGCGGCGGCGCTCGAGTTGAAGGGCAAGCTGCGCGTGAATGTCGTGAGTCCCGGCTGGGTATCCGAGACGCTCGAGGCGATGGGGCGCAATCCGAACGACGGTGTGCGTGCGTCGGTCGTCGCACATGCGTTCCGTAAGTGCGTAGAAGAAGACATCACCGGGCAGGTCGTATCGGCAACCCATTGAAACGCACGACGGCAGGTTGCGGCCGTACATCGCCACCGAAAGCGAGTGGAACTGCCTTCCCCGTGGCTCGTTGGCAGTGGGCAGATCTCAGCTCTTTCTGGACGTTTTCGCAACAAATGGCGTCGGTATGTGCTGGACCTTATCGTTTCCGCACTTCGGGCAATTCGGATGAGCGGTTTCATGTTCGGCGAGATGTTCGGTGTGTTCGAAGGTCTCACCGCACTTCTCGCAACGATACTGGTAAGTCGGCATGGCAATCCTCTAACGCGAATCCTGCACGTCGTGCTGGCCACACAGTGCCAGCGATGCGCGGCAGCGTATGAGGTCATTCTAGTGCAGGAAACGCCCGCGTACGCGTCTCACCAGGCGTTCATCGGACACTCGGCGAGAAATGGCCGTACGCGTTAAAGGCCATGTGGGTATACGCGAGCCCGCATAGCCTCGCGGCGGAGGCGGGAACTTTCGGCTTTTGGCCTTTTGATGGACTCCATCGAATGATGGAGGGCAGAGCGATTACTCGCGCATACGATTTCAATAGCGGGTAAGGTCGGTACTACAAGCCCCGTAAGCAGCACAATCCAGCGCACGGCCGGTTTCGCTTTGCAAACGTTACCGAACGTGCGCTTGTGCATTTGCTTTGTCGTCGTCATCTGGAGAAAAATCCATGAACGCTCTTACGCCAGAAACGATTGCGATCGTTAAATCGACTGCTCCGGTCATGCGACAGCATGGCGTGGCGATCACGAATCGCATGTATGAGCGGCTTTTCGTAGATCCAGAGATAAAGGGCCTTTTCGATGAGGCTGCCCAAAAGTCCGGGGAGCAGCCAAAGCGACTCGCCGCTGCACTTCTCGGCTTTGCTAGTAACGCGGACAACCTTGACGTTTTGACAGCCGCGATAGAGCGAATCGCCGCACGCCATGTTGAAATGCATGTGGCACCTGAGCACTATCCAGCAGTCGCTAACGCGTTGCTTCCCGCCATCAAAGACGTGCTCGGGGACGCTGCGGATGAACGTGTCCTGAGCGCCTGGGGGGAGGCATACTGGTTTCTGGCAGATGTATTGAAGAGCCATGAACGTGGTCTCTACGCGCGGGAAGCATGATGCGGTTTGGCTTCATTGGCGACCACGGCTAGTTTGCAAAGGTCTCAAGAGACGGAAAGGTGTACGTGCCCCCGGTCATTTGGCCTGCGATGCGACGAAGACGAACGGAGCGCACATGTTGATGCTATGTTACGCAGGCATTTGAACGTCCCATGGTGTACCGGGCGCCGGGTTCCGGCCGAACATTGATTCGCTGCGTCAACAGCGATACCTTAACGCCTGTGCTGGCCGTTGGGTTCCAGTCAACGAGAGGAGAATCGTTTCGTGAAGAGAGCATGGGCTTTCTCCTGCGTCGTGGCCTTGAGCGCGATCCTCGGTGGATGTGGCAAGGAGAGTTCGCGAAACGTCACTGAGGCGTCGGGCGCATCCGCGGCTCAGGCGCCGGGTCAGCCAGCGCAGGGCGCAAGCGGTAGCCCCGCCTCGTCAGGCTCGCAAGTGACGGGCGCGCTGGGTACCGTCACCGCGGCACAGTTGCCGGGGGAAGCAGCCGAGACACTGCGGCTCATCAAGGCGGGCGGTCCCTTCCCTTATGGGGACGACGGTGTGTTGTTCCGTAACAGTGCGCTTTTGCTACCGAAGCATCCGCGCGGCTACTACCACACATACACGGTTCGCACCCCCGGCGCGACGGATCGAGGGCAGCGGCGGATCGTATGCGGTGGACCGCGCAGGCAGACCGGCGACTGCTATTACACCGACGATTACTACGTCAGTTTCAAACGCATTGCAGGATGATGCGCCAGCTGAGGTTTCGATCAGGCGTTGGCCGCCAGCACCAGGTCGGCGGCCTTTTCTCCAATCATGATCGACGCCGCATTCGTATTCGGCGAGCACATGGTCGGCATGATCGACGAGTCCGCCACGCGCAAACCTGGCACGCCGTGTACGCGAAGCTGAGGATCGACGACGGCCATTTCGTCGACGCCCATCTTGCGGGTGCCGATCGGATGCCAGCTGGTCTGCCCGGACTCGCGGATGTATTGCGGCAGCGCGGCCTCGTTCTCAACGTCGATGCCCGGCCGAGTTTCGCGCTCGACGAGCGGCGCGATGCCGGGCTGCCGCATTACGCGACGCGCCAGTTGTAGCGCTTCCAGCATCACCTGCTCACGGTGGCCGACCACGTCGCCATGATGCCGGGCCGGGTCGTCAGATAGCGCATGCCCATCCACGCCTGACGTAACGGACTACTTATGATTTCGTTGAGCGTGATCGATCGCGTGCAAGCATAGGTGATGCGCGACTGCACATGGTCGATCAGGTTCTCGCCCACGTCGGGTAGATGCCGCTGCGCCGGAATGCCGAGCTCTCGTAGACTTTGCGCGTCGCCGATTCGACCCGGCGCTCAGCACGACTTCGCGAGCGGCATGAGCGGTCCGGGTTTCGCCATTCCGCCGATACTCGACGCCCGTTACCCGGCTGCCGTCGAATAGCAGCCGCGTCACGAGGGCGCCCGTGGCCATGCGCAGATTGCCTTGCGGCCGCCCGTGCAGATAACCGATGGCCGTACTGCAACGGCGCCCTTGCCCAACCGATAGCTGCAGGTATCTCACGCCCTCGTAGTTCGTGCCGTTGTAATTGTCGATGCGCGGAATGCCAGAGAAGCCCATTCAATTGCCCGGCGACGACGGTGTCGCAAGGCATATATGGATATCCGTTGGGCGTAACACTCAAGTTTCATGTGTCTTTGTCGATAACCGGTTGGAGAGCAGTCCATGAAGATATGCAGTGTGTATGAACTGGTAAATCCAATCCGACACGGAATCGCAATGACAATGACAATTGGAAGGCAAATTGAAAGAATTGGACTGCCGGCCAGAGATCGTTACTCGATCCATTGCCGCTGCGTGCAATCGAGACCCGGTCGCTGAGAGTCGTCGCATGGGGAAGGGGTGGAATTCGTGATACACGGTGGAGGCGCTAATGTACGGTTGCCGTTCGGCCGGATATCTGGTGTCCTGGTATCCGCGTGCCATACGCGCGAAATCTATATCCACTCAATTTTTCGTGATTCACGGATTCTCTATGCTTATCAAGAATGTTGCGGTTAGCCTCCCTTCGCGCGTCGTTACGAATGAAGAAGTTGTCGACATGATCCGGTACCACTCGACCGCATTCGATGGCGACATCGACAGGGCGGCGCGAACCATCAAGACGCTTCTCGACCGAAGCGGTCTCGTCCATCGGCGCTGGTGCGATAGTCACGAGTCGCCCATCGATCACGTTGCGATGGCGACGCGCAAGGTGTTGTCGGAAACGTATCTGAGGCCGGAGCACATCGAACTGTTCATCTTCGTCGGCATCGGAAGAGGGTTTCTCGAGCCGGGCAATAGCCACATGATGGCGAGCACACTCGGATTCGGTAACGCAGAATGTTTCGATGTCGTCGATGCCTGCATGAGCTGGACGCGGGCAATGTCGATTGTCGACAGTCTCTTCAAATCCGGCCAATATAAAAACGCAATGATCGTGAATGCCGAATTCAATATGCTCGCAGGTGGTCCGCTTTATCCGGCGAATTTCGCGCTCAAGCATCACGCGCAGATTGAATACACCTTGCCGTCGTTCACGATAGGCGAAGCTGCCACTGCTACGCTGGTTGTCGCAAAGGAGCCGGAAAACTTCAGCTTTGCGTTTCGCGGCAAGCCTGAGGTTTCGGACCTGTGTACGATTCCCATTCCTGGCTACGAAGGGTATTGCCACCCCACGGAGCGCATCGGCAAGAACGGCGAAATGCGGTTCACGTCCTTCGGCCACGAGTTGCACAAGAACTCGGACGAGCTGTCTGCGGTATTCTCCAGGCTGGCTGTTCCCAAAAAAGATATCGACATTGTTTTCACCCACGCCTCGTCGAAGGCCGCGTGGCACGGTTATGGCGTAAAGGCAGGTATCGACGACAAGATGTATCACATCTATCCCGATACCGGAAATCTCGTTTCCGCCTCGATTCCGGCTGCGATTTCAATGGCAAAGGAGACGGGGAAACTGAAGCGGGGCGACAGGGCGTTGTGCTGGGTCGGCAGCGCAGGCATGTCATTCAACGTTAGCAGCTTCCGGTTCTGAAGCCCGGTATCAAGTTATCGAGAATAATATGAAAGGCATTGCAGGAGGCATCCGCTACCTGCGGCAGCGGGTTCGCGACGCGTACGGCTTGTCGGACCTTAGCGTGCTGGCGGTTGGCGTCATCGGGGCAATCGGACATCCGTTGTACTGGTTGTGGTGGACGTACATCGATCCTCAACCCAATGAAAGCACGCTGATGCGAGTCGTCGGCGCGCTTGCGTGTCTCCTGCTGCTTCTGCGTCGCTTCTGGCCAGCAGCGGCGGCGCGCTTTCTGCCGTGGTATTACTTCTTGACGGTAGCCTATACGCTACCGTTCTTTTTCACCTACTACCTGATGACCGGCCACTATTCGATGATCTGGTCGATGGCGGAAGTCGGGATGATGTTCTTCCTGATAGCGATTTTTCCATCGTTCGTCGTGCTGGCTCTGAATCTGGCCATCGGGGTTGGCTTTGCCATCTTCTGCGCGTGGATCGTCAGCCCGCAATCGCTTCAGGTCGACGGACATTTGTTGCTCTACACGTACTTCCCGGTTTTCGCGTTCGGCATTGGCGCTGGCCTCACGTTCAGCTACAGCAACATGCGAGGGATCACGGCGCAGGCGAAGAACGGCGCGCTACGGGCGCTTGCCGGCACGATCGCCCATGAAATGAGGAATCCGCTCAGCCAGCTCAGGTACGTGCTCGATCGCGTCGAGGAGGCGCTGCCCGCAATGGCCGAGTCGAGGCCTTCGCCGGTGCTGCCGGTCGATGCGGTGGCTTCGCTCTCGCAGCACGTTGCGCACGGGCAGTTGGCGATCGACCGCGGCCTGAGAATCATCGCGATGACGCTGGACGAAGTCAGTGCCAAGCCCATTCAGTCGGACAATCTCAACTACGCGAGCGCTGCAGCGGCGACGCGCAAGGCGCTCGACGAATACGGCTTCAGCGACAGGAAAGAGCGCAGCCGCGTGAGGCTGATGGTCCTCGAAGACTTTACCTTCAAGGTCGACGAGACCGTTTATCTGTTTACGTTGTTCAATTTGATCAAAAATGCGTTGCATCACATGGTGGCTCATCCCACTGCAACGCTTACGCTGACCGTTGACCGGAACAAGGTTATCGTTCACGACACGGGACCGGGCATCGCAGCCGAGATGATGTCTGAGCTGTTCGAGCCTTTTCGCACGCAAGGAAACGCTGCAGGCACGGGTTTGGGGCTCGCCTACTGCCAGCGCGCCATGCGTTCGTTCGGTGGCACCATCGAATGCCGTTCGGAAGTGGGTAGCTTTACGCAATTTACGTTGGCGTTTCCAGCAGTGCCGGAGGCTGAAATCGCGGCTTACCGGCAGCAGCTTGTTGTGCGCGCAACGGCGTTCTTCACCGGGAAGACGATTCTTCTCGTGGATGATGACGCGGTCATGCGTGAGAAAGTCTGTCACGCGCTTTCCGGAGTGGGTGCCCAGGTTGCCGAAGCGGAAAGCGGTGAACGGGCGTTGACGCTCCTTCGACAAAGTTCCACCTACGATCTCGTGCTGATGGACATCAACATGCCGGGTCTGGACGGCTACACGACCACGGAGAAGATCCGCTCCGATCCCGATCTTGCTGCCTGGAGCCCGCTTGTTGTCGGTTATACGGGCGAGGATCACACGCTGGCTCGTGTGCTTGCGCAGGGAGCCGGCATGGACGCCACGATCAGCAAGTCCACACGCATGGTGGAACTGGTGAGCACGCTGCAGACGCTCATGGAAAGCGGCGATCGGCATTTGCGCCACCCGCGCTTCGATGGCTTCGCGGGCAAGACGATTCTCGTCGCGGACGACGACACCTACAGCAGGATGGTCGCGAAGAGCTATCTCGAGCGATGTGGCGCGAGCGTCGTGGAGGCGGAAAACGGAGAGGAAGTGCTGCGCCGCCTGCAGGGCGAAAGGACCGTCGACGCCATCGTGATGGACATGAACATGCCCGGTATGGGGGGCGTGGAGACAGCAACCTGGATTCGCGCCCGCGTGGACGAGTATGCAGACATGCCCATTGTGGCGTTGACTGGCCAGTCCGATATGGACGCAGTCCGAGCCTGTCTTGCGGCGGGCATGAACGAGGTGATGACCAAACCCGTGCAGGTCGGCGTCCTCTATGCCTGTCTCGCGCGACAGTTTGCGCACTCGCGCCTCGCGCCCGTCCCGGAGAAGAGGGAGCGTCCAGCAGCGGCTGCCATTCGGGCAGGCAAGCAGCCGGCGCTCGCACAGCACGACCTGCTCGATGCGGCGCACCTGGAGGAACTCGCGTCGCTCGACATGCTGGATCATGCTTTCCTCAAGGGCGTCGCGCATTTGCGCTCCCTGTTGACGCAGCTTGCGGGCAGCGTAGAGGCGCGCGATTTCCGGGCCACGCAAGTGACGTTGCACCTGCTGCTCGGCAACAGCGGCAATCTCGGCGCGAAAGCCTTGCACGCGCATGTGCAGCAGATCTACCCGCAGGTCCTTGATGGTCAATGGCCTGTCGAGGCTGACTGGTGTGAGCGGACCTGCGCGCTGGGGAACCGTTCGGCCGATGCGCTGCATCAATATTTTCTGACCGCGATAGGTCCGGTCGATCAGGCGGGCGTATCGAGCGCCGACTGAAGTTCGAGGGGCCTTTGCGCGTGAACGGCTTTCAGGCGGTCTTTGCACGCGCCAGAGCGCAGAGGCAAGAAAATGTCTGAAGCCCTGGGGCACAGAGGCCCCGGGAACCGAGATGAACAACCTGATGCGCCCAGGCGGCGCAGACCTAGCTGACGAAAGGCAGCTTCTCGTCGCGCGCGGTCGCGAGCATTGACAGTGTGATCTTTCTCACCTCCAGCTTGCTCTGCGTAATGTGAGCGCGCAGCAGGATGCTCGCTTCGGCAAACTTGCTGCGATCGATGAGGTTGAGCATCGTCGAATGCTCGTCGTAGGTCGCGCTCGTGCGATGGGCCTTGAGAAAATCGAGCCGCCGTACGATGCGTATGCGCTCGGTGACCTCGTTATGCACGCGCAGCATCTCGTCGTTGCCGGCCGCGCTCACGAGGCCGCAATGAAAACGCTCGTCCAGCGCGAACATCGCGGCCGGATCGCTTTCGCGCTCGCCTTCTTCGACGCACCATATGGCGCGCAGCTCGTCCATGGCGTTGTGGGGGACGCCGGAGAGCCGCTCGAGCGCCGCCAGTTCGAGCACGATGCGCAGGTCGTAGAGCTGGTCGAGCCGGTTGAAGTCGATATCGCAGACCTTCCAGCCGCGCCGGAACCCCACTTCGAGATACCCTTCGCGCAGCAGGCGGAACAGGGCGTCGCGCATTGGCGTGCGAGATACGCCGTAGTGCTGGGCGATGTCGTTCTCGGAAAAGCGGTCGCCAGGAAACAGGCGAAAGCTGAAGATGTCCTGCTTGATCAGCTGATACACCTGTTCTGCAAGCGGGTTCGCGCTATAGGCCACCTTCGCACCAGGTGCTGCGCAGGCTTCGGCGGCCACTTCGGGCAAGTCGTCCATGAGTCGGCTGTAAAAAACGTCGAGAGTTTTGCGGCGCGTCGGCGCGATGGCGGGCGACGCAGGCCAGTTCCCTATTATCCGCGCTTAGTGTCCATGCTCAGACAGGTTCGATGAGGCTCACGTGCGCCGCCACGATCGTCCAGCCGCCGAACGCGGCGCCTTTCTCGCGCAGGCGTGCCCACGTCTGCATCTGGCGGCCCGTCAATGGCGTGGCGTCGCTCGTGAATTCGGTGCTTACCGTGGCGTAGTCGGCGCCGAATGTCGTCACCACGGTGCGATGCAGCCGCCGTGAGCGCGGCACCGGCACGCAGGTCTCCCGCCAGCGGCGGATCGCCTCGCCGCCATGCTGGATTTCAGCGATGCCGTAGCGCACGGTCTCAGGAGAGTCCCAGAAGAGTGTGTTCATCGTCTCGACGTCGTTGTCGACGAGTGCACGTTCGTAAGCCTCGAAAGCCGACTCCACCTGAGCAACGACCTCGGATCGGTTCAATTCCAGCGTCATCAGGCTGCCTCCAGCAGTGCGTCGAGCGGGGCGGTCCAGCCGACGATGCCGCCCTGCGAATGAATCATCGCGATCGTGGCTTCACGAAACGCGGGAATGTAGCTAGCCGTTGCATCCTCGATCAGCAGACACTCGTAGCCACGATCGTTCGCTTCGCGCATCGAAGTCTGAACGCAAACCTCGGTCGTCACGCCCGCGAACACGAGGTGCGTGATGCCGCGCATCGACAGTGCTTCGCCGAGCCGCGTTGCATGGAAAGCGCCTTTGCCGGGCTTGTCGATGACGAGTTCGCCTTCGAGCGGCTTCAGCGTATCGATGATCGCGTTGCCGGGCTCGCCGCGCACGAGGATGCGGCCCATCGGTCCCTCGTCTCCAATGCGCGCATTCGGCGTGCCGCGCAGGCGTTTGGCCGGCGGGCAGTCGGAGAGGTCGGGCGCGTGCGATTCGCGCGTGTGCACGACCTGCCAGCCCGCCGAGCGTGCATGCGCGATGAGCCGCTCGACCGTCGGCACGATGTCGGCGAGCAGCGACACGTCGTTGCCTAGCGCCTCGCCGAAGCCACCCGGCTCGATGAAATCACGCTGCATGTCGATGACGATGAGCGCCGTGTGGCGCGCATCGAACGTGAACGGCGCGGGTTTTGCGCCGGTGATGGTTGTCATCGCTGTCCTTCTCCCTTTGTCTTGTGTGTCGTTCGAGTTTCGCTCAGGCGCTCGCGTGCAGCACTGCCGTCTCGGCTGCCTGTGCGTTGCCTTCGTCGCCATGACCTGCCATGTGACGCCCAAGCACTACGCGATCCGCCTCGCTTGCCACCGTCTCGTAGACGAGCCGTCCTTCGGCCATCACGACGATACGATCGGCGAGTTCCAGCAGTTCATCGAGGTCTTCGCTCACGAGCAGCACGGCCGCACCGGCGTTGCGCGCCGCGAGAATGCGGGCGTGGATGTCGGCCACGGAGGCAAAGTCGAGCCCGAACACGGGATTCGCAACGATCAGCACGTTCACGGCCTGCCCAAGCTCGCGCGCCAGCACGGCGCGCTGCACGTTGCCGCCGGAAAGCGTGCCGATGGCGCGCTCGGGCAGTGGCGGCCTCACGTTGAACTCGGCGATAAGCCCCTCGGCGCGTGCACGCATGGCGCGGCGGTCGAGCCGCCATCCCCACCGCCGCAGCGGTGCGCGGTCGAAATCGCGCAGCGCCATGTTTTCGGCCACGCTCATGCCGGCGACGCACGCATTGCGCAGCGGCTCCTCGGGAAGGGCGTACACGCTCAGGCGAGTCATCGCTTCGCGCGTCGCGGCATAGGGCGCGCCCTCTACGCTCATCTCACCCGACTCGACCTTGCGCTGGCCAACGAGTGCTTCGATCAGTTCCTTCTGGCCATTGCCGGAGACACCCGCGAGCCCGAGAATTTCGCCTGCGCGCACGCTCAACGATGCCTCGCGCACGGCGGCGTGCCCGCGGTCGTCAACCACCGAAAGGTTCGAGAGCGCGAGGCGCACCGGTGCGTCGGGCGAGTGCGGCCGGCGCGCAATCCTTGCCTCGCCAGTGTCTTCAGTGGCGCCCTCACGCGTTTCGGCGCTCGCGTCGCTGCCCATCATCCAGGTGGCCAGCCGGTCGCGGTCAGTGTCGGCAACCGCGCAGGTGCCGACGAACCGCCCCTTGCGCAGCACGGTCACGTTGTCCGCATAGGCCATCACTTCGCGGAACTTGTGCGTGATCATCAATACGGTGAGCTCGCCACGCGAGGCGAGCGCACGCATCAGACCGAGTACTTCGTCGGCTTCCTGGGGTGTGAGCACGGAAGTCGGCTCGTCGAGAATCAGGAAGCGTTGCTGCAGGTACAGTTGCTTGAGGATTTCGAGTTTCTGCTTCTCTCCGGCCGCGAGAGACGACACGGGAGCCGCGAGTTCGAGGCGAAACGGCATCTGGCGCATGAACGCTTCGAGCGCGGTGCGCTCGGCCGTCCAGTCGATCCTCCATGGCAGCTTGCCGCGCGCGAGGACCAGGTTCTCCTCGACGGTAAGCCCGGCCGCCAGCGTGAAGTGCTGATAGACCATGCCGATGCCGAGCGCCTGGGCGTCGCGCGGGGACGCAATATGCACCTCGCGCCCGTCGGCCAGAATATCGCCTTCGTCGAGCACGCCATAGCCGACGAGACCCTTCACGAGCGTGCTCTTGCCCGCGCCGTTCTCGCCGAGCAGGGCGTGGACGGTTCCGGGCGCCACCTTGAGCGTGACGTCGTCGAGCGCACGGAACGCACCGAACGACTTGCTCGCGCCGATCACCTCGACGCCAAGTGCGCGCGTCGCGGTAGCCATGATCAGCGCTCCAGGGCGGCGACGAGCGCTGCCGAATCGGAGACCGTGCCGAACACGCCGCCCTGCATGAGGACCATGTTGAGCGCGGCTTCGTGATTGCCCTTGTCAGTGGCGCCGCAACAGTCGGCGAGCAGGGTGCATTCGAAACCTCGGTCGTTCGCCTCACGCATTGTCGTGTGGACGCACACATCGGTCGTGATGCCCGTGAGCACGAGGTTGGCAATACCGCGCGTGCGCAGGATCAGCTCCAGGTCCGTCGCGCAGAACGAGCCCTTGCCGGGCTTGTCGATGATGATCTCGCCTGGCAGCGGCGCGAGTTCCTCGATAATCTCCCAGCCCGGCTCGCCGCGCACGAGAATGCGGCCGCACGGCCCGTCGTCGCCGATGCCGACGCCGTTCGTGCCCGCCTGGCGGCTGCGCCAGCGCTTGTTCGCGGGCAGGTCGGAGAGGTCCGGGCGATGCCCTTCACGCGTGTGGATGATCGTGAAACCGAGTCCGCGCATGAGGCCCAAAACACGCTTGATCGGCTCGATCGGGGCGCGGGTGAGCGAGAGGTCGTAGCCCATCTTGTCGACGTATCCGCCGTAGCCGCAGAAGTCGGTCTGCATGTCGATGATGACGAGCGCCGTGTTGTCGGGCCGCAGGTTGCCGTCGTAGGGCCAGGGGTAAGGACGAGCTTCGATGTACTGAGTCATTTTCATTCTCCGAGCACGCGCTTTCGGGAGCGCGCGCGATTCTGGATTCGTTCGTTCGTTCGGTCAGGCGGCGTGCGCCTTTACGTTCAGCGCGTGAGGCTCAGTTCGCCAGGCGCGCCCGCCAATGTGCGATCGGGACGGCAGTTGACGATCATGAGCGCCAACGTCAGCA
The DNA here is from genome assembly GCF_035501035.1 of Paraburkholderia sp. GTDB lineage: Bacteria > Pseudomonadota > Gammaproteobacteria > Burkholderiales > Burkholderiaceae > Paraburkholderia. Next base: position 56,918 of record NZ_DATJWR010000243.1, read on the forward strand.
CGTAAGGCGCGGCGTTGAAGAGGTAGTAGCCGCTGGTCACACCGATTGCCTGCAGGGCTGGACCGAGCGCGCCGGCGGCGCCGAACAGCAGCGCGGCCCACAGACAGCGCAGCGGCTGCCAGCGCGCGAAGATCACGAGCGCGACGGCCATGAGGCCCTGGCCGCTGGAGAGCCCTTCGTTCCAGCTCCCGGGATAGACGAGCGAGAGATAGGCGCCGCCCACGCCCGCGAAGAGGCCACCCACCGCCGTCGCCATGACGCGCACGCGCGTGACGGGATAGCCCATCGCTCGGGCGCTTTCGGCGTTCTCGCCCACGAGTCGCAGCGTCATGCCCCAGCGCATCGAGCGCAGGCCCCACTGCAGGACGACGGCGAGCACGACGCCAATCACGAAGAGCAGGTTGATGTGCAGCGCGTTGTGCACCTGCGGCGAGGCTGCCCACGCGCCGAGATCGATCGACGGGAGCATAGGCGCCTGCGGTTCGATGAACGGCTTGCCGAGATAGAACGCGAGGCCGGTGCCAAACAGCATGAGCGCGATGCCGAACGCGATATCGGAAACGCGCGGCAGCGAGCAGACGAGCCCATGCAGGCAGCCGAGCACGAGACCTGCCGCTGCCGCCGCGAGCACGCCGATCCAGGGCGAGCCCGAGAGATACGAGCCCGCGTAGCCGCACATGGCGCCGGAGACGAGAATCCCCTCGAGGCCGAGGTTCACGCGGCCGCCCTTCTCGGTGAGGCACTCGCCGAGGCTCACGAACAGATAAGGTGTACTCACGCGGATGGCGCCCGCGAAAAGCGAAAGCAGCAGCACCGCAATGGGCGAATGGAGGTCAGACATGGTGGGTACGTTCCAGTGAAACGGAAGTGGCTTCGAGCGCGGCGGCCTGCAGCTTCACGCGCCAGGCGGCAAGGCGGGGACCGAGCGCCTCCCACGCCAGCAGGTTCGCGAAAAGCAGGCCCTGCAACACGAGCGTGGCGGCGTCGGGCAGGTCGAGGCGGCGTTGCAACAGGCTTCCGCTCGCCTCGATGCCGCCCACCATCAGCGCGCAGACGATCACGGCGAACGGATTCTGGCGCGCTGCGAACGCCACCAGGATGCCCGCATAGCCGTAGCCCGAGAGCAGCGACGCATTCGCGCTGCCTTGCACGGCCGCGACTTCGAACATCCCGGCAAGCCCCGCCGATGCCCCGCCGAGCGCACAGGCCGCGAGCGCGAGCCCGCCCACCGGCAGGCCGACGAGACGCGCCGCACGCACGTTGCCACCCGTCACGCGCATGGCAAAGCCGAGCGTGCTGTGACGCACGAGCACCCAGGCGCCGAGACACGCGAGCGCGCCCCAGAAAAGGCCCCAGTGCACGTCGAGACCCGGCAGCGAGCCGATGGTCATGGCGTCGGGCACGGGCAGCGTCGAGGGCTTGTTGAGGCTGGCGGGATCGCGCAACGGTCCTTCGACCAGAAACTTGAAGACCGCAATCGCGATGTACGACATCAGCAGGCTGCTGATGGTCTCGTTGACGCCGCGCCATTGGCGCATCGCGCCCACTGCGCTGATCCACAGGCCGCCCGCCAGCATGCCGGCGATGGCCATCAATGGCGTGGCGACGAACCACGGCGTGGCGTGCGGCAGGCACTGCGGCACGACGGCCGCAGCGAGGCCGCCGAGCGCGAGCGCGCCTTCGCCGCCAATCACGATCAGGCCGACCTGGGCGGGCAGCGCGACGCATAGCGCCGTGAGCATGAGCGGCGCGGCGCGCAGCAGGGTGTTCTGCCATGCGAACGACGAGCCGAACGCGCCTTTGGCGATGAGGCCAAGTGCGTCAGCGGCCGGTTGCCCCTGAGCGAGCAGGAAGGCGCCAAAAAGCACGAGCGTCGCCACGATGGCACACACCGTAGGCAGCGCGGGCAACACGGCAAGCAGCAAACGCGCGACGCCTGCAGGCAGTCTTCGCGGCCGCCCGTGAGCGGGAGAAAGGGAAACGGACATCACAACTCCTGGCGAGGACGCATTCGATCCTCAAATCTGGCCAACCACTCCGGCAACCAGGTAGTTCATGCTTTCGAGCGCGATATCGGTCTGCGCGTAGCCCGTACCGGCTGCAATGGCGCTACCGCCCTTGTTGTCCTTCATCGGCCCCTTGAAGATCACGTAGTTGCCCGCGACCATCTTCGCCTTGACTGCATCGGCATTTGCGCGGGCATCGGGCGTCACCTTCGCACCGTACGGCGACATCTTCACGAAGCCTTCGCACAGGCCGCCGCGCAGGACGTTGGGTTGCGGCTTGCCTGTCTGCGCGTTGGCGACGAGCAGCTTGTAGGGCGTCGCCCAGTCCCATTCGGCGCCGGTCAGATAGCCCTTCGGCGCGAGCGCCGCCTGGCTTGCGTGGTAACCGCAGCTCATCGCGCCACGCTTTTCGGCCGTCTCGATCACGACCTTCGGTCCATCCACGTGGCACGTGAGGACGTCGCAACCCTGATCGACGAGGCTGTTCGCGGCTTCCGCCTCCTTCACCGGCATGGACCAGTCGCCCGTGAAGATCACGTGCGTGGTGATCGACGGATCCACCGACTGCGCGCCCAGCGTGAACGAGTTGATGTTGCGCAGGACCTGCGGAATGGGCTTGGCCGCGACGAAGCCAAGCTTCTTCGTCTTGCTCGCATGACCCGCCACGACGCCGTTCAGGTACTGGCATTCGTCGATGTAGCCAAAATAGCTCGAGATGTTGGCCGGATTGCCGCTCTTCCACAGGCCGCCGCAGTGTGCGAAGCGAACCTTCGGATATTTCGCGGCCATCTTCAGCACGTGCGGATCGAAGTAGCCGAACGAGGTCGCGAAGATCAGCGTCGCGCCGTCCTGCTCGATCATTGCCTCCATCGACTTTTGCGCGGCGACGGTCTCGGGCACGTTCTCTTCCTCGACGACCTTCACGTTAGGCAGCTTCTTGATGACGGCGGCCGCCTGCGCCTGGGCCTGGTTGTAGCCGTAGTCGCCGCGTGAGCCGACGTAGATGACGCCGACCGTGAGCGGCTCCGCGCCGAAGGCCAGGTCGAACGGGAACGCGCTGCCGAGGGCGAGAGCGCCGGCACCCTTGAGAAAATTGCGACGGTTGGTCATGGCTGGATTCCTCGTGAAATCAATGCGTTGAATTTAGTCCTGCAAAGCAGGTGGGGTTTGCGCTTCAGCCGCAATGGCGAGCCACGCGCGCCAGCCGCCGAACGCGGTGATGTCGTGCGCGCCGCTGCCCGGTCCGACCGCCGCAGGCTCGCAGATGAAGCCCTTGACTGTGCGCCCGTCGGCCGTCTGCACGTTGCCGATGCCGAGCGGCGCCGGCACCTGGGCGACGAAGGCGCCGAAGTTGCGCACGGGCACCTCCCAGAGCTCGATCTCGATGGGCTGGCCAGGTTCGTTCGGTGTACGTACCAGTGCGGGCTTGGCCGGCGTCGTGCCGGCGAGCGCATAGAGCCGGTATTGGGAAGACGTGCGGGTCGTCTCGACAAAACGCGCACCAGCCTCTAGCAGTTGCCAGCACAAAGGCTGCCCGCGCAGATGCGCGCCGACTACGGCGAGCGTCACCGTCGGCTCTTCGAACGGGAGGGGTTTCGCGGCGATGGGGGTCGCGTCGTCGGCTGCGGCGTGGGCCATGAAGAGCGCCTGGATCTGCGCGCCGAGTACGGCGAGCCGCTGGTCGGCCCCCGCAGGAGCGATAAGCGTGACCCCCGCGGGCAGGCCATCCGCCCGACGCACGCCCGGCACAGCGAGCGCGCACATATCGAGCAGATTCACGAAGTTGGTATAGACGCCAAGCTGACTGTTCGCGCGGATCGGGTCCGCGTGCACGTCGTCGAAGGTCGGATGGGTGGGGGTGGTCGGCACGATCAGGACATCGACTGTCTCGAACAGCGCTTCGACTTCGCGGCGCAGTGCGGCAAGCGCGTACTGTCCGTTGAACGCGTCGGCGGCGCTGTAGCTGTCCGCCTTCGCGATGACTTCGGCGACGACGGGATTGATATCGGCGCGATGAGTTTCGAAGAAGGAACCGAGCGCCGCACGTCGCTCGGCCACCCAGGGGCCGTCGTACAGGAGCGCCGCGGTTCGCTGCATGGGTTCGAACGGCACCTGTACCGGCGTTAGCGCAAGGCGTGTGGCGATCGTATCGAGCGTGGCTGCGAAGGCGTGCTGCGCGTGCGCGTCTCCGAAGAACGTCAACGGCTCCGGCACAGCGAGGCGCACCGGTGCATGGGCAAGTCCGAGTGACGGTACGCGGCGCGCGTAGCCGTCCTGCCTGTCGTACTTCGCCATCTGCAGCAGGACCTGCCACGCGTCGCCGACATCGTGCGCGAAGATCGAGACGCAGTCGAGGCTCCGGCATGCCGGTACCACGCCGCTCTTGCTCACGAGGCCAGGTGTCGGCTTGAGGCCCACGAGTTCGTTGAAGCCCGCGGGCACACGCCCCGAGCCGGCGGTATCGGTGCCGAGCGAAAACGCGACGAGCCCGGCCGCAACCGCGACTGCCGAACCCGAACTCGATCCGCCGGAGATGTGCGCATCGGATTCGAACTGTCGCACGCCGCCATATGGCGAGCGCGTGCCGACGAGGCCTGTCGCGAACTGGTCGAGATTCGTCTTGCCGACGAGGATCGCGCCGGCGTCGAGCAGCCGGTCGACGGCGAACGCCGACGTGCCGGGCGTGTACGCGAAGGCATCGCAGGCCGCGGTGGTCGGCATGCCCGCGACATCGATGTTGTCCTTCACCGCGAACGGAACGCCAAAGAGCGGCATGCGCTCGAAGACGGCGGCGCCCAGACGCGCGTGCGCTTCTTCGAGCGCGGCGGCGCGGCTGGCGAGATCGGCGGCGCTCACGCGCGATACCCAGACTTCGGGGCGACTGGAGGTTTCGATCCTGGCTATGAGCGTCTCGACGACTTTACGAGGCGTCGTGCTTTCGCTGGCATAGGACTCGAGCAGGGCACGGACCTTGATACGGGTGTCTTTAAACATGAGTTCAATCTTGAATACAAGTTGGGACTCAAGTTAGCAGCAACTGTGCCAGCTACGGGGGATTGGCCTGAAGTCCCTGCGGGACAAGGCTTTTCACGTTGGCGTGAGCGTCGGGACGGCTTGCGCCCGTGATCCAGTCTGGGTCGCGATGGGCCCGGATTGGTGCACGTATCCCGTGCATCGTGCGCAAGCTTGCGAAAAGGTTTCAGATGCCGGGCAGCGGTGATGGTCCGCTCGGATCGTGGGGGAGACGGGTTCCGGCATGCTCGAAGGACATTCGAGGCCGGTGTCGGGGACTTGTCGGGGAGGGCGGCTCGACAGCTGCGTGCTCTGGCTGCCTGCCCGGCTTTGCCGGGGCGTTCGGTTCCATACGCCGGAAACGTTGCACTATCTGGGTGTCAGCTTTCCTGCCGCCGAGAGGCGCGCCCTCGCTTGCGCAGTGCCGGGCCACAAGGTGCACATTCTGCGCGAGCAAAACGTCCGGGCCGTCGATGCAGGAGGGCGCACATGTGCGTACCGAACTGAACTGCTTCATGGGCGCTTCAATCGATGCCACGATCGACGAAGGAGTGTCCGCGCCAGTGCCGATTCGCCGCGCGCTTCACGTCGCGCGGCGAATCCGGTTTCGCAAATCACGTGCGCTTGGCGGTGCGCAACGAATCCGGCGGCCATGCGAAAAAAACCGGCCTCTCCGATCGGCTGAGGCGAGGCCGGGTCTCGCAGCCAGATTCGATCACCTCTCCGAAAGAATCTGCCGGATAGCTTGCTCGAATGCCTCGGCGGGTTGCGCGCCGGTCAGCAGATAGCGGTCGTTGAAAATGATGGACGGCACCGAATGGATTCCCATGTTCTGATATTTCGCTTCTTCTGCACGCACCTCGCTCGCATAAGCGTCGCTTTGCAGGACGGCGCGAGCCTCTGCAGCATCGAGTCCTGTCGATTGCGCGGCCTCGACGAGAACATCATGGTCGCTAGTGGATTTGCCCTCGCCATGATAGGACTTCAGGAGCGCCTCTTTGAGCGCTACCTGTTTGCCCTGGAGGTTGGCCCAATGCAGGAGGCGGTGCGCATCGAAGGTGTTATAGATGCGCTCGCGCTTGCCGAATTGGAATCCCACCTTCGCCCCGCGCTCGCGCAGTTCGGCCTGCGCCTCTGCCACCTGTTGCGGCGTGCGTCCATATTTCCTGCCGATGTGCTCGACCAGCACTTCGCCTTCGCTCACCATCTGCGGATTCAGCTCGAACGGATGCGCGACCAATTCGACGTCGACAGTGTCGCCGAGGCGCGACAGTGCAACTTGTAGCGAGGAGAGGCCGATGGCGCACCACGGGCACGCGATATCGGAGACAAAATCGATTCTGAGCGGTTGCTTCATTGCTTTCCTGGGAGACGTGACTGGGCGCGAGAAATGGCCCTTGCGAGGCGGATTTCCAGACGCGCGGGGGAGTGAATGGCATTCTGGACGACTTTCAGCGCGCAACTACCGCAGGTCGCGACACTTCAGTTGTTCCGCTACATCAATAATGGCCTCGGGGCGTCACTTCCAGCAGCGCAATGCGCATTCCGGAAGCGGCCTTGAACATCATTCGCGAATCGATCGCTGCGCCCACACCTGGGCAATGGAGAAATGTGCCTGGAAACCCGGTTTTCCCCACACTGTGCGTCGACGGATATTGACTAAGCTACTGTTGTTTGGTGGATGCAGTGATCGAGCACCGTTTTTAATTAAAAATGTATGGGAGAGCGTACATGTCATCCTGCCGCAGGCTATGCCTTTATCCTCTTACGTCGCTTTTGTTTTCTTTCGGAATCCTTGCAACGATATTGAGCGCACCGGCATCCGCCGCGGTATTGCCGGACAAGACGCTCGTGTTCTGTTCGGAAGGCAGCCCGGCGGGTTTTGACTCGGCACAATACACGACTGGCCTCGAATTCTCGGCCGCGTCGTACACGGTCTACAACCGCCTCGTCGAATTCGAGCATGGCGGCACAAAAGTCGAGCCGGGTCTCGCGCAATCTTGGGAGATTTCACCGGATGGCCTGACCTATACGTTTCACCTGCGCCATGGCGTCAAGTTCCATACGACGTCGTTCTTCAAGCCCACGCGCGAGTTCAACGCCGATGACGTCATGCTGACTTTCGAGCGGATGTTCGACCCGAACAATGCGTTTCGCAATGCGTACCCCGTCCAGTTTCCGTATTTCAAGGACATGGGACTCAATGAGAGCATCTCGAAGATCGAAGCGCTCGATCCCTACACCGTGCGCTTCACCATGAAGACGGTGAACGCACCATTCCTCTCGGAACTGGCGATGCCGTTCGCATCGATCATCTCGGCCGAATACGCCGATCAACTGATGAAGGCCGGCAAGGCGTCCGATATCAACCTTTACCCCGTGGGAACGGGTCCGTTCATCTTCGTCAGTTATACGAAGGATGCGACGATTCGCTTCGACGGCAACCCTGACTACTGGAAGCCGGGCGTTGTGCGGGTGAGCAAGCTGATCTTTTCGATCACACCGGACGCTGCTGTGCGTGAGCAGAAGCTGATCAAGAACGAATGCCAGGTCATGACGTACCCTCGACCACAAGCCATCGCATCGCTGGAGAGCGATCCAGAGTTGCAGGTGCTACACCAGGTCGGCTTCAATCTCGGGTTACTGGGGTACAACACGACACACAAGCCTCTCGACAAGGTCGAGGTAAGACAGGCGCTCGACATGGCGATCAACAAGAAGGCGATTATCGATTCGGTGTATGCGGGGGCTGGGCAGTTGGCGACAAACCCGATGCCGCCCACCCAGTGGTCCTACAACAAAGCGCTCAAGGATGCGCCTTACGATCCGGACAAGGCGAAGGACATGCTCGCAAAGGCGGGATTTCCGAACGGCTTTGACATCACGCTGTGGGCGATGCCTGTGCAACGCCCTTACAACCCCAATGCGCGACTGATGGCGGAGATGATCCAGGCGGATTGGGAAAAGATCGGCGTGCACGCCAAGATCGTCACTTACGAGTGGGGCGAATACATCAAGCGTGCGCATGCGGGCGAGCACGACGCAATACTGATCGGTTGGACTGGAGACAACGGCGATCCGGACAACTGGCTTGGGGTGCTTCTCGGCTGTGCGTCGGTGAACGGCAGCAACTTTTCCAAGTGGTGCTACCCGCCATTCGAGGATCTGATCCAGAAAGGCCGTGCCACAACCGACATCTCGGCGCGCACCGCCTACTATATGCAGGCGCAGGAGATCTTCAAGCAGCAAGTGCCGTTCACGCCTATCGCGCATTCGACCGTTTTCCAGCCAATGCGCAAGAACGTGACGGGCTTCAAGATCGATCCGTTCGGTCCAACCCAGTTCTGGAATGTTGGACTCAAATGATCCGGCGATTCGTCGTGGCATTGGCGCTCGTCGTTTCGGCGGCGCACGCGCAGACCACCGACTTCTGGGGAGCGCGTCTTCCCGATCCGCCGACGCAGTTCATTTTCGGCTACGGCTCGCTCATCAACACGCCATCGCACGAGTCCACGGCCGGCAAGCCGGTTGCTGCGATTCCGGTGCGCGTTTCGGCGGCGTTCGGCTATGTGCGCAGCTGGAATGACCGCGCGCGCTCGGGGTTCACGGCGCTCGGCCTGCGGCGTCCGTTCAAGGGCGAGGCGCCGATGACGATCAATGGAGTGATCTATCCCGTTGTCGGCAACGACATGTCCGCGTTCGACGAACGCGAGAAGGGCTACGTGCGCGTCGAGGTGCCGCGCGCGCTCATCGAGGCCGTGTCATGGCAACCGCTGCCGGCGCAGGGGACTGTCTGGGTCTACGTGCCGAAAGTCGAAGGCAAGGCGCCGGGCGAAGGGCTTCCGGTGCCGGACGCGAGTTTTCCGCTCGTCGAGTCGTATATCGATGTCGTGATCGAGGGTGGCCTCGAGTACGGACCAGAATTCGCGCGCGAGATCATCGAGACGACGCGCGACTGGAGTCCCTATTGGCTCAACGACCGCGCGCTCGCACGCCGGCCGTGGGTGTTCAACAAACAGTTCGCGACGGTCGATGCGCTGCTCGCGACATCGGCGCCCTGCTTCGAACAGCGGGCCTTCTCCGAGGACTATGCCGCGAGGAGCGCGGCGATCGCCAAACGTAAAGGCGACGTGTGTCTTCGGCAGGAGCACGCCCGCTAGACCGCGGGGTTTCCGCTCAGTCGCCCATGCCGGGGGCGGGGCGGCTTCTTTCGCTCAAGTCCGGACCGAAGCTGCCGTAATACGAGTGTTCGGATTATTCTCGATGCATCGTGACACACACCAGGACCCAGCCTGCTGCGGATCTTGCCGCGCTGATCGAAACCGTGCAGCGTAACGAGCGCGCGCTGAAGTGCTTCCAGGAAGTCGAGCTGCGCCTGATCGGTGCGCACGACTGGGGCGCCTTTCTCGAAGGGGCGTTCGTCTACCTGCCCGAGGTGCTTCGGCTCACCTCGGTCACGATCTGGCTCGACGGCCGCGCGCCGCTGCTGCGCGACCTGCTCGAATCCGGATGCGGCCGCGCCGACCTCGAGGCGAACCTGAAAACCGGGGTCCAGGGCGGCCTGGCGTTGTCCCGGCTGTGCGTGGCACATCGCCCCTGGCTTGGCCGCGTGAGCGAGCTCGACCCCGCCACGGGCGAGACATTCTTCGGCGCGCAGGCCGCAACGGGCAGCGCGATCGTGCTGCCGCTGGTCAATCGCGCGCAGGTGCTCGGGTATCTGTGCGTTGCGAGCGAAGACCCCGAGCGCTTCGATGCCAGCATGGCGACCGATCTGCTCACGCGCTTTGCCAGCGTCGCGGCGGCCAGCCTCGACAACGTCGCGCATCGCGAGCATCTGCGCACGACCGGCGTGACCGATCCGCTCACGGGCCTGTCGAACCGCCGCTACTTCGACGAGCGTCTGCACCAGGAAATACGGCGCGCGAGCGCTCATGCGGCGCCCATGTCGTGCCTGTTCATCGACATCGATCATTTCAAGCAGATCAACGACACCCACGGCCACGCGCTGGGCGATCTCGCATTGGGCGCCGTCGGCACCTGCCTGAAGCAGCACGTGCGCGTGGGGGACACCGTGTCGCGCTACGGCGGCGAAGAGTTCGTCGCGCTGCTCATGTGCGATCTGCACGACGCGCTGGCCGTTGCCGAGCGTATCCGCCGCGCGATCGAGGCCATCGAGCTGCATGACGACCAGGGCGCGCGCATCGCGCTCAGCGTGTCGATTGGCGTTGCCGCGTATCAGCTGAACGCCGGGGCAGCGGCAGCCGGGACACCTGAAGCCCTCGCGCGCACGTTGCTCGACGAGGCGGATCAGGCGATGTACCAGGCCAAGCACCAGGGGCGCAACCGCGTTTCCCTGCTCGCTGCGCACAGCTGACTCGTTTCTACGAAAAATGTAGTAAAAACAGTGACATATGGATTCGCGCGCACGCGATTTCATAAATCCGTCACTATTTGCGGTAGCAGTGGTTTCCCGGGCCCTTTCAAGAGGCGTAGCGAAATCATGTCTTCCGACCTTTTGATGACCGTCGGCTGTCTGGTCTGCGCGATCGTGATGTTCCTGATCGGCCGGCCTCGCGCGGACGCAGTGGCGCTCATCATGATCATCGCGCTGCCCTTGTCGGGCGTCGTGACGGTCAACCAGGCGCTGGCGGGCTTCGCGGACGCGAATATCGTCCTCATCGCGGCGCTGTTCGTGCTGGGCGACGGGCTCGCGCGCACGGGGGTCGCGCAGCGCGTGGGCGACTACCTGATCGCGCGCGGCGGCTCGGACGAGCGCCGCCTCGTCACGTTGATCATGCTGATCGTCGGCATGATGGGCTCGATGATGAGCTCGACGGCCGTCGTGGCGATCTTCATCCCCATCGTGCTGCGCATTGCGCGCGAATCGGGCGTGTCGCGCGCCCGGCTGCTCATGCCGCTGAGCATGGCCGCGCTGACGAGCGGCATGCTCACGCTCGTTGCCACGACATCGAATCTCGTCATCAACAGTGCGCTCATCTATCGCGGCCTCCCGGGCTTCAGCTTTTTCGCCATCACGCCGGTTGGCGTGCCGATTCTCGCCGCGAGCATTTCCTACATGCTGTTTGCCAGCCGCTTTCTGCGCGGTTCGGGAAACGACGAGGCGCCGGTGCGGCCTTCGCTGAACGACTGGGTTGCGCGCTATTCGCTCCAGGGGCGCGCGTTCCGCCTGCAGGTGCGGGAGAACTCTCCGCTCGTGGGGCAGACACTCGGGCGCTGCGGACTGGACGACGACCCCGTGGCGCACGTCGTGGCGATCGAGCGGCGCGCGCGCATGGGCACGACGGTGCTGCTCGCCACGGCGGACAGCAGCATCGCGCCCGACGACGTGCTGCTGCTCGACGTGGATGCCGCGGGCTTCGACGTGCAGGCCTTTTGCGAGCGCTACGCGCTCAAGGTGCGCCACATGTCGGGCGCCTACTTCACGGATCAGACTCACGACGTGGGCATGGCGGAGGTGATCGTGCCGCCGGATTCGACGCTCGTGGGCAACCTCGCGCGCAGCTCCGCGACGCTCAGGCGCCATGGCGTCACGGTCGTGGGCTTGCGCCGCGCCGACGCCGCGCTCGTGCGCGATCTGCAATCCACGCGCCTGAAAGTCGGCGATACGCTGCTGGTGGTGGGCTCGTGGAGCCATATTTTCTCGATGCAGTCGGTGGAGCGCGACATTGTCTGTCTCGCGATGCCGATCGAAAGCGAAGCGTCCGTGCCGGTTCCTCACAAGTCGATACAGGCGATTGGCTGCATGGCGCTCGTCATCGCGCTGATGCTCACGCCCTGGGTGCCGAACGTGCTGGCGGGCCTGATTGGCTGCATGCTGATGGGCGTTCTGGGCTGCGTAAATCTCGACAGCGCCTACCGCGCGATCAGTTGGCGCAGCCTCGTGCTGATCGTGGGCATGCTGCCGTTCTCGATCGCGCTGCAGCGCACGGGCGGCATCGACATCGCCGCCGACGCCGTGCTGCGCGTGGCGGGCGAGTGGGGCCCGCATGGCTTGCTGGCCGCCGTGTTCGTGCTCACGCTGGTGGTGGGCATCGTGATCTCCACGACGGCGACAGCCGTGCTGATGGCGCCAGTGGTGATCGCGATGGCGGCGCATCTGCATGCGTCGCCGTATCCGTTCGCGATGACTACGGCGATTGCCGCATCGGCGGCCTATATGTCGCCAATCTCGACACCCGTGAACTCGCTCGTCAGCACCGCCGGCGGCTATGGATTCAAGGAGTTTTTCCTGGTTGGCGTGCCGGCGGCCATCGGCGCACTCGTCATTACCGTCGTGCTCGTGCCGCTGATCTGGCCGGTTTATCCGCGCTAGCCGACATGGCGAACTTCATGACGAGAGCATGGGCGCTGCGCTGGATCAAGCGGCTTTCGCTTGTCGCACTGGTGGCTTTCGTGTGCGTGGTCGGCGTGCGGATATTCGATGCGCAGCGCAAGCCGCCTTTGAGTGTGTGGCACACCTACGTGCCGCAGGAAATGCACGCGCACGAAATCGATCAGGCGACGTGGGCCGACTACATCGCGCACGAAAATCGCCTGTTCGATGCGGTCAGAGAAAATGTCACCGACAAACTGCCGCAAGAAGAGCGCGTCCTCGCCAATCGCTATTTCTCCGGGAGCCCGATTTACCCGGGCCACTTTCGCACGGACTGGAACCGTTCGTTCACGCTCGTGCCGCAAGGGGCGCCGCGCGGCGTAGCCGTGATGCTGCACGGGCTGACCGATTCGCCATATAGCCTGCGGCACATCGCGCAGCGCTATCAGCGCGATGGCTTCGTCGTGGTGGCGATTCGTCTGCCGGGGCACGGCACGGTGCCGTCGAGCCTGACCGACGTGACGGCCGAAGACTGGGAGGCGGCCACGCGGCTCGCCGTGCGCGAGGCGCGTCGCCGCGTGCCGGCGAGTGTGCCGCTGCATATCGTGGGCTATTCCAACGGCGGTGCGCTCGCGCTCGAATATACGCTCGAGGCGTTGCAGGACCCGAGCCTGCCGAAGCCGGACCGCCTCGTCCTGCTTTCGCCGATGATCGGCATCACGCAATTTGCGCGCTTTGCCGGCGTGGCGGGCTTGCCGGCAATCCTGCCGCCGTTCGCGAAGGCCGCGTGGCTCGACATCGTGCCGGAATTCAATCCTTTCAAGTACAACTCGTTTCCTGTGAACGGTGCGCGCCAGTCGTGGCGCCTGACCCAGACGATCCAGCAGGAAGTGGCACAGGCGGCGCGCGGCGCGCAACTGGCCTCGCTGCCGCCCGTCCTGACGTTTCAGTCTGTGCTCGACTTCACCGTGAGCACGCGCGCGCTCATCAGTTCGTTGTATGCGCAACTGCCTGACAACGGCAGCGAGCTAGTGCTGTTCGACATCAATCGCACGGCGCAATGGAGCCCGTTGCTGCGCGCTTCGATGCGCGATGCGCTGAGCCGTCTCGTGCCCGTGCCGCCGCTGCGTTACCGCCTGACGGTGCTCACCAACGGCTCGGCCAGCTCGCCGGAAGTGGTCGAGCAGAACACGGCGCCGGAGGCGACAGCGGCGACAGTCGAGTCCACCGGCCTCGACTATCCGGCCGACGTCTATTCGCTCTCGCATGTGGCGCTGCCGTTCCCGGTGACCGATTCGCTATACGGCCGCACGCCCGATCCCAACGACGACGACCTGGGCATTCACCTGGGCGCCCAGTCGATTCGCGGCGAAACGGGAGCGCTGATCGTGGGTTCTGGAGCCCTGACGCGCTTGCTATGGAATCCTTTCTATCCATACATCGCCACGCGCATCGACCAGCTGACGGCTGCGCCGCCATGATCGACGCGCGGTGCGATCAGCCTTGCGCGAGTTCCGCTTGCACCGTCACTTGCTGACCGTCACGGTCGAGGACGATCGATACGGTGTCGTCGGCGCGCGCGATCATCCGCTGCAATTGCCCGACGTCGCGCACCTCTACGCCGTTGACCGCAACGATGACGTCGCCGGCGCTGATGCCCGCCGCTCGTGCCGGACCCGCTGCGCGCACGACGAGCACGCCGCCGTCCGCGCCGACTTGCTGCGCTTCGTCTTCGGTGAGCGGACGTACGGCCACGCCGAGACGCGGATGCGAGCCACGCGCCAATTGCGAGCCGTTGCTGCCTTGCACGATCTGATCCTTCATGTGCATGGCCTCGTCGATCGGAATCGCGAACGAGAGGCCCTGAAAGCCGCCCGTGCGCGAATAGATCATCGAATTGATGCCGATGACTTCGCCGTCCAGGTTGAAGAGCGGGCCGCCCGAATTGCCGGGATTGACGGGCACGTCGGTCTGGATCATGTGCGTCGGGCTATCTTCGGAGAGCTGGCGCGACTTCGCACTGATGATGCCCGAGGTCACGGTGTTGTCGAGGCCATAAGGCGAGCCGATCGCAACGACCCAGTCGCCCACGTGGCTGTTCTCGGGATTGCCGATCTTCACCGTGGGAAAGCCGCTGCCGCCGATTTTCAGCACGGCCACGTCGCCGGCCTTGTTGGTGCCGATCACGCGAGCGGGGAACGTCCGGCCGTCGGTAAGTTTGACCGTCACCTCGTCCGCGTCTTCGACCACGTGATTGTTCGTCAGGATGTAGCCATCCTGGCTCACGATGAAACCCGATCCCAGCGCGCCCGAGTGGCCGTCTGCGGAATCCGGGTTTTCCTTGACGACCTCGATGTGCACCACAGCCGGGCCGTATTTTGCTGCGATCGCCGAGAAGTTCGGCGCTTGCGCTTTGACGTCGTCGACCTTTTGCATCGACGCGGAAAGAGTCGGTTTCGCGCTGTCGCTCTCGTCCGCGCTGGCGCGGTGATGGCTGACGGCCCAGGTGCCGGCGAGCGCTACCGCGACACCGGCGATCACGCCCCCGCGCCGATATTTGCTGATACTCATGGCTGTGATGAAGCAAGATGATGGAAGAAGCGCGTACGGTACTTTTTGCTGCTTAAACGCAACTTAAAGAAAAGGGCGGACTTCGGGCCGCACGCAAATTCGGTGTCCGCACAACCAGAAACGGCTGGGTGCCACGAATGTCGTGGCGTGATGCTGCGTTCGCGGTCATGGCGCGCGTTCGCCAGCCAGCGAGCAAGTCTGCTGCAAAGCGGCTAGTCTTTCGGAGTGGCGACCGATCGAGCCCCAAGGTCTATTTCGAGCCGAAGTAACACGTTGGCGCAGCAAGCACGAGAAAAGCTTCGATGAAATCGAGGGCGAATTCAGGGCCTGATTGCTGCGCCGGTTGGCGCGCCACCAGGCTTGAAATTGAGGATTCTTCGCCTCGCCCATGGCTTCGCTTACGTTGATGGATTGCTAACGTCTCACAGCGGCTCGTCTGGTCCTGGTTTCCGGTTGGCCGTTGGAAGCCATTCGCGATGTCATTCGTCATCCCAGGCATTTCATTGCATGCGAGGAAAGCGATGGCCGGTGAAAAGAAGAAGATGAACCGCCTGCAACGCGCGAGCATGGTTTCATTGACGGTGGGTCGCGTCGAAGTTCAAGCGGTGCGCCCAATGCCGGGGACACCATGAAACAGGACCTCATTACCTGCACATGCGTGCTCGTGATCGCCGTCATTTCGGGGTGGGTGCTTTATATCGGGCGCCCGGTGCTGGTGCCGATCGCATCCGCGATCATCACTTCATACGTGATCTACGGTCTGGCCGAAATCCTGCGGCGCGTGCCCCACGTGGGCAAGCGCATTCGGGCGGGGGTGCGCTACTGGAGCGCGGCCGTGCTCATTCTCGTGGCTGCGTGGATCGCGATCGAACTGCTGCTTTCCGATACCGACCGGATGATGGCCGTGGCGCCGAAGTACGAAGCGACGCTGCTTGCCTTGCTGACGAAGCTCGCGGCGTTGCTCCATATCGAAACTGAGCCGACATGGACGGCATTTCGCCGTGAACTGCTCGGGACAATCAACGTTCAGGCGCTTCTCGCCTCGCTCCTCGGCTCCATCTCTTCGCTGATGGCGACGACGCTCGTCGTCATGTTGTACACGGTGTTCTTCATGATCGAGATGGGAAGATTCCGGCGCAAGCTTTCTTCGGCCTTGCGCGGCAAGGCCGACATGGAACCCGTGATCGACGCCATCAACTCGAAGATCGGCACCTACCTGGCATTGAAAGCGCTGCTGGGCGTGGTGCTCGGCATCCTTAGCTGGGTCTGCATGCATCTGGTCGGCCTGGAGTTCGCAGGACTGATCGCCGTTTTGATCGTACTGCTGAATTTCGTGCCCTATGCGGGATCGTTGATCTCCGTTGCGTTTCCGGTCTTGCTGGCGGCCCTTCAATTCGGCCAGTGGAACGAGCCGATCGTGCTGCTCGTTTCGCTTTCGGCGATCAACTTCGCGATGGGCAACGTGCTCGACCCATGGCTGATGGCCGGATCGTTGAACCTGAGTCCCGCGGTCATTCTGATGAGCCTCGCGGCGTGGACAGCCATCTGGGGCATTGCCGGCGCATTTCTCGCCGTGCCGGGAACGGTGGCCATGACGATCATTCTCTCGGCGTTCGGCTCCACGCGGCCGCTGGCGTTGCTGTTGACGAAGGAGGATGTCGCGAGCCCGGTTGACTGAGCGAACCGCCCGCGCCGTGATGGGCGCATACCGAACGTGGCTTATTTTCACAGGTGATGCATGGCTTCCAGAACGTACCGCCGCAGCAACAGACTGATCCAGGCCTTTGGCTGCCCGTGCGACAAGGCGCTGGCGCAGTACGCGAATCGCCGCATCGATGCCGACCTCGCTCGGCGCGGTTTTCTGATCGGCATGGGGGCGTCCATGCTCGCGGCGGTGCTGCCGGAATTCAGCAGGGCGCAGCAACCGGGTGCGGCCACGGCGGCGGCGCAGTCCACGACCTTCACGAACTTTCGCCTGTTCGACGGCAAGTCCGATGCGCTGCAGGGCGGCATGTATCTTGTCGTTGAAGGAGGCCGCATATCGCAACTGCGAAGGGGGGCGCCGCCCGTCACGGAAGGCCAGCGCGTCATCGACTGCGGCGGCAAGGTGATGATGCCGGGTTTGATCGACATGCACTGGCATTCGCTGATCGCCGCGCTCCCCATACAGGTGGTCTTGCAGGGGGACATGAGCTTCGTCTACCTGGCCGCGGGCGCCGAGGCTCAGCGCACGCTCTTGCGCGGATTCACGACCATTCGCGACGTGGGCGGTCCGGCATTTGCATTGAGGCAGGCCATCGACGCCGGCGTGCTGAGCGGCCCGCGCATCTATCCATGCGGCGCGATGATCACCACGACGGGCGGCCATGGCGACTTTCGCTTACTCGCCGACATACCGCGGACGACAGGCCAGCTTAGCGCGGTGGAAAAGACCGGCGGCAGCGCTATCGCCGATTCGGCGGACGAAGTGCGCTTGCGCGTGCGCGAGCAGTTCATGCAGGGCGCAACGCAGATCAAGATTGTCGGGAACGGTGGCGTCTCCACGCCGCGCAGCCCGCTGGACATGCTCACATTTACGGAGCCGCAACTGCGAGCCGCAGTCGAAACGGCATCCGACTGGGGGACCTACGTGGCGGTGCACGCCTACACGCCCGCGGCGGTGCAGCGCGCGGTCGCCGCGGGTGCGCAATGCATCGAACACGGCCACCTGATGGACGAGCGCAGCGCCGAAGCCCTGGCGAAGAACGGCACGTGGCTGAGCACGCAGCCTTTCGTCAGCGAAGAGGATGTGGCGCCGCTGCAGGGACCGGCGAGAGAGAAGTTCCAGGCGGTCGTTAGCGGGACCGACAACATGTACCGGCTCGCCCGCAAGCATGGACTGAAGGTGGCGTTCGGGACCGACCTGATCTTTTCGCCGACGCTGGCCACGCGCCAGGGGACGATGCTAGGCCACATGACGCGCTGGTATTCGGCCGCCGAGACGCTGCGGATGGCTACGGGCATCAATGGGCAGTTGCTGGCGCTGGCTGGCGAACGCAATCCGTATCCGGGCAAGCTTGGTGTACTGGAAGAGGGGGCATACGCAGATTTGCTGATCGTGGCCGGCGACCCGCTTCAGGATGTGACGCTGCTGGCCGATCCTGGCCAGAACCTGCAGTTGATCATGAAAGACGGCCGCATTTACAAGGACACATTG
Organism: Paraburkholderia sp.; assembly: GCF_035501035.1. GTDB lineage: Bacteria > Pseudomonadota > Gammaproteobacteria > Burkholderiales > Burkholderiaceae > Paraburkholderia. Next base: position 75,036 of record NZ_DATJWR010000243.1, read on the forward strand.
AAGGCGTGAGAGAGGTCGAGTTGCTGGTGCGGTTCGTCGCGCGGGCCGCACTCAACGTCGCAGCAGCCAGAGCAGCACCGACACCACCACCGATATCACGATGCACGTGACGATGGGGAAATGGATGCTGAATCCGTCGCGCACGATATGAATGTCGCCAGGCAGCCGGCCAAACGGGATGCGCGCGATCCAGCGCCATCCCACGCCGGCGAGAATGCAGAGCAGGCCTGTTGCGATCAGGAAGCGGTTCATGAGGGAATGACACACGGTTGCCGATACGGCCATGATAGGCCTGCGCGGGAGAAGCCGTCACCGCTCCGCGTGTTCTGGGCTGCATTGCCCACAGTCCGTAAAACTCGCCATGAGGATGATGATCGAGGTCGAAGAACCTCGGTTCGAAGTCTTGTCGTCAGATGTATTTTTAATTCGTTATGCGAATTATATTCGAATGGCGGGTGGCAGACCGAATGAGGCGAAAATCGACGGGCCGGCCTCAATGGACTCGACGAATGCGCCACGCACCAGGCCGGGACGCCATGTGGCCCGGAAATCAAGGCGCAGATTGAATGTGAGTCCATTGCTAATATCATCGAACGGATTCGCAGCCACACAGCGGCCGGCACGTCGCGTATTCACCACGGCAATCTGTATCAAGTTGTCACTACGTGGGGCCGTATCAGTGAGCCGCATTGGCGCGCATCGCGTACCCATCATGGAACGGCCGGTCGTCCGTCGGTGATGGATCCCGGTTGTACCTGTCCAGATCCGCCATCTGGCGGAATTCGCCGATTGATCTTCACGGTGAACTAGCCCATATTCAAGACGAATTTTTCCATCCCTCCAACGATCCGCAAATACCGCGCCGAATACGTGCCACTTCGTCTGCCGCAGTAAAGCGAGTCGAGTGGCGGCGGCAAAGGATTCTTGTCAAGGCTTTAACATCTGCAATGTTCAACGAACCTGGCCGAGGTAACGCTGGTCCGTGGGAGTGTCCATACTGCGGGACCAGTTTCAATGCGCCGCTCATGGTATGTCCGCAATGTGGCGCGAAACAGCTCGCCTCCGCGCCGCGAACGTCGGCGACGCACGAATTCGCGCCGCACGGGCGGCCGAATGGCTTTGGTCGCCGTTCGCGGTCGCACTGGAATCCTGCGCCGTTCGGTTTCGGCGGCGCGGACCTGTTCAGCGAGTACACCTCGCGCGACGAGGAGCGCACCGCGCACCGCTCGTGGCTCCCGTTCTATGCCATCGGCGGCCTGGTTTCCGTCGCGTTTCTGCTTGTCGCGTACATGATTTCGCATCGCGATGTGCACGAGCCCATACTCGGCGTTCAGATCGTGGAGGGCTCCGTGCTCGGGCCGAAGGACACGCCGCCCGTACCGGTGGCGAGGCCAACTGCGGTGCACAGCGCGCCGGCTTTGGTCGCTGATGTGCCTGTGACTGCAGCGGGCCATATGCCGCCGCTGGCTCAGGTGCCACCGGCGACACATGGGTCCCCGCCGGCACATGTACCGCCGCCCTATCATGCGCCGCCGGCGCAAGCCGGTGCTGCGCACACGGGAACTGCCTCGCCGGGCATGGCTGCGCGAACGAGTCATCCCAACGACGACACTGCTGTTTCGCAGGCCAATGCAGTGAAGGCGAGCGCAAACGCGCGCGCCGATGTCGCCAGAAGTCTGGCCACTGCGCGTGCGAGCCTCGACAAGGACAACCTTGCGCCGGCGCGCAGGGCCATCATGACAGCGCTCGCCGAGCAACCCGGCAATGGCTATGCGCTGCAGATGCAGGCTGAACTGGTTTCGCGCGAGCAGGAGCGTGACTCCCTGCTTGGCTACGCGCGACTGTGCGCGCGCGAGGGGCAGTGGGTGTGCGCATGGCATAACGCAGGGCATGCCCTGACCGTCGATGCATCGAGCAGCGAGGCGAAGGAATTGCTGTCGCGCTCGATCGCGGAACAGCGGCCAGGCACCGTAAGGCAGGTCGATTCCGGGCCGCCCGGCCCTCCGATTGACGACCAGTAGTTGACCAGTAATCAGTAGTCCGCTCTTTCTTTATGAGGCTGACCCGGAATTGCAGGTCGGCCTTTTTTTGTGCGGCGAAAGCCGACGCAGCCGCCGTGACGACGGCGAACGTCGCGGCGTTACTCCGCAATAACCTTGCGCCTGGCGCCGCTCGTCGAATGAAGGCGAGAACACGTCGGGCCACGCAAAGTGGCACACGAATCGAAATCGTAGCGGGCGCGCGTGAGTTCGTCGGTGTCGATATCGGCGACGATGAGCCTGGTTTCACCCGGCAGTCATGCCGCTTCGGGAACGGGATGATCGAGCCTCAGGCGAAATTGCCTTGAAAACGCGGCGAGCGCTTCAAATCGCCTTGCTCGCACGCGCTTTGGAAGGTGGCCTTTTCACTGCTTTGGCCTGGTTGTAGTCGATGGCAGCGCGAACGAGAGCCTTCAATGCGCGCTTGTTCAGCTTGTCGCCTTCGAGGAAGTCGATGGCCCGCCGTGCATTGCCTTCGAGCCCGGCGTTGAACAGCTTGTCGGGGTCGGGCAGACTCGCTCCGTTGGCAAAAGTGAGCTTGACCTTGCCTTTATGCGCGTTCGCGACCGCGATCATGCCGTCGCGATACCAGACGGGGCTGCCCATGTATTTCCATTCCTCGACAATCTGCGGGTCGGCTTCGAGAATGGTCTTGCGCACGGCGGCGAAGGTTTCGCCGCGCCAGTCGGCGAGTTCCGCTATCAACTGGTCAATTCGTTCCGATGGGTTCATGAGTGGCTCCCTGCCTCGCATTTTGCCGTGCTACCAGGCGATCAGGACCGTATTGTAGCTAGCGTTTCATGCATTCAACTCGAAAGTCATAACATAGGCATGTAATAAGGATCACTGAATGGTGATGACGGCACGGCGGTTCGCCGGATTGGGCACGCCATCCGCGGTACGGACTAGTGGCTCGCGTTTGCCACGGGCGGTGATTTCGATCTGCTGGGCGGGTATGCCAGAGCGGATCAGGAATGCCGCGACGCTCTGCGCCCGCTGCAGCGAGAGCCGGTCGTTGAACTCCTGGGTGCCGGTCAGGTCGGCGTGGCCGACCACGGTGAGGTGAGGGGCGGGCCAGGTTGCGAGCACCTTCTTCAGCTCGGCAACCGTGGCCGCCGACTCCGGCGCGAGTTGCGTGGCGGAGTCGAACACGAAGTTGATCGTGAACGTTCTGGGGCGCGGCGGCTGGGCAGCGAGCAAGTCGCCGTAGTGCGCCTGCACGGTGGCCTGGTCGTCGCTCGCTTGCTCGATCGCGCCGCTCTTTGTAACGTCGGCACGTGTATAGGCCTTGTCGATGACCTGCCTTTTGCCGCCGCTTTGCACGATCACGTTGCCGACACTGCCATCCGCGTTCGGCAGCAGCGTGATCCTGTCGGGCGGCGTGCCACACCCGAACAGGCACAGGAGCAAGGCGAATGCCGCGGCCGTCGGGAGGCGATATTCTGCGTTGGTCGTCTTCAATGATCGGTCCCCTCGCTGCCTCCTACCTCGATGATGAATTCGGTGCCACTCACGCCGAGCGTGGTGGTGGGCGTGCTGTAGCGCACGGCTTGGGGATGGGTTTTGGCCAGCTTGCCGTCGACCACGGCAAGCGAGCCGCGCTGGATGCTCACATCGAGTGAGCCGTCATAGGTGGTGGTGTTGAAGGCGAAGTGGTTGAGATCGAGAACGGAATCGGCGCCCTCCGAAAGCAGCGTGTTGTCGCGCAGCGTGATCCCCACGGACGACACGGGGCCGGTCACGATGCGGTCGCTGCTGAAAACCTCGCTGCCGACGACGACGCTCACGGCCTGACCGCCGCGTTCGACGCGCACCGAACCCTTGAGCGTCTTGATCGTGCCGATTGCGTCGGCCGGATGGGCGTGGATGGCTGGCGGGCACCCGCAGGCGAGGAGCAAGGCATATTTGATGGCTTGGCTACGCACTGGCGATACCGTATGGCGGAACGAACGTTACGAAATGTCCGTAGAGCCGCACCGCTTGCCGGCTTCGGCGAGGGGTCGAGCGCGATGACGCGTTGCGCGGCATGGAGCGGGGCTCTCTCGAACGGCTCGCCGAAACGATTTGCGTGATGACTAACGCCGGGTTTCGGGCACCTCGCGAGGATAGCGCGTTCGTGCGGATTGCTCGGTGCGCTAGCGCACATAGCGCGAGCCCGGTGAAGACGCGCCGAATTCGGCAAAATGGGTAGCGGTTGAGCCTGGCGGGCAACCTGCCCACCGTTCTCGGACTCCGTCATCCCCATGCCGACACCGACCCTCGCGACACCGCACGAAGCGGATCGACCTCACGCCCGGTTCGAGACGTGGGCGCTCGCGGCGGCCCAACTCGTTTCGTGGGGGACGATCTACTACGCGTTCTCGCTTTTCGTCGTGCCGATGGAGAGCGCGATGGGATGGAGCCGCACGGCGACCAACGCCGCGCTCTCGGCGGGCCTGCTCGTTTCCGGGTTCGCGGCCTACCCGGCCGGCATGCTGATCGACCGCGGATATGGTCGCCGGGTGATGGCCGGCGGCACGCTGCTCGCGGCGGCGATGCTCGTGCTTTGGGCGCAGGCGCGCAGCTTGCCGACACTGTTCATCGTCTGGGGCGGACTTGGTGTTGCGATGGCCGCGACGCTGTACGACCCCGTATTCGCAGTGGTGACGCGGGACTTTCCGCGCAGCTACCCGCGCAAGATCACGCTCGTTACGCTCGTGGCGGGTTTCGCGAGCACCGTGTTCATCCCCCTGACGCAAGGCTTGATCGGCTGGTTCGGCTGGCGCGCGGCCTTGCTTGCGCTTGCGCTCGCCAATCTGCTCGTCTGTTTGCCGGTTCACGGCTTCGTGGTTGGCCGTGGCGCGCCGAACGAGGAAGCGGCGAGGCGCACGACGGCGCGCGAGGTCAGTCGCGCCTCGGCGCGCAACGCCTTGCGCTCGCCTGTGTTCTGGGCGCTGGCCGTGTGCTTCACAGCGTACTACTCGACGTTCGTCGCGCTCACGTTTCATTTGATCCCGCTGATGAGCGCGCGCACCGTTGCACCCGCAACGATCATTCTCACCATGGCGGCGATCGGGCCGGCGCAGGTGCTCGCGCGCATCGTATGGTTCGCCATCGGCAGGCACGCACGGGCGGCGCGGGTGGCAATCGCGGTGACGACAGCGTTTCCGTGCTCGGTCGCGGTCCTGATGTGCGCGGGAACCTCGGCTGCGGGGCTGCTGTTGTTCGCTATCGTCTATGGCGGTGCCAACGGCATGATGACGATCCTGCGCGGCACGATCGTGCAGGACCTGCTCTGGACCGAGGGCTACGGCGCAGTGAGCGGCCTGCTCTCGACACCGGCGAATATCGCCAAAGGCATCGCGCCCATCGCCGGGGCGGCGATCTGGGCGATCCGCCGCAGCTATGTGCCCGTGGAATGGACTGTGCTCATCGTTTCGCTTTTATCGGCGGTGGCTTGCGTGGTTGCCGTGCGGCTCGCTGCGAAAAGGACTCGCAGGGCCGATTGATATTCCGCCCGCTCGAGCGCCGTCGAAGCGCGCGTTCGGATTGTGATGCAATATCGTTTTCGGCCGGTGCATCCAATTCCACCCGGCCGCCGTATTGCACTACGCGCGATGGCCTTTTGCGTGCAGCCATGAGATGCCTTGGGGCATTTCTCCGAGCTTTTTGTTGCACCGCGATATCTTACCTGCGCGGCAATGATAGGAGCTGGTCATGAAATCGAACCTGCAATTTGTGCTGTGTGCGTCATTTCTGCTGATCTTTGCCGGTGCTTCTCATGCGCAGTCGGCGAGCGCACCTTCGGATGCGTCGATGTCGACCGGCGCGATGCAAGCGCCCTCCAGTACGACGAAGTCGGACCGCGCGCTCGCGCGTGCTGTCCGGCACGCATTGTCGAGAGCGCAGGGATTCAATGTTTCCGGGGTCTTCGTTCGCGCGCGAGACGGCGCCGTGACGTTGAGCGGCTCGGTTCGTACTGCCGACCAGATCCGGCAGGCGGAGGATGTTACGCGCTCGGTGCAGGGCGTGAAGTCGGTATCGAACAAGTTGACGCTCTTTCACGGCGGCAACGGCTGAATACGCCATGGCTTGCAGATAATCGCTCGCGGCGGCGCGTAGCGTGATTCTTGCCGGTGTGGTTGTCTCCATCGAATGATGGAGGCGGGAGCGTGCCCGGGAACCCGAGGCCCCCTATCGGGAAACTTGGGCGCTCATTCCTGGCCCACCCCCGCCACGGTCAAACGGTCACGTCGACGGTAGCCGTGTATAGGCCGCCGTGTGCTCTCGCACACGCGCGATATCGAGGGTCTCCTGGTGGAACTTCGCGAGCGACTTGCGGTGCGTGACGCTGACAATCGCCGCATTTGGCAGCCGCTCGGTCAGCAGGTGATACAGATACGCTTCGTTCTCGCTATCGAGCGCACTCGTTGCTTCGTCGAGGAACACGTAGTCGGGCTTTTGCATCAGCACGCGTGCGGCCGCCAGCCGCTGCTGCTCGCCGGGAGAAAGAATGCGCCACCAATCGCTGGATTCGTGCAATCGGTCGACGTAGCCTGCAAGCCGGCACAGACGCAGCGTCTCGTAGCATTGCTCGTCGCTGAAGTCGGCGGCCGCTGCGGGGTAGGTGAGCACGGTCTTCAAGGTGCCAGCCGGCAGGTAGCTCTGCTGCGGGATGAACATCATGCGCGCGTTCACCGGTGCGTCGATCGAGCCGTTTCCGAACGGCCAGAGACCAGCGAGCGCGCGCAGCAGCGTGCTTTTGCCCGAGCCGGACGGCCCGCGAACGATCCAGCGCGAACCGGGCTTGACGGCAATGTCGCGCACGCTCGCGAGCGTCTCGCCGTTGGGCAGCGCAAGCGTGAGCTTGTGCGTGGCGAGCTGGCTTTCGTCGATGTAGTGCAGGTTGATGCCGCCATGCTCGGTTGCGGGCGACACCGATTCCTTCAGATGAGGTTGCTCCATGACTCGCCTGAACTCGCGCAGACGGTTGACCGTCGCGCGCCATTGGACCAGCGTGTCGTAATTGTTGATGAACCACGAAAGCGAATCGCTGACCGAGCCGAATGCGTCGGCGATTTGCATCAGTGTGCCGAAACTGAACAACCCTGCGAAATAGCGCGGTGATGCCACGACAATCGGAAAGATGTCGGCGATCTGGCCGTAGAAGTTGAGCACGAAGCTGTAGCGCCGCGTGTACTTCATCACGCGCCACCAGTTGTCGCGAATCCGGCCGAACAGGTCCTGGGCAGTCGATTCCTCGGCCCGCATGCCGTCGTAGAAAGCAATCTGCTCGGCGTTTTCGCGCAGACGGATCAGGCCGAAGCGGAAATCCGCTTCGACGCGCTGCAACTGATAGTTGATCGACACGAGCGGGTGACCGACCTTGTTTGTCAGCAGTGAGCCGCCAATCGCATAGATGATGGCTGCCCAGAGCATGTAGCCGGGAATATGGACGGGCGTGCCGCCGATCATGACTGTCAGCGCGCCAGCCGTGGTCCACAGAATGATCGAGAACCAGACGAGTGTCTCGAGCGTCGAGAGCAGGTCGAGTGTGAGCGAAAGTGTGGTGGTGGCGAATGAATCGAGGTCGACGGCGAGCCGTTGATCAGGATTGTCGGTGAGGCGGTCGCGCTCGATGCGGTAGAAGGTGCCGTCGCCGAGCCACTCCTGCAGATAGCGCGTGGTCAGCCATTGGCGCCACCGGAAGCCAAGCATCTGGCGCAGATAGCGCTTATAGACGGAAATCGCGACGAATGCGAACGCGAGCGCGCTGAAAAGTAGCATCAGCTGCGGGAATTCGTGCACGTTCCTGCCTTCCAGTGCGTTGTAGAAGTCGCGGTTCCACGTGTTCAACCGGGCGTTGATGCCGACCAGAAGCAGATCCATGGCGATGATCGTGATCAGCAGGGCCCACGCGGTTCGGCTTTCCTCGGAGACCCAGTACGGTTTGATCAGGCTCCAGGCCGAGATGTTGTCTGCTTGCCCGGATGCAGCGCCAGAAGATAGATGGCTCATGAACGCCCCTTAACGCGCAGTGAATGCGGACCGAGTGCATGGTGTGACTGTCCGATTCGTGCACGCGTGGCGGTCTTGCCGCAGCGTTCGCGAGTGCGCTTTCGAGCCGCGTCGGGTGCATCCAGCGGACATGGAGATGATTGTAGGGTGCGACCAGTGCGGTCGCCCATGTCACTTGCTGTGCTGAAGGGGGGGTAGCCCGCATACCAGGCGGGAAGTCACGATTACCCGCCCGGTGCCGCGCAAACTACGCGGCTGCGCGTGGGCCATGGCATGTTGGGAAATACCCGCGATGCCTTATCGGCGAGTTTTCGCGATCCGCGCTCAGAATTTGCAGGCTCGACGGCGCGAATCGCAGTTTTTTCTAACTCCATCACCGCTGGCGGGGAGCCGCGACGGCCTGCTGCGACCCTGCCAAAGGGTCTCATTCCAACCGTCGGGCCCCTGCCGGCCTCAATGATCGTGCCTGACCTGCGCGATCACCGGCTGACTCGCCTTGCGGCTCAACATCAGCGTAACGACGGCCGAGAGGGCCAGCGTCGCGCCGACCACATACAAACCCGCGGCATATCCGCCGGTGCGATCCTTCAACCAGCCGATCACGGCGGGCCCGACGAAGCCCCCAAGATTGCCGATCGAGTTGATCATCGCGATGCCCGCGGCCGCCCCGGCGCCGGAGAGAAACACGCTCGGCATGGCCCAAAGCGGCGCCTTCGAGGCACTGATGCCGATATTGACCACCACGAGCGCCAGCACGATCATCAGCGCGCTGCCGGCCTGCCCCGCGGACACGAAGCCCGCGCAGGCGAGCACGCAGGGAATGACGACGTGCCACGTGCGCTCCGCGGTGCGATCGGAGTGTCGTGCCCAAAGGATCATGGCGACGACCGCGATGATGCTCGGTATCGCGTTGAGCAAGCCCGTTTGCAGCGAACTGAAGCCGTATTGGCGGATGATGAGCGGCGCCCACAGGCCCAGCGTGTAAAGGCCAGCCGATGTGCCGAAGTAAATCAGCGCCAGCGCGAGCACGCGCGGATCGCGCAGCGCGCTCAACGCGCCCGCCGTGTGCCCCGCGTGATTCTCGCGCGCCTTCGCTTCATCGCTGAGCTTCGCCATCAGCCAGTCGCGCTCTTCCGCCTTGAGCCAGCGCGCTTTCGCGGGCGTATCGGTGAGGACTTTCAGGACCACGAAACCCAGGACGACGGCCGGAATCGCTTCGATCACATAGAGCAGTTGCCAGTCGGCCAGCCCGAACATCGGCGGCAATTGCATGAGTGCGCCCGAAACCGGAGAGCCGAGCGCCGTCGAGATCGGAGCCGCCGCCATGAACCATGCGGCCGCTGCGGCGCGTTGTTTGGCCGGGAACCACAGGCTCAGGTAGAGGATGATGCCGGGGAAAAAGCCAGCCTCGGCCACGCCGAGCAAAAAGCGCAGCACATAGAAGCTGGTGGGGCCGGCAACGAAGGCGGACGCTGCGGAAACGATCCCCCAGGTGATCATGACGCGCGCGATCCAGATCCGCGCGCCCACGCGGTGCAAGATGAGATTCGACGGCACCTCGAAGATAAAGTAGCCGATGAAGAACAGACCGCCGCCCAGGCCGAACGCCGAGGGCGACAGCCCGATTGCCTTGTTCATCGTCATCGCCGCGAAGCCGACGTTCACGCGGTCGAGAAAGCTCACGAAATACAGCAGCATGACGAACGGGATGATGCGCCACATGAGTTTGCGCGTGACCGTTGCTTCGGTGTCCGAATGCATGTGTCTCCTCCTTGGAGGGAAGGGCTTGGGCGTGCGGGTATTTTTTGGGTCACGCCCAGTTGTCTGCCGTGTGTGGCGAGCCGGCGTTCAAGCGGCGACGGCCGCCTTGCCGACGAGTTCGCAAACCGCCGCCGTCACCTGCGCGGTGGTCGCCTTGCCGCCAAGGTCGCCAGTGTGTAGCGAGGGATTGGCCGTCACGGTCTCGATGGCCTGCATCACGCGCGCGGCGGCTTCCATCTCACCGAGATGTTCGAGCAGCATCACGACCGACCAGAACGTGCCGATGGGGTTGGCGAGACCTTTGCCCATGATGTCGAACGCCGAACCGTGAATCGGCTCGAACATCGACGGATAGCGCCGCTCGGGATCGATGTTGCCGGTCGGCGCAATGCCGAGGCTGCCGGCGAGCGCCGCCGCGAGATCGCTGAGGATGTCGGCGTGCAGATTGGTCGCGACGATCGTATCGAGCGACGCAGGGCGGTTGACCATGCGCGCCGTGGCGGCGTCCACGAGTTCCTTGTCCCACTTCACGTCCGGGAACTCCTTCGCGATCTGTTGCGCGATCTCGTCCCACATGACCATGGCATGGCGCTGCGCGTTACTCTTGGTGATGACCGTGAGCTGCTTGCGCGGGCGCGACTGCGCGAGACGGAACGCGAAGCGCAGTATGCGTTCGACGCCGGCGCGTGTCATGATCGACACGTCGGTGGCGGCTTCGATCGGATGACCCTGGTGCACGCGGCCGCCCACGCCCGAATATTCGCCTTCGGAGTTCTCGCGCACGATCACCCAGTTCAGGTCCTCGGGGCGGCAGCGCTTGAGCGGCGCGTCGATGCCGGGAAGGATGCGAGTGGGGCGCACATTCGCGTACTGGTCGAAGCCCTGGCAGATCTTCAGGCGCAGGCCCCAGAGCGTGATGTGGTCGGGCACGTCGGGGTCGCCGGCGGAGCCGAACAGGATGGCGTCCTTCTCGCGCAGCGCGTCGAGCCCATCGGTGGGCATCATCACGCCGTGCTCGCGGTAGTAGTCGGCGCCCCAGCCGAAATCCTCGAATTCGAAAGCAAAGCGCTGCGTCGTTCTCGCAAGCGCCTCCAGCACCTCCTTGCCCGCGGGCACGACCTCCTTGCCGATGCCGTCGCCGGGAATGGTCGCGATGCGATAAGTCTTCATGTCTCGTTCCTTTGTTGGTGTGGCCAGGGTGGATCCACTTTACCCAACTCCAGGTTCAAAAACCGGTGCTAGACTCAAAGCATCATTAACCTGAATTCACAAGTGGCGACCGTGACCGAGACCGTTCAACCCGCCGATCTGGGCTTTTTCTCGACGCTGGCCTCCTCGGGAAGCCTGAGCGCCGCCGCGCGCGAACTGGGCCTGACGCCGGCGGCGGTCAGCAAGCGGCTCGCGCAAATGGAGGAGCGCGCCGGCGTGCCGCTCGTGAACCGCACGACGCGCCGCATGATGCTCACGCCCGAAGGGGAGGTCTATCTCGAACACGCGCGCCGCATTCTCGACGAGATCGACGAGCTAGGCGAATTGCTGGGCGGCGCGAAAAAGCATCCCAAAGGGCTGTTGCGCGTGAACGCAACGCTGGGATTCGGGCGCAGCCATATCGGGCCGGCGCTGTCGCGCTTTGTCGTGCAGTATCCGCAGGTGTCCGTGCAACTGCAGCTTTCCGTGATGCCGCCACCGCTCACGGAGGATTCATACGATGTCTGCATCCGCTTTGGCGAGCCGCCCGATGCGCGCGTGATTGCGCGGCGTCTCGCGCCGAACCGGCGCCTGCTGTGCGCCTCGCCCGCGTATCTCGCGAGCCGGGGCACGCCCGCCGCGCCGCACGATCTCGCGAAGCACAACTGCATCAGCATTCGCCAGGGCGACGAAGCCTATGGCGTGTGGCGGCTATCGAGCGAGCGCGGCACTTCGCGCAAATCGGAAGCAGTCCGAATCAATGGCAACCTGACGACCAACGATGGCGAAATCGCCGTGAAATGGGCGCTGGATGGGCACGGCATCCTGATGCGCGCGGAGTGGGACATCAACGAGTATCTGGCCGATGGACGGCTCGTCGTCGTATTGCCCGAGTATGAAACGCCGGGCGCGGATATCTACGCCGTGTATGCGCAGCGGCACCAGCTTTCCACGCGCATTCGGGCGTTCGTCGACTTCCTCGCGCTCGAGCTGGGGAAGTCGCAGCGTTATGCGCTACGGCGAGGCGGTTGACACGGCACGTGGGGTGACTGCCGGTTCGCCTCCTGCACGAACCCAATGCACGAACTCAACGCACGAACTCAACGCACGAACCAGGATACTCGGCCGCCGTCCCGGTGCGCGTGCCGTCCCGCTTTGCCGTATTCCGCTAAGATCGACGCGGGATTCACAGAACGAAGCGGCTGCAGGGCTGCACACGCACACGCCATGGACCGTATCGACGCCATGAAGGTATTCGTCGCCACGCTGGATGAGGGGAGTCTGGCGGGCGCAGGCCGCCGGCTCGGCCGCTCGCCCGCGGCGGTGAGTCGGGCCATCGCGTTTCTCGAGGAGCACACCGGCACGCCGCTCCTGTACCGCACCACGCGCACGATCCGGCTGAGCGAGGCGGGCGAGCGCTATGCACTGGCGTGCCGGCGTATCCTCGCCGATCTCGAGGAAGCGGACATGCTCGCCGCCGACGAGCGCTCCGCGCCGCGCGGCCTGCTCGGCGTGACGGCGGCGGTGGCCGTGGGCGAGGACGTGCTGCGCCCGATGATCGACGAGTTCATCAAGCGCCACGCCGAGGTATCGATCCGCCTGCACCTGCTCGACCGGCCCGTGAGCCTCATCGACGAGGGTATCGACCTGGCGCTGCGCATTGCGCATCTGCAGGACTCGACGCTCGTCGCCATTCCGCTGGGCGAGGTGAGGCGGGTGGTGGTCGCGTCGCCCGAATATCTCGCCACGCATCCGGCCATCGTCACGCCCGCGGATCTCGCCAGTCATCCGGTCATCTCGATGACGCACTTCGGGCTCGATTCGTGGAGCTTTCCGGCGGCGCGCCAGACTGCGCTGCCGCAGGTCGTGCAGTTCACGCCGCGCTTCATCGTCAATACGGTGCGTGCCGCGCTGGCCTCGGCCGTGGCGGGGCATGGCGTCACGCGGCTCTTTTCCTATCACGTGGCCGAGCAGGTCAAGGCGGGGGCGCTGAAGATCGTCCTGCGCGATAACGAGCATGCGCCGCTGCCCGTGAATCTCGTGACGCCGCACGGGCGCCTTTCGGTGCCCAAGGTTCGCAGTTTCGTCGACTTCGCCGCGCCGCGGCTGCGCGAGTATTTCGATCAGGCGCGGCGCATCACGGACGCCGATTGACCCCCCGACACACACTCAACCGGCGCGCGGAAGAATGACTTACGCATCGCGGCGATTCTCTCGCCGCGCGACCTGACCTAGACTGGCTCCCGTCTAGTGGGTGCTTCAAGGTATTGGTTCACGGGAGTCGTCATGCAGCAAGTCGTTTCGAATCCGGCCGCGCCGGCCGCCTTCAACGTCTGGCGAGGCACGCTCGCCGGGGCTAGCGCCAGTCTCATCGGCATTGGTCTCGCGCGCTTCGCCTACACGCCGCTGCTACCCGCGATCATCGGTGCCCACTGGTTTCCGGCCTCGACCGCGGCCTATCTCGGCGCGGCGAACCTGGGCGGCTACCTCGCCGGCGCGCTGCTCGCGGGCCCGATGGTCCGCGTGGCGAAGCCCGCCACCGTCCTGCGCGTGATGATGCTGCTCGCGACGATTGCTTTCGTTGCCTGCGCGGTG
>NZ_DATJWR010000244.1:0-11953 GCF_035501035.1 Paraburkholderia sp.
CCAACGACGACCATCAGCACTCCGCAAAGGACCATCGTCAAGCTTGCGATTACTCGTTCTTCGGTACTGCGCTCTCGAGCGCGGGGTGCCGAAGCCGTACGCTGCTGCGCCGAACGAGGCGCCGTGGGCAAGTGGGGAGCGCAGTCGCAAAACAGAAAGGATGACATCCCCTGCAATCATGCCGACCAATCCGGTGATCATGATGAACAAGGCGACGAGTTCGGGTGATCCGCCTGTCTTACCGGCTAGCGCCATGGCGAACGGGGTGGAAATGGAGCGCGCCATCAGGCTTCGTGCCACCTGGTGGTCGAAATGAAATGCGCGGGCCAGCAACAGCGAGCTCACCAGCGCCACGGTCATGCCTACGCATACGCCAATGGACAGCGCTAACCTGTTTCGCCGCACAGTGTCGCGGTATTCGTAGATGGGAACGGCGAACGCGACTGGGAGCATTACTTCGAGTCCCGATGGGCCACGAAAATGCAGAACTCATCAAAAGGCCGTGCGAAGTTTTACCGTGTTTGGCGAGGGCAGGATGGCATGTGCTCGACCTGCCAGGAACCCATCACAAAGGCCACCCCCTGGGATGTTCGTCATATTGTGAAGAGAGCCGAGGGCGGGTCGGATGCCGCAGGCAACCTTCAGATGCACCATCTCAATTGCCGTAGAAATCATTATTCTGCCGGAAATACAGTTGTGAAACCGGGTGACGAAAGATGCCTTTGCAGAGGCTTGAGCCGTGTGGATCGAAAGACCCATGCACGGTTCTGAGGGGGCTGGAAGCGGGTGACCGCGTCCAGCTACCCGACAACCTGCGGCACTACTGCTGACGATCAGCGCTGATCCAAACACCATGACGATGGCGATCCGTGCCATGGGGCGTCACGTCAATTTGATATGCAATCCTGAAAAGCTATCGACAAAATACGTAACTGTCGCCCTTTTCACTACCCTCGAACCGCTCCTGCGCACGCCCACGCTGCACCGTTTCTTCACATCCCGTTTGCGCTCAAGTGAAACCCGCAACCAGTTGACGGGCAGGTTTCACCGGTTTTAGTTTGAGAATCTATTTCCTGCGGCGCAGATCTAGCGTGAACGGAAACTCGAGGCTGCGCTGCCGGTCCTTCACCTCGACGCGCCCCGGCGTATGGCCGGTCTTGAAGAAACGCGCGCGCCGCCGGCTCTCCGCCTCATAGGCGTTGACCGGGAAGGTCGCGTAGCTGCGCCCGCCCGGATGGGATACATGATACCGGCATCCGCCGATCGACCGGGTGCTCCATGTATCAACGACGTCGAACGTGAGCGGCGCATCGACGCCGATCGACGGATGCAGCGCCGACGGCTGCGCCCACGCCCGAAAGCGCACCCCGGCGACGTGCTCGCTCGCGCGGCCGGTGGGTTGAAGCGGCAGCGGCACGCCATTCACCGTCACAACGTGGCGGTTGTCGTTCAGGCCGAGCACGTGCACTTCCAGCCGCTCCACCGACGAATCGACATAGCGCACCGTCCCGCCCGGCGCGTTTTCCTCGCCCATCACGTGCCACGGCTCAAGCGCGTTTCTCACCGTCAGTTCGATGCCGCTCGTCTGGATCGCCCCGACGAGCGGGAAGCGGAACTCGAAATGCGGCGCGAACCACTCGGTATCGAACGCGAATCCGGCTTCGTTCAGTTCGGCGATCACGTCCTCGAAATCCATCCGGATGAACGTGCCGAGCAAGAACCGGTCGTGCAGTTCCGTGCCCCAGCGCGTGAGGCGCGTGGTGTACGGCTTTTCCCAGAAACGCGCGACGAGCGCGCGCAGCAGCAGTTGCTGCACGAGGCTCATGCGCGCATGCGGCGGCATTTCGAAGCCGCGCAATTCCAGCAGGCCGAGGCGCCCATTCGGGCCGTCGGGGGAATAGAGCTTGTCGATGCAGAACTCGGCGCGGTGCGTGTTGCCGGTCACGTCGATCAGCAGGTTGCGCAGCGAGCGGTCGATCTGCCACGGCAGCAGTTGCGCGCTGTCGCGCCCGCCGAGCCGGTCGAGTTGCCGCTGCAGTTCGTTGAACGCGATCTCGATCTCGTACAACTGGTCGTTGCGCGCTTCGTCGACGCGCGGCGCCTGGCTCGTCGGCCCGAGAAAGAGGCCCGAGAACAGGTACGACAGCGACGGATGGTTGATGAAGTAGCCAATCAGGCTCGCGAGCAGGTCGGGCCGCCTCAGGAACGGGCTGTCGCCGGGCGTCGCCCCGCCGAGCACGAAGTGATTGCCGCCGCCCGTGCCGGTGTGGCGCCCGTCGGTCATGAACTTCTCGGTGCTCAGATAGGTCTCGTGCGCCGACTGGTACAGGTACTCGGTGTGATCGACGAGCTGGTCCCAGTTCACCGCTGGATGGATGTTCACCTCGATCACGCCCGGGTCCGGCGTGACCTGCAGCACTTTCAGGCGCACGTCGCGAGGCGGCGGATAGCCTTCCACGATCACCTTCATCTGCAGGTCGGCGGCGGTCGCCTCGACGGCCGCGATCAGGTCGAGGTAGTCGTCGAGTTCGGTGAGCGGGGGCATGAACACGTGCAAGAGGCTCTTGCCGCTGCCGAAGTTTTCGGCTTCCACTTTCGGCCCCGCCGCGCGGGCCGGATCGCGCGTTTCGACGCAAAGCGCCGTGCGGCGGATCCACGACGCGGACTCGCCTCGCACCGGCGGGCGCTGTGGCTCTGCCACCGCCGAAGCCAGTCCGCCGGCCGCCGCGGCACCCTGCGCGCCCTCGCCGGTGCCGTCCGCAGCCGCTCCCGGCATGCCTTCCGCCGCGCCCGCATCGCCCTGCCCGAGCCCGCCGCCCGCATATTGCATCCGCAACTGCGCCGCCGAGCGCAACGGCACGGGCGGCGAGAACGGGTCATGCGGATGCTGGTACGGATAGTCGCCTTTGTTGACCCACGGAAGCGATTCGAGCGGCAGCCGGTAGCCCATCGGCGAGTCGCCCGGGATCAGGTACATGCGGTCGTCGCGGAAGAACCACGGGCCGCTCACCCAGCTCGGCTCCTGCATCGGCAGGTCGCGCTCGCGCGTGATCGGCAGCACATAGCCCGTCACGGTCGAGAGGCCCGCGTCGAACACACGGCGCAGGCGCACGCGCTCCATTTCGTCGTCCAGTTCCGACTCGAACGGGTCGACGTTCACGGGTAGCCGCCGCTCGCGCCACAGGTAGTAGAACGTGTCCTCGTAGCCCGGCTGGATATGCGCCGGGTCGAGGCCGAGCTTCTTCGTCAGGTGCGTGAGGAACCGCTCCGCGTCCTCCGGCGTATAGTGGCCGGGATCGCGCTCGTCCGCGAAGCGCGCCGGATCGCTCCAGATCGGCTCGCCGTCGGCGCGCCAGAACAGCGACATCGCCCAGCGCGGCAACTGCTCGCCCGGATACCACTTGCCCTGGCCGAGATGCAGGAAGCCGCCCTGCCCGTAGCGCGCGCGCAGCTTGTCCATCAGCGCCACCGCGTAGCCGCGCTTGGTCGGCCCGAGCGCGTCGGTGTTCCATTCCGCCGCGTCGCGGTCGCGCACCGCGACGAACGTCGGCTCCCCGCCCATCGTGAGGCGCACGTCCATCTCGGCGAGGCGGCTGTCCACCTGCGTGCCCATCGACTGCACCGCGGCCCAGACCTCTTCGGTGTAGGGCTTGGTCACGCGCGGCGTCTCCAGCACGCGCTGCACCGACATGTGGTGCTCGAACTCGACCTGGCTCTCGTCGACGGCGCCTGAAATCGGCGCGGCGCTGCCCGGCTCGGGCGTGCACGCGACGGGAATGTGCCCCTCCCCGGCGAGCAGCCCCGACGTCGGATCGAAGCCGATCCAGCCCGCGCCCGGCAGGTAGACCTCGCACCACGCGTGCAGGTCGGTGAAGTCCACCTCGGCGCCGCACGGGCCGTCGAGCGCCGGCTGGTCCGGCGTCAGCTGCATCAGATAGCCGGACACGAAACGCGCGGCGAGCCCCAGTTGCCGCAGGATCTGCACGAGCAGCCAGCTCGTATCGCGGCACGAGCCGAGCGCCTTCTCAAGCGTTTCCTCTGGCGTCTGCACGCCGGGTTCCATGCGGATCACGTAGGCAATCTCGCGCTGCAGACGCTGGTTCAGGTCCACCAGGAAGTCGGTGGTGCCCATCGGCGTCCTGTCGATGCTCGCGACGAACTGCGCGAGGCGCGGCGTCATCGCCGCTTTGACGAGATACGGCGCGAGTTCCGTTGCGAGATGCGCTTCGTAGGTGAATGGGAATTTCTCGGCGTGCGGCTCGAGGAAGAAATCGAACGGGTTGTACACCGCCATTTCCACGACGAGATCGACCGTGATCTTCAGTTCGCGCGTCTTCTCGGGAAAGACGAGCCGCGCCTGGTAGTTTGCGAACGCATCCTGCTGCCAGTTGATGAAGTGATCGGCCGGCTCGACCCGCATCGAATACGACAGCACGGGCGTGCGGCAATGCGGTGCGGGCCGCAGCCGCACGAGCTGGGGTCCCAGTGCGACGAGGTGGTCGTAACGATAGTGTGTAATGTGGTTCAGCGCAACGCGGATAGACACACCTAGCTCCTGGACGAATGAGATCTTCAAGACGATGCCGTTGCCGCCATCGCGCGGATTGTACGTCGGGTCAAGCGGCGGACAATTTGGGCACGGCACAAAGTACGCCGCGCCCGTCCACCGGCCGGAAACACCAGCCTCGCTTACGTGAACCTGTCTGCGCGACGCCGCACGACCCGTCATGGGCGTGAATGGCACGTCGCTCGCTGAAGGGTTCGGGTCTGTCCTTGTCTTCTTCCACTGCCCAGCATGAAAGCGCTTCATTGCGATCGATGCGAACAGCACGTCTTCTTCGAAAACGTGAAATGCGAGTCCTGCGACGCCCTGCTCGGCTACGTCCCGGAACTGGCGGAGGTATGTGCGTTCGAGCCTGCCGGCGAGGGCCTCTGCCGCAACCTGCACGCGTCTGCAGACGGCGCGCTCTACAAGCAGTGCAACAACTACGCGGTCGAGAACGTGTGCAACTGGATGCTGCCCGCCCATTCCGCCGACGTCCTGTGCCCCGCGTGCAGCCTGAGCCACACGATTCCGAACCTGTCGCGCCCCGAGAACCGCGTGTACTGATATCGCCTCGGCGAAGCGCCGCCTCTTTTCCGCGCTCGCCGCGCTCGGGCTGCACGTGGGGACTCGCGCAAGCGCCGACCCCGAAACGGGCCTGCAGTTCGAGTTCATGGAGGACGGCGGCGTCGGCGAGAAGATCCTCACCGGGCACGAAAACGGCCTCATCACTATGAACATCGCGGAAGCGGACGACGCTTACCGCGAGCGGACCCGCGCGGAAATGGGCGAGCCGTACTGCACGCTGCTCCGGCATTTCCGGCACGAGATAGGCCACTACTACTTCGACCGGCTCGCCACGGGGACGAAGTGGGAGGAGCCGTGTCGCAAAATGTTCGGCGACGAGCGCGTCGACTTCGCCAAGGCGCTTCAGGCGCACTACGAAGAAGGGCCGCCCGCCGACCGGGACAAGTCGTACGTGAGCGCCTACGCGACGACCCATCCGTGGCAGGACTGGGCGTAGACGTGGGCGCACTACCTTCATATCGTCGACACGATCGACACGGCCGCCGCCTGCGGGCTCGAACTGAACCCGGATGCGCACAACGAGCCGCCCCTCACCGACAGCACGCCGATCGAGAACGAGACCTTCGACAACCTGATGAAACGCTGGTTTCCGCTGACCCATGCGCTGAACAGTCTGAACTGCAGCCTCGGCGTTGCCGATGCCTCCCCGCTCACGCTCGCGCCGAGGGTGATTGACAAGCTGCGTTTCGTTCATAAGGTGATCGTCAGTGCCGCCACGCCGGACGAACCGATGCGGAAGCAAATCAGCGAGCCCGCGGCGACGGACCCTCCGGCCGCGCACAGGCGCCCGATGGTGGCAGGCGCGAACTGCCGTCCTTCCGAACTTCGCAATGTGGAGGTTGTACACCCGGGAAACGTCAAACCGATGAAACTCCGTGTTGGTTATGAACTCGTGTATCAGTGTGCGCAGCCCACGTCGATGCTGCTGATGCTCAACACGCACTTCTCCCGCGCGCGGGACGTGATCGTGCCGGAGCACGTCGACACCGGCCCGTTCGTCCCGCTGCGGCAATACTGCGACTCGTTCGGCAATCTCTGCACGCGGCTCGCCGCGCCGGCGGCCGAGCTGACGCTCTCGTCCGTCGCGGTGTTCGACGTGCCGCCCGGCCCCGAACTGCCCGAGCCCGACGGCTACCAGCATTCGATCGAGGAAATGCCCGACGAGTAAATGCAGTTCCTGCTCGGCAGCCGCTACTGCGAAACCGACCTCCTCGGCAACACATGGCAGACCTTCGACTCGCGCAACGACGCGCCGCAAACCGGACGCATCCTGATGGCGCGCGGGCGCGACGCCGCTGACGTCGCGATCAGCAACACTTTCGGCACGTCGCCCCTGACCCGCTTCCGGGTGGTGTGCGAGCCGCAGTGAGCGTGCTTCGCCTTCATCGCATACACGACCCGGCAACCGATGCGCTCGAGCGGGCCGCTTCGCAGGCCGTCTGCGTCTGGCTCGCGCCGGACTGCGTCTGCGTGGCCGACTTCTGCGGCGCGAGCGGCACGAGGAAGTCGCGGCTGATGCGGCTCGCCAGGTCGTTCACACGCACGAGGAAATCGACGAGGTATGCGTGCAGCCCGCCCTTGAGGATGTCCTGGATCCGGCCGTCACGCAGTTCGGCGGACAGTTGCGCGGCGAGCCGCGCCGTTTCGCTGGCGCGCCCGTTCGTCACGCGGTCGATCAGCTGCTCCACCTCCGCGATGCTCGCCGCGAGCGAGCGCGGCCAGTCGTCGTACAGGATCAGGAGACCTGCGACGCGCTCCGGCGTGATGACGTCGCGATACACCTTGCGGTACACCTCGAAGCCCGACACGGAGCGCAGCACGGCGGACCAGTGGTAGTAGTCGAACGGTTGGGCGGAAGTGTCGGCGCGATGCTCGAGCATCTCGAACTTCACGTCGAGGATGCGCGCGGTGTTGTCGGCGCGCTCGATGAACGTGCCGAGGCGCATGAACCAGAACGCGTCGTCCTTCACGAGCGTGCCAAGCTGCACGCCGCGCGACAGGTGCGAGCGGAACTTGACCCACTCGAAGAATGCGTACGGGTCGCGCTCCAGGATGCCGTCGGCGAGCAGGCGCTGGCATTCGAGCCAGGTCGTGTTGAGGCTTTCCCACAGCTCGCTGTTCGTCGAGCTGCGCACGGCGCGCGCGTTCTCGCGCGCGGCGCGCAGGCAGCTTACGATCGATGACGGATTCGACGAATCGCACGCCATGAAATCGATCACGTCGCGGCCTTTCATGCCCTGATGCGCGGCGGTATAGACGCCGCTCAGCTCGGAGATCGACAGCATCGCGCGCCAGCCGAGTTCCGCGTATTCGTCGGATTGCGGCAGGAGCGACAACTGGTAATTCGCGTCGAGCATCCGGGCTGTGTTCTCGGCGCGCTCGGTATAGCGCGCCATCCAGAAGAGATGATCCGCGGTACGGCTCAGCATGGGTGCTCCCGGTTCTTGTTGCTTCTAGTTGCTTCTCGTCGATGTGCGGCGGGCTTCAGCGCTCGAGCACCCAAGTGTCCTTCGTGCCGCCTCCCTGCGACGAATTCACCACGAGCGAGCCTTCGCGCAGTGCGACGCGCGTGAGGCCACCCGGCACCATGCGGACATCGTGGCCCGACAGCACGAACGGGCGCAAGTCGATGTGGCGCGGCGCGATGCCGGCTTCGACGTAGGTCGGGCACGTGGAGAGCGCAAGCGTCGGCTGTGCGATGTACTTGTCCGGGTTGGCGACGAGCGCCGCGCGAAACGCTTCGATCTCGGCCGCGCTCGACGCCGGACCGACCAGCATGCCGTAGCCGCCCGCGCCGTGCGTCTCCTTGACGACGAGCTCGGGCAGATGATCGAGCACGTGCTTCAGGTCGTCAGGCTTGCGGCACATCCAAGTCGGCACATTGTTCAGGATCGGCTCCTCGCTGAGGTAGAACCGGATCATGTCGGGGACGTACGGGTAGATCGACTTGTCGTCGGCGATGCCGGTGCCGACCGCGTTGCAGAGCGACACGTTGCCCGCGCGATACGCCGAAATCAGGCCCAGCACGCCGAGCGCCGAATCCGGGCGGAACACGAGCGGGTCGAGAAAGTCGTCGTCGATGCGGCGATAGATCACATCCACGCGCTGCGGCCCCTGCGTGGTGCGCATGTACACGTAGTCGTCCTCGACGAACAGTTCCTGCCCCTCCACCAGTTCCACGCCCATCTGTTGCGCGAGAAACGCATGCTCGAAGTACGCGGAGTTGTACATGCCCGGCGTGAGCACGACGATGCTCGGGTTGTCGGAACCTTCGGGTGCTGCCGCGCGCAGAGCGTCGAGCAGCAGGTCCGGATAGTGCGCGACGGGCGCCACGCGGTTGCGCGAAAAGAGATCGGGGAAGAGCCGCATCATCATCTTGCGGTTCTCGAGCATGTACGACACGCCGGAGGGCACGCGCAGGTTGTCCTCCAGCACGTAGAACTCGCCCTGCCCCGCCCGCACGATGTCGATGCCCGCGATGTGCGCGTAGATGTCGCGCACCACGTTCACGCCGTTCATCTCGGGCCGGTACTGCGCGTTGTCGAGGATCTGCGCAGCCGGGATGATGCCCGCGTGGATGATCTCTTGCTCGTGATAGACGTCGTGGATGAATCGGTTCAGCGCATTCACCCGCTGTCGCAGCCCGCGCTCGAGCGCGGCCCATTCGGCGGCGGGAAAGATGCGCGGGATCACGTCGAAGGGAATCGTCCGCTCCGGATCGGCGCACGGCTCGTCCTTCGCGCCATACACCGAGAAGGTGATCCCGACGCGCCGTAAATTCAGGTCCGCCTCCGCGCGCTTGTTGCGGATCTGCTGGTCGCTCTGCGCGCTCAGCCAGTCGATGAACTCGCGATAATGCGTGCGCGTATCGCACGCACTGCGAAACGCTGCCGCCGATACGCCGCCTGCCTGCAGATCGCAGCGCTCGAACATTTCGTTGAAAAAAACTTGCGTCATTTGTCGCCCTTTTCACAACCCTCGAACCGCTCCCTCGCGCCCACGCTGCACCGCTTCTTCACATCCCGTTTGCGCTCGAGTGAAACCCGCAACCAGTTGCACCACTCATGATGATTTAGGTGCCGAAGCAGCCGCGCCCGATGTCTTTCACGGCGATAGTGGGCCACCACCGCTGGCAGCGCGATAGCAAGCGCCGAGCATCCGATCACCAGCCCCATCCACGTTTCGCTCATGCCGGTTTCCTCCCGGAAAGTCAGTGGTATCGCGCACTCCCCCAACGATGCCAGGGCCGTGAGGGCTGCCACACTTGCACTACGTCATGCTGGCGTCAGGCAACCCGATCGGACGGCATGACATGTACGCACCCCGTAGGGTCTGCTGCGTACGACGCAGCAGACCTCGCGCGGAATGGTCAATGTGATGTGAGCGTTGACGCGCTGCGTCGCCTCACTACATATGCTGGCCGCCGTTGATTGCGATATTGGACCCCGTCACAAAGCCGGCGTCGTCGGAGCACAGATAGACGACCAGCGATGCCACCTCCTCCGGCTTGCCGAGACGACCGGCCGGAATCTGCGGCAGGATCTTCGTATCCAGGATTTCCTGCGGAATCGCCGTCACCATTCTGGTGGCGAGATACCCCGGCGAAACGGTGTTGACGGTTACGCCCTTGCGCGCCACCTCCAGCGCCAGCGACTTGGTGAAGCCATGCATGCCAGCCTTGGCCGCCGCGTAGTTGGTCTGGCCGATGGCGCCCTTCGAACCGTTGACCGACGAAATATTGATAATCCGGCCCCAGCCGCGCGCGACCATGTCTTCGCACAATGGCTTGCTCATGTTGAAGACCGAATCCAGATTGGTCCGGATGACCGCGTCCCAGTTGACCTTATCCAGCTTTTTAAGCGTCATGTCCCGTGTGACACCCGCGTTGTTCACGAGAATGGCGACCGGACCCACTTCAGCCTGGATCTTCGCCGCACAGCGCTGGCACGAGTCATAGTCGGCCACGTCCACGGGGTAGGCGCGAAACTTGTAGCGTTGAGATTCCATTCTGGCCAGCCAGTCATCTGCACCGGTGTTGCCCGGTGAATACGTGACGACCACCGCATAGCCCGCCTCATGCAGTTTCATGCTGATCGCTTCTCCAAGGCCGCCCATCCCGCCTGTCACTACTGCGATTCGCTTCGTTACACTATTCATCTATGGTCCTGTTGTCTGCGAAAGTCGAAAATTTCCGGTGGCACCACAGCTAGCGATGCCACCGGGCTTGTCGCAATGCGTTTCCACCTCGGGCCTGAGCCGAAGGTAAAGGACTCAGCATTGCTCAAGTCGCGCGGATTTTTGTTGACCTCTGATATCGCGCGAATGAAGTGCGGTTCGTATGCGGGCCAGAATATGCGTCGCATACGCACCGCTTCATATCGACTGGATGATTAGAATTAGACGCGCTCGACGGCGAGCGCCACGCCCATGCCGCCGCCGATGCACAGCGACGCCAGCCCCTTCTTCGCATCGCGCTTCTGCATTTCGTGCAGCAGCGTGACGAGGATGCGGCAGCCGGACGCGCCGATCGGATGGCCGATTGCAATCGCGCCGCCGTTCACGTTGACCTTCGACGTGTCCCAGCCCATCTGCTTGTGCACGGCGAGCGCCTGCGCAGCGAACGCCTCGTTGATCTCCATCAGGTCGAGATCCTCCGGGCTCCAGCCCGCGCGCTCCAGACAGCGGCGCGACGCCGGTACCGGGCCCATGCCCATCACCTTCGGATCGACGCCGGCGTGGGCGTACGCCTTGATACGTGCGAGCGGCGTCAGACCGAGCGCTTCGGCCTTCTTTGCCGACATCACCACCACCGCAGCCGCACCGTCGTTCAAGCCCGATGCATTCGCAGCCGTCACAGTCCCTTCCTTCGAGAAGGCCGGCTTCAGGCCCGCCAGCGATTCGGCCGTCACGCCTTGGCGCACGAACTCGTCGGTGGCGAAACGCAGCGGCTCGCCCTTGCGCTGGGGAATCTCGACGGGGACGATTTCAGCATCGAAACGCCCGGTCTTCTGTGCGGCTTCCGCCTTCTTCTGCGACAAGGCGGCGAACGCATCCTGCTCCTCTCGGGTAATGCCATATTCCTTCGCGACATTCTCTGCGGTGACGCCCATGTGATACTGGTTGTACACGTCCCACAGACCGTCGACGATCATGCTGTCGATCAGCTTCGCATCGCCCATGCGGAACCCATCGCGCGAACCCGGCAGCACGTGCGGTGCGGCGCTCATGTTTTCCTGGCCACCCGCGACAACGATGTCCGCGTCGCCGGCAATGATCGCATTGGCCGCAAGCATCACGGCCTTCAGGCCTGAGCCGCAGACCTTGTTGATCGTCAAGCCCGGCACCGCCGACGGTAGCCCTGCCTTGATCAGCGACTGGCGGGCCGGATTCTGGCCGGAGCCGGCTGTCAGCACCTGACCCAGAATGACTTCGCTGATCTGCTCTGGCTTCAGGCCCGCGTGTTCAAGAACGGCACGGATCACCGTTGCGCCCAGTTCAGGCGCGGCGATCTTCGCCAGCGACCCGCCGAATTTGCCGACAGCCGTACGTGCAGCCGATACGATCACAACTTCACTCATTCCAGCTCCTTATAAGTGGTCCTGGTAAAACTGCTTGGATTTCGGTAGCCTGGGTTTTTCCCAAGGACCGAGGTGACGATGAAGTGCCGAGTGAAGCTTGATTAGGCGGAGGAGATCACATTGCAGGAGATGGCGATCAATCACCGGTTCAAGAACTCGCGCAGACGCGCCACTGGCCTTTTGATGCTCGCTCGTGGCGATAAGCCAAAGATCGTCTGTGAGGCACTCGGTGTGAGTGACCAGG
>NZ_DATJWR010000245.1:0-38626 GCF_035501035.1 Paraburkholderia sp.
GTGGACCGGGCGCGATTCCTTGTCACCATCGAATAGTTTCAGGCTTGCGCAATGCCCGTCACGGCAGCTACCGATATCCACATTTGCAACTGCGCGGAAATATCAAACGAACTATCGATGTCCAGCCCGACGTCGATCGCCTCGTTCACTGTACGGCCGCGTTGCAATGCCAGAAATGCTTCATGTGCGGCCCGGCTCTGATCCACTACAACAGGGCGCCACTGCGGACGCACAACGAGCGCACATGCCGCAGCAGCGATATCGCCCGGGGCATGACCACTGGGTTGATGGGCGCGCCAGATATCGCCGATCGAGTGTCGTGAGCGAAGAGCGGAGCATGCGGCATGGACTGTCAGCGTGCTATCCAGAATGCGCTGGCTCCCAATGTTCTGCCATTGCTGCATAGGCGTGATCTGTGGGGCGGCCGCATACCAGGCGTTGTGAACGGCCCATTCGAGCCGCGCGATGTCACCAAAGTAGTCGTAACGCGGGTTCTGCTCCCACAACTCAACGAACTCGGGCAGGTGCGCTCCGTATCGGTTCAGATCACCGCTTTCCGATGGCCGATCTTTTGCGTAGGCCTGTGCGAGCGCGGCGAAATAGCGCTCTCCTGTCAGCGCTAGCAGAACCGGGTAGGCGTTCTTCAGTGCCGCAAGCCAGGCCGACTGGACGTTGCGGCGGTACACATTCAGACGCACGCCGACGAAATCGCGAGGCGTGGACAGGTGATCTGACAAAGCAGAGTCGGATTGCGGATCGTAGATGGCGCTGGAAAATGCTTCCTGAATGGCTGCAAGCGGAGTCTTCACTTTTGCTCCCGTACGAGCGCGTCGGATACCGGCGCGCTATCGATACGCTCCCGAACCCCGCGGGCCCTGTTCGCCTCTTCGACGAGTTCTGCGAGGGGAGGCAGATTCGTGTCCCACTCGATCAGCGTCGGGCAGTGTACGAAACGAGGCAGCGCATATTCGTACAGACGCCATACTTCCGGCGTCACGCGGGAGCCGTGATCGTCGATCACACCGCTGTTGGTCACGCTATGTCCTGCCAGATGAATTTCACCGACCACCTGTGACGGAAGCGCATCGATGGCCGCGATCGCATCTTCGCCGTGATTGCACTGATTGACGAAGAGATTGTTGATATCGAGCAGGATGCCGCAACCCGTGCGGCGTGCCAGTTCCACGAGAAACGCGGTTTCTCCATACTGGTCGACGCGAAAACGCGTGTATGCCGACACGTTCTCCAACAGGATTGGGCGTTGCAGCGATTCCTGGAGTGCGTCAACGCGTGGACAAAGATACTCAAGCGCTTCATCGGTAAGCGGCAGTGGTAACAGATCGTTGAGATACGCGGACGATACCGCGTTCCACGCAAGATGTTCGGAAACGATCTGCGGCTCAATGCGATCCGCGAGGCGCCGCAGTTTGCCGGCATGATTCATGTCAAGCGGGACAGGGGACCCCAATCCGAGTCCTACACCGTGAAGACAAACGGGCAGATCGCGCCGGACAGTCTCGAGAACATGAAGATCATAGCCGCCGTCGCCAAAATAATTCTCGCTGTGGACCTCGACCCAATCCACAGCGGGCGTCGTTGCAAGAAAATCCGCGTAGTGCGCATGGCGTAGGCCAACGCCTATGCCATGTGTGTGCCGCACCGTGTTCTTCTCACTCATCGCGCAGTGCCTCGCGTCATTCGACGGGTACGAACAGCGCGTTTAACCATCAACAGTTCCGCCCAGCTTCTTGCATGTGCCCTCCGGCACCTTCTTGAAGTCACCCTTGTCGTTATCAACCTTGGCTTCGCGTGCGCAGCTATGAACCCCCGTTTTGCTGGCGCAGTCATTCTGTCCGGCTTTAGCAATGCCATAGCATTGAACCTGCTTTTCTGCGTGTGCCAGCTGGGGCGTGCCAACGGCAAGGCCGGCAAGTGCCGTGGCAATGAGCGCCTGGCGTGCTGTATCGGTTTTCATGTTCTCTCTCCTGTTCGAAAGGAATGGTGGGCGCGAGAGCCTTGCCGCGCTAGATTCGGCCGTCTGATGTGCAATATAGTCAATATCCAGCCAGTTCCCCCGCGCGGCTGGCCGTTACTTCACCTCGAAGCTGTAATTGCCATGTGTCCGGTGCCCGTCGGACGCAACCGCGACCCAGTGAACCGTATAGCGTCCTGATTGCAATGCAGGTAACGCCAGCGAAATGGCATTGTGGTCTTGCGCGTCCACCGCAGACTTCGCGGTGTTCACCTGCTTACCGCTCGCGTCCGTGACGGTCAGCGACGAAAACGCAGGCTCCAGTGGGCCATCGAACACGATCCTTACCTCGGGCGGCGGCGCTACGCTCGCGCCCGCGCCGGGAACCTGAGTACGCGGGAAAACGTGAGCAATGGCTACGCCTGACAAGGCGAAGCAGAGGACAAGGCCCGAAACGGTCCTCAGGCTACGCGAAACTGACAGGTTGATCATATCAATCCCCTCACCAGTTAAAGAGCGGTTTGCCGATCGTGGTCGGCGCGATGTCGTCAAAGAAGACGTGTGCCTGCACCAGGATGCCGACGTGCGAACCACTTGCATGGTTGATCGGAATCTGTGCCTCGATGCCGAACTGTCCATAGCGGTTGATCCAGATGAAACCCGGGTTGACGGTGCCCGTCGTCTGCCCCTGACTGCGCGAGAGTGGAATTTCGACAAGCGGAATCAGATTTGAAAAGGGCTGCGGCAGACCGAGAGCATGCACGTGCTGCTCCAGATAAGGCAGGCTGTATTGCACCGTAAAGCCGTAGTTGAATGCATTCGGCTGACCCGCGCCCGTCGTGAGGGATGGTCCGAATTCGCCCGTGATCGCAACGGGCTTCAGATACGCGAGCGAATCGGGCAGATCGCCCATGCCTTTGCCGATGTAGACGGTTGGCGAGATGGTCGAGAAGCTGTCGCCGATCGCGTGGCTACCGGTGTCACCGAGTTCGGCATCCACTCCGATCGAGGTCATGAACTCGTGTGGTTCATTGACGTACAGCAGATACTTGAGCCCGACGTCGAAGTTGTCGAAACCGTGTGCAGTCGGGTTGTTCTGCATTACATACGTTCCACCGACCGATAATGCAAGCCGCGAGGTAATGAGCTTGTCGTACTCGAAATCGAAAGTGTTGACGCTCTGGTCGCCGTTGTCTCCCGGTACACGAACATGGCCGAACTGCAGATTGGCCTCGTCGCCCACGCCGGGGTCGTCGACGGCCATGGTGGCCGGGAAGACGCGGTCGCCGGCTATTGCGTGCGCCTGCGCATGTAGCGGCAGCAGTGCAATGAGGCCAAACGTAGCTGCAATGAGTGATGAAGCGGCGCGCGCAGACGCGCGTCCCGTTGAATGGGTTTGCATGGACGCATCCTCTGTCCTGATTGTGGTCGGGCACGCGCGGGATCGATGCGCGCGAGCGTCTGCCATGCGCAATATAGGCATGGCAGCGGTAGTGAAGCTGGATCAGGAAATGAGGAAGGGAGGTGCGCGCGGTTGACCAGCCGCGAGCGGCTCGACGATGCGCACGCTTTCGA
This sequence comes from Paraburkholderia sp., assembly GCF_035501035.1. Taxonomy (GTDB): domain Bacteria; phylum Pseudomonadota; class Gammaproteobacteria; order Burkholderiales; family Burkholderiaceae; genus Paraburkholderia. The sequence continues at coordinate 3,548 of NZ_DATJWR010000245.1, forward strand.
AGCGCGTTGCGCTTCGATGCAGAACGGCCTGAATGACCTGCGTGAAAACGAGTTGCGGCGCAATTACGGCGGGCATGTGCGCGAGCAGGCTGCAATACCCGCAGACATCGCCACCGGCCATCGACGTGTGCGCATGCGTTGCGGCCTGATCGGCCTCGTGCTGCGTGGACGGCATCGAGCAGTGCATGCCGCTTCCGCCGCCGCGCATCGCCGCAAGCGAATGCGAAATGGACGGCGCAAGCGTGGCCATCAGGATCGCAAGCAATCCGAGGAAGCTGCCAGTGAACCGGAAGAAGCGGCTTCGCATGGGCCGGGGGAGAGTTGTTTCGTTCCAAGCCTGAGTGGAAACGATTATGCCATGCCCGTCCGGTGAAACATGACGTAATCGCTATCGTGTGTATCAGCCGAGGTTGACGGGCATGTCGTCATACCCCTTAATCTTGTAGACGACGACCGATACCAGCCAGCTCAACACGAACAGCCCGATTACCGCGTAGCCGAGCAGGCCGAAATTGTCCGATGCGGCGCCAACCAGATCCCAGAAGCCGCCCTTGAGCTCCAGCTTGTCGGCGATCAGTGCCAGCGCTTCGATGCCGCCGATCAGCACGGCCACGATAACCGATACGAACGTGATGGTGATGTTGTAGTAGAGCTTGCGTACGGGTTTCATGAAAGCCCAGCCGTAGGCGCCGAGCATCAGCACGCCGTCGGCCGTATCGACGAGACACATGCCGGCGGTGAACAGTGCCGGGAAGATCAGGATCGTGCCGAGCGACATGCCGTCGGCCGCCTGGGCTGCCGAGATGCCAAACAGCGCGACCTCGGTTGCCGTATCGAAGCCGAGACCGAACAGGAAGCCGATCGGATACATGTGCCAGCTGCGCGAGACCAGCCTGAACAGCGGGCGGAAGATACGCGAGAGGAAACCGCGTTTGTTGAGCAGCATGTCGAGATCTTCCTCGACGAGACGCTCGCCGCGTTGCACGCGCCGGAACGTTTTGACCACCGAAATCAGAATCAGCACGTTCACAATGGCCAGCACGAGCAGGAAGCTTGCCGACACCGACGTGCCGATCACGCCACCAATGTCCTTCATGTCCTCGAAGCGCGCCTTCAGTGTGACGGCGGCGAATGCGACGGCGATGGACAGGCCGATCACGATCGTCGAGTGGCCCAGCGAGAAGAAGAAGCCAACGGCAACCGGCCGCTTGCCCGTCTGCATCAGCTTGCGTGTGGTATTGTCGATTGCCGCGATATGGTCGGCGTCGACGGCGTGGCGCAGGCCGAACGTGTAGGCGAGCAGCGCAGTGCCGAGCAAGGCAGGCCGAGCGTGCAGCGCAGTCAGCGCCCAGACCCAGACACCGATGTTGGCGGCCAGCAGGAGTGAAAAAATACCGATGATCTTGCCGCGCAATGCTTGTGGGCCATCATCGAACAGGTGGGAGAAAGCAGGTCGTTGCATGAATTGTCCTCGCATGCGGGTTAAGCCGCTCAGATGGAGCAGCGTCGGCCGGATTGCGTCGTCGCATTCCGGGCGTGGGCAGGTCTCCTGACTTGCGCGTCAACGTCTGGGCATCGCCTTCCCGAGCAATTCAGTGGCATACAGATGCCTGACTCTGCGTTTACAGTTGCGGGTACAGCTACGGACTCGGCTGGCGCCCCACCGTATTCCCTATCAATGCCTTGCGGCAACCCACGCCGCGCGATTATCTCGCGAAAATAAACGCGGGGGTGACGCGCGCAGACGCTAGGTGCGCATCCAGCAGATGGGCGACATGTACCCTGATGGGGATTCGGATGGCCGTGTGATCCACGCCACCCATCCAGCCCAGATGCCAAGCGCGATCAAGGCGCCCAGATTCAGTTGCAAGCGATAACGCTTTAGCCAGCCGACGATCCGTTTAGTCTCAGTCATATCGTTCTCCCTGTTCTTGAGTGAGGGGCCATGACGCCTGACTGCACCAGGCGCCACGTTATTCCGCATCAGAACGCGTAACGCATCCCGCCGTAGATGCTGCGGCCCGAGCCCGGATAAAAGATCGCGGTGCTGCTTGCCGTGCGCGCATCGGCGACTGTGCTGATGTCGCTGACGTAGCGCTTGTTGGTGAGGTTGCGCGCGTCGAGGAACAGCGACAGGCCATTGCGGAAGTCATATCCTGCCTGCACGCCGAGTAGCGTATAGCCCGGCACGCGCAGTGTGTTCGCGTCATCCGCCCATGCGCCCGCAGGCACCCAGTCGACACTCGTCGAGATGTGAAAGCCGTTTGGCCGCGCATAGCCGAGCGTCGCGCGCAGCACGTTGACGGGCACGCCGGCGATACGGTTATTGCCGTATTGCGGATCGTCCTTGAAACGGAAATCGCTGAGATTCCAGATGCCCGACAGCGTGATGCGGTCGCCTGCTCCCGGGCTCGCGACGTTGCGGAACAGATCGATCGATGCGCCTGCCTCGATGCCCTGCAGGATCGTCTTGTTCGCGTTGAAGGTGGACGCGGGGATGTCCGGGTTCGTGGTGTACTGGAGCAGCTGGTCGCGCACGATCGAACGATAACCCGTGATGTCCCACGAGAACCTGTCGCGTGTGCCGCGCGTGCCGAGCTCGAGCGTCCACGCGTGCTGAGACGCAAGCGGCGTGAAGCTGGTGGTGGTGCTGAAGGTTTGCGTCAGGTCACCGAAGTCAGGCACGTCCTGGCTGCGCGTGATGTCGATGAATGCCTGAATCTCCTTGTTGGGCTGCCACAGCAAGCCCAGCTTGGGGTTCACGCCGTTGAAGGTTTCACTCGTCGACTTGTAGGTCGGATCGGCGGCAAGGCCGCCGTGATCGACATACTTGCGCACGTCGCGCAATGCCTTGAAGCCTGCCATGACGGCGAAGGTCGGCAGAAAGAACAGTCGGTCCTCGACGTAAGCCTCATAGTTGTACGCGCTCTGCGTCGAATCGAGCGTCTGTGTGCCTTTGTCGCCCGACACGTTGATGTATTGACGTGCCTGATTGTTGCCCCCGAAAAAGCGCGCGCCGGCGATCACGTCGTTACGCATGCCGCCGAGTGTCAGGCTCGCCGTGTAGCGCGGCGCGACGCCATAGGTCCAGCCATCCTGATCGATCACCTGGAAGATCGGGTGATACAGGCTCTTGTGGATGGCCCACGTATCGACGTCGATCTGTCCGGTGTCGAGTTTGAAGGTGGTGCGGTTCGCGATGCGCTCGGTGCGCGAATTGCGCGCCTGGTCGCCGGATAGCGCGCTCGGCGCGGCCTTGGTCGGATTGTTGAGCGCATCGGAAAGCGACAGCGTGCCGGGCAGTTCCTGATTGACGATATACGCACCGAAATAAAAACGCGTCTCCACATTGGGGGTGAAGCGGTACCCGAGATTGCCGTTGAACTGCTCGTACTGGCCACGCTCGTGCTGCCGGAAACCATCCGCGTGATCGACCGTGAACGTGCCGATAAAGTCGAGCGGTCCGACGATCCGCGAGAATTGCGCGCTACCGCGCACGGTGCCGAAGCTGCCGCCTTCCAGGCGCAGCACGTTGGGCGCGACGGCCGTGTACGCAGTCGGCGTCAGGAAATCGATCGCGCCGCCAAGTGTCGAAGAGCCGTACGCCAGTCCGTTTCCGCCTTTGAAGACATCGGTCGCCTGGAGGGCGAGGGGATCGATCTGATAGTAGTCACCGCTGCCGTCGGCGAGATTGGTTGGAATACCGTCCTGCAAAATTTCCAGTCCGCGCGTGTGATAGGAGCGCGCAATGCCTGAACCGCGAATAGACAGGCGCAACTCCTGACCGTAGCGGTCCTGAACGAACACGCCGGGGACGTCCTTCAGTACATCCCGCAAGGTGAACGCATAGGAATTCACATAGGATTCGCTGTCGACGAAGCCGACCGAACCGACTGTCTGATTGAGTTCACTGCGCTGGTCGGCGACCGTCTTTGAGGTCAGCGATGGTTGACGCGTGTCCGTGACGGCGACGGGCGGCAGCGTGGTCTCGCTCGCTCGTGTGGTGCCTGAATCGGCTTGTGCAAGAGCACTGCCGGCAAACAGCATCATCGTTGCACTCGACAGCGCGCGGCGGCGGATGGCGGGTTGGAACATGGTTTTTGAATCCTTTTGTGTTATGTCGTTCTGCTGGCGTCGACGCAGCACAATTGGCTGTGTGTTGACGACGGGGGCGCTGCTGGACCTGGTCGTCGTGCACGATGGCGCGCAAGCTTCCGGTTTTCGTGGGACGCGTGTTTCCCGCCGCGCCTGCCGGCGTGAAGCGACAGGTCACGAGGCTAAGCGATGCCCGAAGGCGAACACAGCTTCGCCAGTTATTCAGACCTCGTGAAAAGCAGGGAAAGCACGCACGAACGCGTGACGACCGCACGCGGTCCTCACAGTTCACATGGCGTCAGGACTTCAGGGGAGGTGCGCGTGGTAACGCGGAAGAGAGGATCGGCCGGGCCGGTTGCAACGCAGGGGCGAGCAGCCGGGGCGCACGCTCGATCCATACGACCGGCGCGAAACTGGCGTTCGCCGATTGCACGGCGGGCGCGTGGCTGAAGAAGTGGCAATATCCGCACGCGTGCAGATGAGCAAGAGAAGGCGCGGACCTGGCGTGGTCCCCTTGCAGATCACCCGACGGATTGTCAGCCGAACAATAACTATGCAGCAGCGCGTCGATGCGTTCACGCGAGGCCAACGCTTGCGAGACGGCAGGCGCGAATGCCGTCATCAGGATTGCGAGCAATCCAAGAATACTGCCCAGCTTTTGCAAGCGTAGACGCAGCATATCGACAGGCGCCTGAAAGTTAGTAAGTTTTGAAGGGTTGAATTATGCCATGTCAGCGGACGCCGAGTATCTGTGTTCGCGCATGATGGAGTTACGCGGCTGCGTTACGCATGTATGTCTAAAGAAACTGCCGGCGCAGTCCTATGGACTTGCCGCCGGCCTGCATGCGCGACGACCTGCCGCGGCGTCAATCACTCCGCGCGCATGCAACGCGGCATACGCCCGCAGGCCCTGCCGCACCTTGTCATTTCATGCCGTCGCGACTTGTGCGCTGTGCGCACGTGTGCGTTCCCATGCTGCCCATTGGGCTGCCACGCCCTCCAGCTCCAGGTGGGCACGGTCCAATGCTGCCGTGCGTGCTTCCTGGTCCGAGAACTGCAGAGGTTGCGCATTGACGAACTGGGGGGCGTCCACGCCGATGAAACGGAATGCCGCTTTCAGTGCTGGCGTCAGGGCATCCATCGACGAAAACACATTGCCGGGCCGCAGATCTGCGCCGCGCGTTGTGATGAACAGCGTTTTCTGACGAGTCAACTGACCGACGATACGCCCGTCGTGGGTGGTCTTGTAGGTGATGTCTGTACGCGTAATGTTGTCGATGAATGCCTTAAAAGCGGATGGCATTGACCAGTTGTACATCGGCATGGCGAAGACGAATGCATCTGCATCGAACAGCCGTTTGCACAGAGCATCAGATGCGGCAAGCGTCGCGCGCATTTCGGCGCTGCGGTCCTGTTCCGCATGGTATGTCGCGATCGCAAAAGCCTCCGTCACATGCGACGGTGGGTCGACGGCGACGTCGAGGTAGTCGACTTCCACCGCTACGCCTTCTTTGCGCAGATTTTCGATGAACTGACGCGCCAACGCGCGAGAATTTGAACGCTCGCGCTTGGCGCTCGCGTCGACGTGAAGAATCCTCATGTTTCTTTCTCCGGACCTCTCTGGAAAATATTAACTACGACATTTAAAGTCGTAGTTGTGATGATAGGAAACTTGCGTTTTATGTGCAATGCAGGGTGCGGATACACAGTGTTTCGTTTGGTGGACCGAACGGCGAAGGAGCGGAGCGGCTTATAGATTCCGCTCACAGATAAATGCGGCCCATCCGAGCAGACCAATGGCGGCAGGCACGCGAATACGTCCGCCCCAGTAAGCGTTTTTCTCTGCACCCATGACCAGCGCGATCGCGAGCATCCAGCCGATATTCGTCGTACCCACCGCGAACATCAGCAGCATGAGCGCCCAGCAACAGCCGATGCAGAACAGGCCGTGGCTCCACCCAAGTGTAAAACTGGACCACATTTCGCGTGTGCCGTGCCAACGTTCGCTAATGAACAACATAGGAGAACGGCAGCGGTTCAGGCAGCGCAGCTTCGATGAACTCAACTGATAGGCCCCGGCAATCGCGAGGATGGTGGCGCCCGGTATCCAAGCATGCAGGGCCAACCAGGGCGCGTTGTCGGCCAGGCGATGGAGCAGGGCATCCGCACCGTGCGCGACCGTGCCGAATAGCATCCAGGCGCAAAGGTAACCCGCAACCAGCAGCGTTATCAGCTGGTTGCGATCAACGCGGTCACGCGTGAGACAACGAAAGAAATGAAGAAGCGGGAGCGTTGTGGCCAGCATCATCGCAATGAGCATGAGCAGCCACGACAGCATATGCAGCACAATCAGCACGCCGCCGGGCAGTTCCCGCAATGTACTGCACAGGTGATCCACCAGCGCGCCGTCGAGCCAGCCAGTATGGGCGGCGTAATTGGCGTAAGAACTGTTGTCCCACCCCCAGAGTGTCAGCCACGCAGTTATCGAAACAGCGGCAACTGCTGGTGTGACGAAGCTGGCGTGCGCGTTCGTTGCCATGGGCGCGTGAGGTATGGTTTGCGAGCCTTACGCATGAAAGCGGAAATGCCCTTGAGTGGCATTGTGACCTGACAGGCTGATATCTATCTTCAGGCCCGCATTCTTCATGCGATAGGCACTCGCCTTGCTTACGATGGCGGGAGAACACGGCGTCGTTGCGGTTGTATTGCCGAGCAATATGGCGGGCGCACCGCTCGCGTTCCAGTAGGGTTCCATTTCCGCGTGTATGTCGCCCCGGATGTCCAGTTTCCCTTTGCCACCCTGCAGTTCGAAGGTGATAGGCGCGCGCTCGATCGACACGATTTTTCCGTAGAGATGTGCAAAATCGCCAAGCGGCCCGCCTCGCTCTCCGCGATAGACGCTCGACAGCGCCTCGAACTGGGCGTCCGTCGCCCGTTCGTCGATGAACAGAACCACTTGCCAGTTTCCCAGCAGAATATTGCCGGGAATAAACGTCGCGACAGCCACGGTGAGGCCGGATACATCGACATCGTCGATGGTCCCACTGTCGAAGTGGTGCGCAATGGCCGCGCAGCACGCTCCGTTGTCTGCATTCTCCCCGAGGCAGCAAGGACACAGGACGTTGCAATCGCACACTTCCAGAATGCTTCCCTGTAACTGGTAGCTCATCTCAGCCTCCTTGGTCGATGCGTGCGGCGGCCCGTTCATGAGGCAGCTTATCTGGAGCATAGTCCATCGGAGAATTCGACCCAAACCGGCGTCAGGCGAAGCAGAGGTCGAATCGCATGTCCAGATGGCAGGCGGTCGGCGTCATGGCACGTCGGCCGTGAGGTTACGATGCAGACGGAGAGGTATGCCCAAGAATTGCTGCAATGGTAAGGATAACCAGCATCACAACGGCTTCCACCGACAGGAGCCTGCCGAATCTGCTCAAGATGGCATCGAACGTTGTCCCTTGCATGCGACTATGAGTGTGCAGGTCGGGCAACACGACCATACGATTCCATCCGCCCAGCAGGATCGCGAGCACTACGCAAACCAGCTTGATGCTCAATATCTGGCCCCACGGGAGCATCATGGGCTGACCATGGACGCCTCGCGTATCCCACCATACGTTGGAGATGCCCGTCAACAGAACGACAACGAGCGAGATGGCCGCCAGGTGCGACACGCCCGTCAGAAAGCGGGTGATAGCCACGGGGTCTGTTTCACGCCGTATCAACCCGCGCTGCGTTGCGGCAGTCACGATGACGCTTCCAGCCCAGAGCGCCGTCGCGCACAGATGAAGGATGTGTACGACTTCCCGTGGCGTTGCGTCGCCGGTATCAGCGGCGTGGCTTGCCGCGGCCTTGCCTGCCGCCCAGATCACTAGCCCCGCGACCGTGATGACGGTGCCTGTGAGGTTACCGCCGCGACTCGCCAGCGCTGCGAGCACTGCGCCGAGCAGGCCGACGAGCCACGTCATGCCGTAGTGGGACTCGGTCAGGACGGCCAGGACTTGCGAAAACGCTTCGAATAGCGGCACATCGCTCATGACGGCTGCCTGAAGCCAGAGGTACAAGGGCGCGCACGCAACCAGCATGCACGCGCAAACGAAGCACCATCCCTTGAACATTGCCAGCGCAGATGTGCCGGTGTGTCTCGCGAGCATGTCGCACGCCAACGCGCCCGCCGCGATCGCGAACAGTATGTTTTGAACGACGACGAGACCAGTCTGCAAATCGATGGTGAGGCTGGTTCCGCTCATGGGGTGCTTGCCTCCAGCGCACGGCGGGCCATGGCTGCCAGTGAAGGTTGCATCTCAGGAAGCCTTGCGGCTAGCCGATGCGCCGCGTTGCCGCGGCGGCATGGGCCTGAGCGATACGCCTGGCCGGCGAGGCGCCTGCATAAAGTATATGGCCTACTTGTCGACGGGACGTGGTGCTGGCGCTCCAGTCGGTCGCCTCAATGGCTCCGGTTGACGGAAGGCACCGTGGCGGTGCCGCAGATCTACCGGGCATGCTGTCGATGCTTCGCTTACTTGAGGCCGAGCATGCCGCGCAGGCGCGACAGATCTTCGGCAAGCGTCTGAACGGGACCTACGAGCGCCTTGCGATCAGATGCTGACAGCTTGTCGTAGGTCTCGTAGCCGGTCGGCGTCTTATACTTCGCCAGAATGCGATCGACCGTCGCGAAGTTGGCTGCGATCTTGTCGGCGAATTTCGGATCCTGCTTGCGGATCAGCGGTTCGAACAGCTGCACGATCTTCTGCGCGCCATCGACGTTCGCCTGGAAATCCCACAGGTCGGTGTGGCTATAGCGGTCTTCCTCGCCCGAAATCTTCGTCGCAGCCACCTCCTCCATCAACGCGGCAGCCCCACCGACGACCTTCGAAGGCGGGAACACCAGCGTCGCGATGCGCTTTTGCAGATCGAGCACGTCGTGCATCAGCTTGTCGGCGACTGGCACGAGACCTGCTGTGCTGTTCTGCGCGAAGAGCCCATATTCGATGCGATGGAATCCGCCGAAGGTCGGATCGTTTTCGCGCTTTTCGTGATCGTCCGCACGCGAGTCGATGGCGTTATCGAGATCGCTGAATAGTTCCGCGATCGGCTCGACGGCTTCATAGTGCGCGCGCGTCGGTGCATAGAGCTGCTTCGCCTTGGCGAGATCGCCAGCTTTCACGGCGTCGGTGAAGGCGCGGGTCTGCGCGACGAGATCGGTGACTTCCGTCGAGACGTAGATCTTGTAGTCTGCAACCGGCTTGACGAGATCCAGCGGCGCGACGGCAGCATAGGCCGTTGTCATGCCGCCGACCATTGCCGCAATTGCCAACGATACGATGTGCTTTTTCATGGTGTCGGTTCTCCTGTCGTCTGGTTAATCTGTTCGCAACGGACGGCGCACTCACGCGTTCAGCAACGTGCGTCCGAGAAAATCGTCCTTGACCGGCACGCCAGGCAACACGAAAAAGTACCCGCCGCCAATCGGCTTGATGTACTCCTCGAGCGGCTCGCCATTCAGCTTCTCCTGCACCGCGATGAATCCTTCCTGCAGATTGGCCTGATACGCGATGAACAGCAGCCCCATTTCAAGTTGGCCGTTCGGTGCGACGCCATTCGAATAGTTGAAGGGCCGGCGCAGGATCAGATGCTTTTGCGCTTCCGGTGTGCGGTCGTTGGCAAGGCGGATGTGCGCATCGAGCGGGGTCTTCTTGCCTTCCGGATCGGCTGCGTAATCAGGTACGTCGAACTCGGTTTTGCCGTCGAGGGGCGCGCCAGTCGGCTTGTGGCGGCCAATGATCGATTCCTGTTCCTGCAACGGCGTGCGGTCCCATCGCTCGACGAAGTTACGGATGAGTCGTACCGCCTGATACGAGCCATGCGTCGCCCATGCTGGCTCGCTGTTCTCCTGTCCCACCCAGACGATGCGCTCCATCAGTACCGCGTCGCTGGAATCCGGGTTGGCGGAACCGTCGCGGAAGCCGAGCAGGTTTCGCGCGCTTTCGGGCCGCTTGCTGGCCGAGGCTGCAATCACCGGCACGGTGCCTTCCTGCTTCCAGCGCAACACCAGAAGATCGGGCGTGTTCTTCACGATGTCACGCAACGCGTGGATATTCGTGTCTGGCGTGTGGGCGCAAAACTGCAGCAGCAGATCGCCGTGACACAGACGTTCGACCAGCGCGTCATTCGGAAAGCCCGTCATCGGCGTGAGATGGACCGGCTTGTGCGCGGCCAGGCCGAAGCGGTCGTCGAACAGCGACGCGCCCACCGAGACAGTCACGGTCAGCCCGTCTGGCGTGACGACGGGGCCAAGAATGCCGGAATCTGGGGGCGGGTAGTCCGGGTCAGTCTGCGGAACCGGGCCGCCTGTGGTCAGGAATGCGATGCGTTCGGTCAACACACGGAACAGGCGTTCGAGTCCGGCGCGGTCGCTGGCGAGCACGTCGAAAGCAGCCACCATGCCTGCTGCGGGGCGCGGTGTGGTGATGCCTTGCTGGCGCAGGCCGTGGAACGGATAACGGTCGTCGATGCCGCCTTTTGCGGCCGGGGCGTCCGTAACGTGTTTGGCCGCGGGCGCGGCAGCGTTGGCGAGATCTGCGACAAGCGCACCGCCGAGGAGTCCTGCGCCCGCCAGGAGACGGCGCCGGCGTGGCGATTCAGGGAGTCCGGCAGTGAGGTCGAAAGGGCATTGCGTCATGATGATGAAGCGTTATGTTCGAGGCCGAGTGCGGGATTCACACGGCGCAGGCTGTCGATCAGCGCATTGATCTGGCCGGACAGCGTGTTGTTGGTGGAAACAGCGATGGGCGAGCCGTTCGCGCTCGCCGCCAATTTTTTGAGCGTGGCATCGAGCTGGCTGAAGTTGTCCGCGAGCGCCTTGCCCAGCGACGGATCCGTTTTGAGCAGCGGCGTTAGCAGGTCGCTGATCTCACGAATGCCGTCCAGGGTCGCTTCGAACTGCGTGCCGCTGTCCTTCGCGTACGGCGTCTTCACGTCGGCGGCGAGCCTGTCTCTGACCTGTTCCGCGTGCCGTACGGCGAGGTTCGCCAGTTGTGCGGGCTGCATCGACAGCGCATCGATGCGTGTGGACAGCGCGGCGATGTCGGCTGCCAGCTTGTCGGCGACGGGCTTTAGCCCGGTCGTGTCGCCTTGACCGTAGAGGCCGTATGCAATCCGATAGAAGCCACTGAACGCGGGATCCTGCGCGCCTTTGTCGAAATAGAGGGCGGGTGCATCGATGCGGTGATCGAGGTCCGCGAACAGCGCCGCGACCGGCGCGATGCGGGCGTACTCCGCGTGTGCCGTCGCGTACGCGTCGCGCGCGGCGGCCAGGTCGGCTGCCTGGATCGACGATGAAAGGGATTTCGCCGCGCTTGCCAGGCCTGCTGCATGGATGCCCAGGTAGACGCGATATTCGGAAAGCGGGCCGATGAAATCGACCGTCGACAGCGTCGCCGGTTTCGCCGCCGCGTCCGCTGCGGGCGTGACGACCAGACTGCCGCGCGGGTTGCTGAGCAGACCACAGGTGATCGCGTAGTTGCCCGGCGCGAGATCGACAGAGAGCGACTGTGTGAAGCCGGGCGCGATGTTCTCGCGCTCCTCGATCACCATCACGCCGTCCAGGATCTCCCATTCGACGGCCCGGTCGGACGTGTTGTGTATGTTGAACACAGCGGGGCCGGCCAGCACGGAAAGGCTGGAGGGCGTGCATTCATGCGCGCCGACTTCGACGCTCAGCGCGCGCTGATTGTTCGAATGGGCACGCTGCGCAAAGCGCGTGGCCTGATAAAACAGCACCAGACCCGCCAGCACCAGCAGAATCGACACGGCCAGCGCGGCGCGCACAGTTTTGACCGGCAATTGCTGCGGGGCAGCCAGGGTGGAACGATCACTCATTTTTGCAGTTGTCCTTCGGCCACGTGCGCAGGCATCGGCCGCAGGAACAGATAAAGGGTGACGATGAGGAAAGCAATGTAGACGAGCACCTCGCTGACGGTCGGCGTATCCTGGTAGCCGAAGATTCCCGAGAACAGTGTGCCGGCCGCGCTGCCGACGGGCAGGAAGCCGCTGAGATCGACGACTATGCCCTGCAGGTGATTCCACAGCCCGGCCTCATGCAGTGCACGCACCGAGCTGGCGAGAATGCCGGCCGCGACGACGAGAATGAACACGCCCGTCCAGCGGAAGAAGCGGCGCAGATTCAGCCGCACGCCGCCTGCGTAGATGCCGTAACCGACCAGCGCCGCACACAGGACGCCGAGCAATGCGCCCAGCGGCGCGGCAGCGCCAGCGCTCTGCTGGAACGTGGCGAGCAGGAAAAACACCGACTCGAGTCCTTCGCGGGCGACCGCGAAGAAGATCATCGCGATCAGGCCGTAGGCCTTCGCGCCGGGTTGTGCGAGCGCAGCGTCGACGGAGGCGCGCAATTCGGCCGCGATGGAGCGCGCGGCCTTGCGCATCCACAGCACCATCGAAGTCAGCACGATCGCGGCGATTACGCCGACGATGGCCTCGAACAGTTCCTGCAGCTTCTGCGGGAACTCGGCGCTGGCAAATTGCAGCCCCGCGCCAGCAAAAAGCGACAGTGCGACGGCCAGCAGAATGCCGATCCATACGACGGGCAGCCACTGACCGCGGCCGGTCTGACGCAGGTAGCTGGCGACGATGCCGACAATCAGGGCGGCTTCGATGCCCTCGCGCAGCATGATAAGAAACGGGACAAGCATGCGGTCGTAAGCGAAAGAGGATAGTCGAATAGTTTAATCGCAAGTAGCAATCATTCGCATTATTAAATTCGCCGGAGTGCCGCTATAGGCAGCTCGAAGCCGTCGACCACGCTTCAACGGCCATACGGCGGGCATTTTGCGGTGCCTGCGGCAAAATGTTGCGCATTCGACATGGCGGGGCCCGGTCGCGCTGGCGTCAGCTGCCGACTCGCGTACCTGACTCAGAGCGTTTGAGGTAACACATGTAGAATCTCGCGCCATGAACCTTTTTCGCCACTTCCTGTCGCGAGGCGGCGTGGTTCGGCACGGTCTGTTTTTGCTGGTTTTCAGCGTGCTGATGTCACGAGCCTTGTTGCCTGGCGCTGTCATGATCGATCCGGATCAGACGGCGGCAAGTGGCATGCTGGTCATTTGTTCCGGCCATGGTGCGATGGTCATCGATCAGACGGCTGGCTTCGCCCTCGACGAGCAGATCGCGCGCGCGGCGCCAACGCACGTGTCAATCGCCACAGACCACGCTTCGAGAAATCTGCATTCCGGCCAGGAAGGCAACACGTCGAACAAGGACAGCGGCGTGTGTGCATTCAGCGCGGCGCTGGCGACTGCACTTGCGTGCGCCGCGGTTCTGCTGCTGCTTTTTCTTCCGCTCGCCGCGCGCCAGTTCTGGCCCACGCGATCGACCGACAGTCCGGCGCGCCTCGCCGTCCACACGCGCCCCCTCACGCGCGCCCCGCCCGTATTCAGCTGACAAGACGGACTGTCCGCTCACGCCCGTATCGAGATGACGGCGTGCCTCTCCGATTTCCTGAATACTGATGATGAACAAGGTTCAACGCCCGCATGCTGCGGGTCGTGCCCACGCGCGCGCGCCTTCGATGCGCAGCGCAGACAACTATTGTCCCGCGCGAGCCATCGCGCTTGCTATTCCGGCACTGCTGGCCAGTGTGCCGGTTGCTCACGCCGCAAGCTCGACAGGGGCACCGGATTCAGCCTTGGCCTCAACGAGCAGCAACGCGGATGCAGCCGCGAGCGCGGCGCTGCCGAGCGTTACCGTGTCCGCCAGCAAGGGTTCGACACTCGACGACATGGACCTGAGCACGACGTCGCTGTCGCGCAAGCAGGTCGAACAGGCGCCGGAAACGACCGTCGACCAGATCGTCAACAAGATTCCGGGCGTCTACACGCCGATGGTCTCCACGTTCGCCTTGCATCCCACGTCGTCGATCGTGAGCATTCGCGGCTTCGGCAACGCGTTCGGGACGAAGACGCTGGTGCTCGTCGACGGCGTGCCGATCAACGATGGCTATTTCCGCACGGTGGACTGGTCGCTGGTGCCCAAGGGCAGGGTGGACCAGATCGAAGTGATCCGCGGCGGCGGCGCCACGAGCCTGTGGGGCAACCTCGCGATGGGCGGCGTCATCGACATCATCACGAAAGAGCCGCAGCCCGGCGAAAAGACGCTGGATGTGTCGTACGGCAGCTTCAACACGCGCACGGCCGATGCCGCCATTACGCTCGTGTCGGCGCCGGTGCTGAAGGTCGGCCTGACGGCCAGCACGTATCACACGGACGGCTACAACCTCACGCCCGAGCAATATCGTAATGCATCGAACGTGGCGACCTCCGGCTTCGCGAACAACGTTGCGCTGTCGTTCTATCTGACGCCCGATGCCGCGTCGAAGTACTACCTCGAGATCTACGACCACGACAAGCATGAAGACGGCCTCGTCTACGCCAACGCGAAGAACACGTGGGAGCGTTATGGTCTGCGCGCAGGCGCGACGCGCAAGCTCGACGACGGCAGCAGCCTGAACGCGTACATGTGGCTCGACCGCACGAACTTTTCCACGCAGAACGCGACGCAAACGGGCGGCTATTCGCTGTCGACGCCGACGCTCGGCTATTCGTACGTGTCGCAGATCGAGTATTCGCCGTACAGGACGGGCGGCGGATCGGTCTACTGGCAGAAGGATATCGGGCCCATCCACGATCTGAAGGTCGGCGTGGACTACCGCTACCTGGGCGTGGACGACCAGAACAATCTGTACAACGTCGCCGGCAGCAACACGTCGAGCTTCACCGCTCACGGCCAGCACCAGTTCTTCGGCCTCTTCTCGCAGGGCACCTACAGGGCGCGTTCGATTCCGCTCGACGTGACGCTCGGTCTGCGCGGTGACTACTGGCGCGCCAGCAATGCGTCGATTGTGGGGCAGTCGCTGGCGGGTAGCCTGAACCAGCAACTCGACAACGCGGACAAACTGACCTTCAATCCGCGCCTTGGCGCGAAGTACTACTTCGACAACGGACTTGATCTGCGTGCCGCCGTGTACAAGGATTTCTCCGCGCCGGGAATGAACCAGATGTATCGCTCGTATGTCTCTGGCGGCACGTACAACGCGACCAATCCGAATCTGGTGCCGGAGACCAACGTCGGCGAGGAAATCGGCTGGGATCTGAAGCGTGACACGTACAACGTGTCATTTACGGCGTTTCACAATCGCGTCAGCAATTACATCGACTATCCGACGCTCTGTTCGACGGCTGCCAGTTGCGCGGGCTTTCTGAACGGGACGGGGTTGAGCAGCATTACATCGGTGCGGCAGTACCAGAACGTTGGCAAGGCAACCATCATGGGCGCGGAACTGTTCGGCGACATCAAGGTGTTGCCGAGCCTGACGCTCAAGAGTGGTCTGACCTACACGGAAGCGTATCTGACGGAATCGAATTCGCCTGCTACGTCGCCGACGCATAACCAGATCGGTCAGATTCCGCATTGGGTCTGGACGGGTGGCGCGAGCTGGGAGGCGTTGCCGGCGCTCACGCTGACCGCGCAGGTGAAGGCGTGGACGGGCTACTGGTACAACACCGCGCACACGGTCAGGAACGGCGGTGCGGCCGTGATTGACCTCGGGGCGTCGTACCACGTGAACAAGACGGTAGAGCTGTACGGCCTGATCCAGAACCTGGGTGGTCATCTGTATTACGACACGGGCGCGCAGGGCACGACGACGCCGCCGCAACGGGGACAGCCGTTCAGCATTTATGGCGGCATCAGGGTCACGCTCTGATTTTGTAAATGTCATATCCTGAAGCGTGGTGCGTGGTACGCGGCGCTTCAGGCCTGATGGATTCGAGGAGGATTTTCATGTCCACAACGCTCAGACAGGCTGCATCGACTGCACGCCAGACCGGCAACGGTTACCGGACGCTATGGCGGTGGCATTTTTATGCCGGACTGTTCGTGATGCCTTTCCTTGTGGTCCTTGCGATCACAGGCACGATCTATTGCTTCCAGCCGCAGATCGAGCCTTTGTTGTATCCCCATCGGTTGATCGTGCAGCCAGAGACGCGCGCCCGGCTGGGCGAGGAAGCGTTGCTTGCGCGTGCGGCCACCGCCATGCCGAAGGGCGCTGTCCCGAGCAGCGTGCGCGTGCCGTCGGAGCCGAATCGCAGTGCCGAGTTCGTGTTCCGTCTTCCGCAGGGCGGCAGCGAGAGTGTCTACGTCAACCCGTACAGCGGCGAGGTGCTGGGCACGTTGAGCGTCGAGAACCGCCTGATGCAGGTGTCGCGGATGCTGCATCGCAAGCTGCTGCTCGGCAAGCCGGGTGAATTGCTGATGGAACTGGTGGCCTGCTGGACGCTGGTCATGATCGGAACAGGTATTGCGCTGTGGTGGCCGCAGGCGGGCACACGGCTGCGCGAAGCGCTGTTGCCCACGCTGTCTCTTCAGGGCCGGCCCTTCTGGAAGAGCCTGCATGCCGCGCTGGGCATCTGGCTTGCGCTCGGTGCCATCGCGTTCGTGCTGACGGGCTTGCCGTGGACGGGCTCGTGGGGCCAGTATTTCAAGTCGCTCGCGACCAGCGCCAATCTCGGCTCGCCGCCGGGCGCGTGGGGTGGCCTGCCGCTGCGCTCCAGCGTGCCCGGCGCGGCGCCGTCGGCTGCACCGCCCGCCGTCAATGCCGGCGCGCATCACATGGACGGGATGGAATCGATGCCCGGCATGAAGATGGACGACATGCCGCTCGCGAACGTGCCCTGGGCCGTTGGGGCGGTGCAGGTGCCGCATTCGCCGGCGGACACGACAGGTGCGCGTCTGCCCCTTGCCAGTGTGATCGACATGTTGCGCCGTGACGGCATCGACGGCGGCTACGAGATCGCACTGCCGACCACGCCGGACGGTGTCTATACCGTGTCGTATTTCCCCGCCGATCCGAAAGCGGAGCGCACGATCTATATTGACCAGTACGACGGCGCCGTGCTGAAAGACATTCGCTATGAGGACTACGGTGCCGTGTCGAAGGCTGTGTCATACGGCACAGCACTTCACATGGGCCGGTATTTCGGTCTGGCCAATCAGATCGTGTGCGCGGCTATTTCGATTGGACTCGCCACCATGGCCGTGACGGGTTGCGTGATGTGGTGGAAGCGCAGGCCGTTGGGTTCGCTCGGGGCGCCGGGGCGCGAACGCGCAGCGCCGCCGATGCGCGGCTGGAAGACGGGGCTGGTCCTGCTCGGCCTGGTGTTTCCGTTGATGGGCGCGACACTGGTTGCTGTCTGGCTTGCCGATCGCGTGATCTTCGGGCCATCCGCGCGGCGTCTTGTGTCGTGAAAGACGTTAGCGCGATGTTCCATCGCAGGTTGCGCGGCCGATGAACTGGCTGCGCCGTTCGCGAACGCATCATTCTGTGGGGCGCTGGCTGTTGCACGCGCTCCTGCTGCTGTGCGCCGTGCGTCTTTTCGTTCCCGCCGGCGTCATGCTTGAGGACGCGACGTCGGAGGGTGACTTCGGGCTGGTTCTCTGCACGGGGCACGGGCCGCTCGTGATATCGGCCGCGGTCGACGATCCGGGTGCCGGCGTTAGCCGTAAGTCGTTCGAGCGGTATGCGCACACTGCGTCTCGCGCGTTTGACGAGCACTTCGTGTTCGAAGGGGCGCAGGATCGGGACGCGCGCTCCAATTCATTCGATCTCTGTCCGTTTGCTGGCGTTCTGACGATTGCGCTGGTCGCAATTGCAGTGCTGATTGTCGCGCACGGATTCGATCTTCGAGCACGTGGTCCATCCGCTGCGCGGACCCGTATCTTTTCGCGGCCATGCGCCGCTGCGCACCGGCCACGCGCGCCACCGACGTTGGCCTGACACAAGGGCAGCACTGCGCGCAACGCGCTTCGCCACTGCCTTCCACGCATCGAATCTGCCAGTTGTCCGCACTATCGTGTGCGACCGACGAGGGGATCCTTCGTCCGTCGCTCGCGATACGAACCGCAATCCGGACAGCCGGCCGATCACTACAAAAATGAATGAACCGGAACAGAACAATGACTTTCAGGGTGACAATTTTCGCTGCCGCTGCGCTCGCTACGTTTGCGGGGCCGCTGCACGCGCAAGAGAACAACACGGATACGCAGGAATCCACGCTCAAGCCGATTCAGGTGAGCGCGCCGAAACAGAACGAACTGACCAGGCCACTCGACACGGGCAGCCATCTTGGGCTCTCCGAGCTCGAGACCCCCGCGAGTGTCGAGCAGATCGATCGCGCGACGCTCGACGAGCGAGGCGACAGTTCGATCGTCGATGCCGTCAGCCGCGCGACGGGCATGAGCGAATCGCCACACCCCGGGAATGGCGGCTCAGAACTCGGCGCACGCGGCTTTGTCGGCAGTTCGTCGGTGACACAGTTGTACGACGGGCTGAGGCCTTACGGCGCAATCGGTGTGACCTATCCGTTCGACACGTGGTCCATTGACCATATCGACGTATTGCGTGGTCCCTCGTCGGTGATCTACGGCGAAGGCGCGATTGGAGGCGTCGTGAACGTAGTGCCCAAAAGGCCGACCCGCACGCCCATCGAAAACGAACTGCAGGTCGGCGTCGGCACGGAGCGCACGGCGCGCGTCGCATTCGGCAGTGGTGGTGCGATCAACGACAGGCTTTCGTATCGCTTCGACGTCAGCGGCAATCGCTCGGACAACTGGGTGGACCGTGGCAATTCGCGCGATCTGTCGGTGTCAGGCGCGCTGCGCTATGACTTTACGTCCGACCTCTACGTAACCGCGTCATATGCACAGGGCTACCAGCATCCGATGCAGTATTTCGGCATTCCGTTAATCAATGGATCGCTCGACCGCTCGCTGTACTTGAAAAACTACAACGTCGGCGACAGCCTGATTTCCTATCGCGACAGTTGGGCCACGGTATCGGCCAACTGGCAGCCGAGCGATAACCTGAACGTGACGAGTACGCTCTACCGGATGAAAAGCAACCGGCACTGGAAAGACGCCGAGTACTACACGTACATTCCGGCATCCGGGCTGATTGAACGCAGCAGCTACACGGAGATCTTTCACGATCAGGAGCAGTACGGGAACGTCACGACAGCCACGCTGAACAGTGTGCTGCTCGGCATGACGAACACGTTCTCCACCGGCTTCGAACTGAATCACACGACGTTCCAGCACGACAACAACTCGCCATATTCCGGAACGTCATACGTCGATCCGTATACCTTCGATCCCGGCAACTTCATCAATGTTGCAGGGACGTATCCGAAGTACCGGACGCAATCGAACCAGTACGCGCTGTTCGCCGAAGACCGTCTGGCGATCACGTCGCGCTGGTCGGTGGTCGGCGGGGTGCGCTATGACCACGCGAGCGTCAACCGCCAGGACCTCGTCAACGGCGGCGCCTTTACGAAGGTGTTTCCGTATACGGGCTGGCGAATCGGCACCGTGTTCAACGTGCAGCCGGACCTCGCGGTGTATGGCCAGTACTCGGTCGCGGCAGACCCGATCAGTTCTCTGCTGATGCTGAATGCGACCAAGGCGCAGTACACGCTCGCAACGGGCAAACAGCTCGAGATCGGCGTCAAGCAGTCGTTCCTGAACGGCAAGGCCGACTGGACACTCGCGGCCTATCGTATCGTGAAAAACAACCTTGTGACGGCAGACCCGCTCAATCCGAACCAGTCGATCCAGGTCGGCCAGCAATCGTCACGAGGCATCGAGGCAACCGTTGGCGCGGAGATCGCGAAGGACTGGCGCGTCGATGCGAACGTCGCGGTTCTGCGAGCAAAGTATGACGACTTCAACGAGACCTCGGGCGGCACGACGGTTTCGCGCGCGGGGAATGTTCCCGTGTCGGTGCCGCAGCGGCTCGCCAATCTGTGGGTCAGCTACCACTTCGCGCAGGACTGGACGGGTATTGCCGGACTGAAGTACGTGGGAAAGCGCTATGCGGACACGGCCAATACGCTGGTCATGCCTTCCTATACGACGGTCGATCTGGGTCTCGCATGGAAGCCCCGGAAAGATACGACGGTCACGGCGCGCGCCTACAACGTGTTCAATCGTCACTATGTGCAATCGGCGTATTACGACGAGACGCAGTATCTGCTCGGCAACGACCGGCGGCTCGAACTGCTCTTGAACTACCGGTTCTGAGCGACTTACGATGCGCTGCACCTGCTTATACGACATCGAGGGGTTCAATGGACCGACGCACGTTTATCAAGGCGAGCACGGCGATCACCGCGAGCCAGTCGATACCGGCGATCGCGCAACACCATGATGGCGCGGCAGCCGAACACATGCGGATGATGAACACCCCGCCAGCAGACGCACCGAAGGTCGCGATGCTGATCTACCCGCAGATGGTCGATGGATCTCATCGGGCCACTGACGATCTTCAACGTTGCGCGCTTCGATACGCGCCTCGTCTGGAAATCGACGGCACCCGTCGTGACGGTCGAAGGTCTGCCTTTCGCGGCACGCCACAACTTCGATGACTGCCCATCGGACATTGACGTGCTGTTCGTACCGGGCGGCACCATCGGGACGATCGAATGCATGAACGACCCCGTGGTGCTCCGCTTTCTCGCGGAGCGTGGGGCAAAGGCGAAGTGGGTCACGAGCGTCTGCACGGGCGGACTGGTGCTGGGCGCAGCAGGACTACTGGTCGGCTACGACGCAACCGCACACTGGGCCGTGGCTGATTTGCTGCCATTGATGGGCGCGCGTCATGTCGATCAGCGCGTGGTGCGTGACCGCAACCGGATGACGGGAGGCGGAGTGACGGCAGGCATCGATTTCGCGCTCACACTAGTGGCCGAAATGCGTGGCGAAGAAGCGGCGCGGCGAGCCGCGCTGACCGTCGAATATGCGCCGACACCGCCGGTTCAAAGCGGGACTCCGCAACAGGCCGGTCCGGCACGAACAGCGGCGATACGCCAAAGCCGCGCGTGGATGGATGAACAGGCCCGGCTGGCGGCAGAGCATGCGGGCAAACGGTTGGGGACTGCCTGACGCAGCGTGCCTGTCAGCTTGTCACATGCAGGTGTCGCTGTATCGCGATACAGCGACACCGCAGACGCTTACTTCACCGTGAACGTATAGTGCCCCTGCGTGCGATGCCCGTCCTTTGCGACGGCAATCCATGCCACGGTATAGGTACCGGCCGACAGCGGCTGCAGCGCCGCTGTCATATGCTTGTCGTCGTTCTGTGCAACGGCAGACTTGCCGTCATTGACGGGCTTGCCGTCCGCACCCGTCACGATGATCGAACTGAAAGAAGGTTCGAGCCCTTCGTCGAAATCGATCGCCACTTCTTTGGTCGAGATGTCGATGGTCGCATTGGGCGCGGGCGTTTCATGTTTAGGATGAGCGTGCGCAAATGCGCTCTGCACTGCGCCAAACGACAAGGCAAGCGCAAGGCTGCCTGTCAGGAAGAGTCGGCCGACTGGTTTTTTCATATCGGTTTTATCAGTTAATCCAGCACTAAAAGGATGTCGTTTATTTGGACGTCGCGCCTGCCGGCTTGATGGCACATTGCGCCGTTAGCTTTTCGCCGTCGCTAAACGCGAACGTGAGGGGTAGCGTCGAGCCGACCTTGAGCGGCGCCTTGGGCTGTTCGAGCATGACGTGATAGCCACCCGGCGCAAAGGCGAGTTTCCCGTGGGCGGGAACAGTCGCCTTGTCGACCATCACCATTTTCGACGTGCTTCCGCTCGACTGTGTCTGGTGAAGCATGGCCATGCCGAACGCGTCGGTTTCGACCGACGTCAGATCGATCGCCTTGTCGCTCATGTTCATTGCCGTGAAATAAGCGCCTGACGGCACATCGCCGGGCATCGAGCGGACCCAGCAATCGGACACCATGACAGACTGCGCAGACGCGGCGTGAGCGTTGAGCACGGGTGCGCAAAGCGAGAGCAGGGTGAGAATCGGAAGAGTGCGTTTCATGACAGGTACGTAAAGGTAGAGTGATGGGAAAAGGTGGGCATAGTCTGTGGGCGATCGCGTCACGAACTGCGCCGATGACGCGCACAGGGAATCGCGGCTGCCAGCTGCGCCGACCGGATGCGCATCGGGCACACATCGATGAGCGGTGCCAGATGCGACGAATCTGAACAGGCGGCGAGGATCGCAGCCAAAAGACCGCCTCAGACGGGAGGCGCGCGCGGTCTGCCGAAGCGGAATTCGGGAAGGGGTACGAAGTGAACGGCGAACGCCGTCGTCGAGACAACGAGCGGTGCCGCCGCGGCCACCAAGGTTCCCCCAGGCGACGAGATGGGCGGCTGGTGGATTAGCAGATCGCAATAAGGACACGCCGCGAAGTGATCGTGCTGGACGGGATGGCTGTTCGGCGCGGGGCGCGACGCCGTGCAAAGCACGCCTTGGGAATCCTGGCTCGACCTGGCCGCAGCGACTTGTCCAACCACAGGCGCGAGCACAGCCAGGCACATGGCAATGATGCCAAGCCACGCGGTCAGCCATGTGCGGTGTTGAATGGGCATGTTTGAGGGCTCTATCTGCCTGCGCAGTCTAGCACCCTGTCAGGGAGACGGCTATGCCGTCTTGTCCGGGGCATCGAGCAGAATCTTCAGGTCATGCACCCAGGGCGTCACGCCTTGCCCGTTACGCACATACAGGCGCAACCTGCCATTCGTATCGAAGACGTAGCACCCGGCAGAATGGTCCATCGTGTAGTTGTCCGCTGTCTTTCCGGGTACTTTCGCGTAGACGACTTTGAACGCAGCGGCAGCCTGCTGGAGTTGAGCATTGTTCGCGGGTCTGAGTGCGCGAAACGACGGATTGAATGCGGCAACGTACTGTCCCAGCACATTGCCCGTGTCACGTTGCGGATCGACGGTGACGAACAGAACCTGAACGCGGCGTGCAGCTTCGGGGCCCAGCGCTTCGAGCGTTTGTGACAGCTCGGCGAGCGTAGTCGGACAGACGTCGGGGCAATGAGTGTAGCCAAACGTCATGATGACAACCTTGCCCTTGTAATCGCCAAGCGTGCGGACGGCGCCGCCTGTGTCAGGCAACGAGAAGTCTTTCGCAAAGTTCGTATTGCCCGTTATGTCCAGATTTGCGAAGCTGGGCGCCTTGTCTTCGCACGCTGTCAATACGAGTGTGCTACCCAGCAGGGCCATGAGTGCGAGCGCGCGCAATCCTTTGCGCGGAAACCGAAACAGAGGTGCAAGTACGGGAGTTTTCATCGATCGGTTCGCGGGAGTCTCCGCAGGAGATTATAGGAAAGAGCAGGACGACACTATAAACGCGCGGCTCCGCATGCGTCTCGCGTGTGCGCGATGCGATGTGCTCAAACATTGGCAAGTGCGGCCTTATGTCACGGAGTCACGCAGTCGCGTGGCAGGACACCATGCGAGCCTGTCCGCTCAGGGGCTTTCATCGACGAGTTGACGAATGTCGTGAACGAAGGCATCGACAGGATAGTCTTCGCCACCGACAAGCCTCGCGCGGCCCTTCGCGTCGAAGATATACACGGCCGAGCTGTGGATCACTTCGTACCCGCCGTCCGGTCGCGGCGCTTCGAGCTGATAGGCCACGCGATAACGCTGTGCGAGCGCCATGATGTCCGCGTCCGAGCCGGTGGCGCCGACGTCGTGATGCGCGTCAAAGGCGTTCACATACTTTCCCAGCAACGCAGGCGTGTCGCGCTTCGGATCGACGCTGATGAACAGCACCTTGACCCGCTTCGCCGCGTCACCGAGCCTGGCCGTCGCCTCTGCCAGTTTCCCCAACGTTTCCGGGCAGACGTCCGGGCAGTGCGTGTAGCCGAAGTAGACCAGTGTCACGTCACCTTTGAAAGCGCTCTGGTCGAGGCGCTTGCCGCCGGCTGTCGTCAGGTCTAGCGCGAGGTCGGGCAAATGGCCGCTCACGTCGACGAGTTTCGGCGGCTCCGGCTCACGGCGGCACGCGACGATGCCAAAGATCATTGCCATACCCAGCAGGAGCACACAACAGTAGCGGAGCTTTCGGATTGACATTGACGGATGAGCTGTCATCGGATGTAGCTCATAACATACCTCAAAGCATTTGCGGTCATACCGTCACGGTGTAAGCGATTCGCAATGCTTTTCAGGCAGGAGTCACTTTATAATGAGAACTGTTATCGTTTAATAATTGCTGCGAGCCGCCGTGATACGCCTCTCAAATTTGGAAAAGAACACGTCGGCAATTGTCGATTGTGTCGAGGACACCCAGCCGCATGATCCAATTGCGCAACGCCTTCGCGATCTCGGTTTCGTGTCGGGTGAACCTGTACGCATTGTCGCGCACGGTCCGTGGCGTGCGGATCCCATCCTGATTCTGGTCGGGTCGACGCGTTTCGCGTTGCGTCGCTCAGAGGCAGATCGCGTGACGGTGCGGGAGGTCTTCGGGCGATGAGTTCAAACACGCTGCGCATAGCGCTTGTCGGTAATCCCAACTGCGGCAAGACAGCGCTGTTCAATCAGTTGACAGGCGGCCGGCAAAAGGTTGCGAACTACGCAGGTGTAACAGTGGAGCGCAAGGAAGGGAGGTTTGTCACTCCGTCTGGCCGGCAGGTGCAACTACTCGACCTTCCGGGTGCATACAGTTTCGGTTCTTCAAGTCCCGACGAGCTGATCACGCGTGATGTGCTGCTTGGACGTTATCGGGGTGAAGCGGTACCCGATCTGGTCGTGTGCGTCGCGGATGCAACCAACTTGCGCCTGCACCTGAGGTTTGTGCTCGAAGTCACCCGACTGGGACATCCCGTCGTGTTGGCCTTGAACATGATGGATGCGGCAGCGAAGCGTGGCATCAAAATCGATACTGGGACCCTGCAACGCAGGCTGGGCGTGAAGGTCGTACACACTGTTGCAGTGAAGCGGGGCGGCGCGAGCGCGCTGATCGAGGCAATCGATGGCAGTAGTGCGGACCAGAAAATGCCTCGCACAGCAGAACGATCGGACGTCAGGCATAGCGGGGATGACGTCCACGCGGAGGTCCGCGCGTTGCTGGCCGAAGCCGTTCAGATGCCGCGCGCCACCGACGAGCGCGACGACATGCTCGACCGCTGGGCGCTGCATCCCGTCCTGGGACTGACCATTCTGGCCTGCGTGATGTTTCTTGTTTTCCAGGCGGTCTATTCAATCGGTAAGCCCATGACCGACGCAATAGGTGACGGCTTTGGCTGGCTCGGTGCGCAGGCCGGTGCGGGGCTGCCGGACGGCCCGCTGCGCAGCCTCGTTACGGACGGTCTGATTGGTGGACTTGGAACCGTACTTGGCTTCCTTCCGGAAATTCTGGTGCTCTTTTTTTTCATTCTCGTGCTGGAAGAATCGGGATACCTGCCTCGCGCTGCGTTTCTGCTGGACCGCTTTATGTTGTCCGTCGGGCTCTCGGGGCGCTCGTTTATTCCATTGCTCTCGAGTTTTGCCTGCGCTATTCCGGGCGTGCTCGGTACCCGCAGCATCACCGATCCGCGCGACCGGCTTGCGACAATCCTCGTTGCACCATTGATGACATGCTCGGCACGTCTTCCCGTCTACGCGTTGCTGATCGGCGCCTTCATCCCGACGCATCGCGTGCTGGGCATATTCAATCTGCAGGGGCTCGTTCTGTTTGCGTTGTACGCGGCAGGCATAGGAGGCGCGGTCACTGTCGGATGGGTGATGAGCAAGCTTCGAGGCGACGGTAGCGAGCAGGCACTGTTGATGGAATTGCCGTCGTACCGCATGCCGCGTGCGCGAGACGTCGCAATCGGCTTGTGGGAACGCAGCTCGATATTCGTGAAGCGGCTGACGGGGGTGATTCTCGCGTTGACCGTGCTGATGTGGTTCATCTCGACCTTTCCATCGCCACCCGATGGCGCGACGGGCCCAGCTATCGACTACAGCTTCGCGGGCTACATCGGGCGCGCACTGCAGTACGTCTTTGAGCCGCTGGGGTTCAATTGGCAGATCAGCCTCTCGCTAATTCCCGCATTTGCGGCACGGGAAACGGCCGTCGCGGCGCTGGCCACGGTTTATGGCGTGAGTGGCGGCGACTCGGACGTCGTCAGCCTTGGACATGCACTCTCCGGAAATTTCTCTGTCGCGAGTGCGTTGGCGTTGCTCGTCTGGTTCGCTTTTGCACCGCAGTGCATGTCGACGCTCGCGGTAATCCGTCGCGAAACGCGATCGTGGCGGAACGTGGGGATCTCGTTTGGCTATATGTTTGCAATGGCCTATGTGGCGTCCTTTCTCACGTATCAGATTGCGAGGCTGTTCTCGTGAGCGTGAGCCTGTGGTGCCAATACGGCGTGGTTGCGCTGGCGGTTACAGCAAGTCTGATTTTTATGATGCGCAAACTGGCACCTCAGTTCGCGATGGGTTGTCAGGTTGCCGTCGCGTCGGCCCTGACTCGTGACGGTCGCGGGCCCGTTTCACGCTGGATAGGACGAGGTATTCTGCCGCCGACTCATAGATCGGGTGATTGCGGCGATGGGTGCAGCGCATGCAACCGGTGCGGCACATCGGATACCCGGTCGTTCCCCGATGTGCAGCCGCTAGAATTTCGTCCGCGTCCTGCGGAACGCGCGGCGTGTTCCCAGGAGCGAGCCTGAATACTCCCGGCGATCGTTGTTTGCTGTGACAAAGCAGGAAGGGGCCGCGTGGCGCGGCCCTCGACATTACAAGTCGTACTGCACGCCGACGCGAATCGATCGCCCCGTGCCTGGATAAAAGATCTGTGAGGCCGCGGTGGCCGTGCCGGCGACGTCCACGGTGGAGATGTAACGCTTGTCGAAAAGGTTTCGGCCTTCCACGTAGACGGACCAGCGATCGGCAAAATGCTCGAAGCCAAGTCTGAAGTTCAGCAGACAATACGGATCGACGGTGGTCGTATTGGCGTTGTCTGCGTAATAGGACTTCGGCATCCATTCGATGTTCGGTCCGGCGTAGAAGCCATTGAGCCGCTTGTAGAGCAGTTCGGCGCGAATCAGATGGGTCGGCACGCCTGCCTGGCGATTGTTCCCATAGACGGGGTCGTTGTCGAAATGGAAGTCGTTGAGCGTATAGGTGGCGTTGAAAAACAGGCCGTCGCCACGCATGAAGACCGATTTGAGAAATTCGATGCCGCCGCCCGCCTCGATGCCCTGATGTACGGTGTGATCTGCATTGACGAACGAACAGGAGCCGGGATAAGTCGAGATACATTGCAGTTCGTTGTGCACCTGCGCCCGGTACAGCGAGAGGTCCCAGTTCAGGTCCGGCGTGTGGCCGCGTGTGCCGATCTCATACGTCGTTGCCGTTTGCGCCTTGAGCGGGGTGCTTGCCGTGACCACGGGATTCACATCATAGGTCGGCGCCTCGGCGCTGCGCGAAATGTTGGCAAATACCTGCGCGCTCGGGCTCACACCCCACAGCAGCCCGACAGTCGGC
Organism: Paraburkholderia sp.; assembly: GCF_035501035.1. Taxonomy (GTDB): domain Bacteria; phylum Pseudomonadota; class Gammaproteobacteria; order Burkholderiales; family Burkholderiaceae; genus Paraburkholderia. The sequence continues at coordinate 31,039 of NZ_DATJWR010000245.1, forward strand.
GTGACGTTGTTGAATGTGAGGCTGCCGGACTGCGATGGGTTCAGGCGGTCCTCGCGTGAGCGCACCGCATGCTGGAATTGCGTGCCGACGTTGAGTGCGAGGTCCGGGCGCACATAGAACGCGTCGTTGACATAGATGGAGGCGTTCTTTGGTTTGTCGAGCGTCGAGGACGCGAGCGACCCCTTGACGGCTCCAGCACCAGTGCCGGGAATCGCGTCCGCGGGATATGAACCGTACGGATACGTGTTGGCGTACCACCAGGCATTGCTGTCGATCGTGCCCTGATCCAGATTGACGCCGGCTGTCAGCGTATTGCGCAAACCGCCGATGGTCCGGTCGTCGGTGACGCGGACGAAGCCGCCTTCATCGTCCACCGAGTAGACGAGATACGACCAGTTCGGGTGATCGACATGGCGGTGGATATAGAAAACACCGAAGTCCACCGTCGTCGGGCCGAAACGCAGTGTCGTCTTGTTTGCGATACGTACCGAATCGATATTGCGCTGCTGGTCCTTCCAGACGAAATCCGGGTTGGCCGTTCGTGGCGCAGACAATGCCGTCGGCTTGTCGAGTTCGCCCGGCATGCGGTCCCGGATCGAGCTCGCGTTGAAATAGAAACGTGTTTCCGCATCGGCAGAAAAACGATATCCGACGTTGGCGCTGGCGCGCTCCTGATGTCCGTCGCTATGGTCCCGATACCCATCGAAACGCTGTCCGGATGCGGTAATGAAGCCGTCGAGATCGCCCGCTACACCGCCCGTACTCGCTTGCAGTCTCTGGTAATCGAAGCTGCCGACATCAATCCGGCCTTCGAAGCGAGGAGCGTCGCAACCCGTCGGCATGACGAAATTGATCGCGCCACCCAGCGCGTTTGCGCCATAGCGCATGGCGTTTGCGCCCTTGAAGACTTCAACATAGCGATAGGCGGTCGGGTCGATCTCGAACAGGTCGACGAGACCGTCCGACGTATTGATGGGAATGCCATCCATATACATGTTGATGCCGCGGTTGCCATACGGGCGCGACAGGCCAGAGCCGCGGATCGACACCCGCACATCGTCGCCATAGCGCGCTTCGGACGTAAAGACGCCAGGCGTCCAGGCCAGCACGTCCTTCAGCGTATCGGCAGGGCCATTCTTGAAGGCCGTATCGGGAACCACTTCGACGCCGCCCGGCGTGCGCTGGATGTTGCGGATAGCCTGAGCCGTATCGGGCACGACCAGGGTTCCTGCGCTCGTGGAAACGTTCACCACGGGAAGCACGGTCTCGCCCTGTGCGACAGGGGTCTCAATGGCTGCTGGCGTTGTTCTCGATCTGCCTGTGGCCGGCTCATTTCCGCTGGCGGTGCCGCCCGCCCATGCGTGCGAAGCAAGCAGAGCGGCGGAGGTCGACAGCGCGAGCGGGAGTCGTCTGGTTTCAAACATTTTTGTCGCTGGAATGATTCGATTGGGAGACAGCAAGACGGGTTGCACGAGCTGAACACGCGACCGGGTGCCGCGCACGGCCTCAGCGCAAACCTGACGAACTGCCGGCGTGCGAGCGAACGCGTACGCAAATACGCACGCATTTCGCGTTTGCGCGACCTTGCCTACGTTGCGGACTGCGAGGAATCAGAGGGAGTGGGGTGGCGCGCGCGGGCGCCCGGACGGAAATGCGCCCAGCGCGGTGAAACGGGTCTGAAGTGCCGGCAATACCGCTACGATGACAAGCGCGAGCAGCGGCAGTATTACAGCGGGTAGCGGCGGCAGTGTCGCGTAAGTAGCGAGCAGATCGCAATAGCCGCATGCCGAAAGCACGCCTTCATGCGTGGCGGTGTGATCGGATTGACCCGGCGATGTGGCCGAACACCACACCGTATCGGGATCGAAGGCGCGATGAGCCACGATCAACTGACTGACGAGCGGCGCCAGCACGAGCAGCCACATGGCGATCAGGCCAAGCCATGTGGTAGTCAATGTGCGGGCGCGAGGATTCATGTTGATTGAATAGCGGGAGCGAAAACAGTCTAACAGTCCTGACAAACTTGTAAAATTTCTTTAGATGTAGAAAGCTTAAATACAACAGCCCGGCGCTTGACGCGCTACGTTCGCTCGCCCGCGCGAAATGGCGAACATCGCTGACGGACCGTCGGGTACGGTGCTAAACTTCCAGCGCTTTCCGTTTGCTTCCACATGAACCTCTACAACCGTCGACATCCCAGCGTATGGCTTGGCATTGTTGCCATGTGTCTGGTCATGTTCGTGCCGGTCGTGAGTCAACTGATTGTCTCGGCGCAGCGAGCCGAGCCTGCCGCGTCGTTTTGCTCGGCCGTTCACGACACTGCCGACCAGACCGGGCATCAGCGCACACCACTGTCAGCGTGTGGTTATTGTGACCTTCTGGCGACACACGTCGCCATGCCCGCGATTCCCCCGGCGCCCGTTCACGTTCTTCTGCTGCCCGGCATGGCGGTGGCAACGGCACTTTCGACCGCCTTCCGGCCGCTTGGTGCGTTCCCATCCGGGCGGCCAAGAGATCCTCCCTACCACGCCTGAAATTTCGCATCCGGTTTTGCAGGATGACGCTTGCGTAGCGATGGCTCGGGCCGGCTGCGATGTGACACGTTCGTGGCCGCCGGCGTTGTCCGCATTCGAAGACGACACATTTCAAGCGGGAGAAAACACGATGCGATCGGTCGATCTGATCATGCGCGCCTTGACACATCTGAACATCGGCGGGCTGATTGCCGTCGTGCTGTGGATCATGTGGGTGATATCGCTGACGGCGAACACGAGCTGGCCGTTTGCATTCGCATGGCACGACTCGCATGTCTGCCCGTGCGCGACCGAGGGTGAGTCGATGCAGGGTTTGCGCGTACTGCACGCCGTGACGGCCGTCCCGCTGCAATCAAGGAAATAGACCATGATCGATGACTGGACTCAGGAACGCCTGCGGCAGTTGCGCCGCTCGCGCACGCTCTCGACGCACCAGCGCACGCTGTTACTGCTGGCGGGGCGCGACGCGCGAACCGAGGAAGAGGAGCGCACGTTTGCCGTGCTGATCAAGGCAGAAAAGGCGGCAGCGCGTGCACAGAAAGCAAAGGCCTCGGCAACCCGCGCGATGAATCGGGAGCGGCACGCGGAACGCAAGTCGCGCGAGCAGATTTCGATACTCAAAGGCGCTTTGACGGACTGGGCGGTTCTCGAGGGGCACGATATTGCCGAGTTGCTCGGCGCGCTGCTCGAATTCGCCGCCAGCGGCGCCCTGGAAGATCGCGCGCGGTGGAAGGAGACGGGCGATGCGCTGATCGAAAAGCGCATGCGTACACGACATGCATTGCCGCCCTCGAACCCGGTTGCATGATGGCGCAGGTGTCGCGCATCCCGGAACCCGCGACGCGTTGGCCACCGACACCCGTTAGCGCTGCGTATCGGGTCGACTGACACGCCCGCAAAGAAAGTGTGAACATCATGCAGAACTACGGAATTGCCCATGTCTGGGCGCAAGGGGATTTCGTCACACGCGGTATCGCGGTGGCGCTGCTGATCATGTCGGTACTATCGTGGACGGTCATCATCCTCAAGAGCTGGGATGTGATGCGCTTGCGCCGCCTGACGCGCAGCGCCGAAAAGGCCTTCTGGCATTCGGACGATTTCGCCGACGGCATCAGGAAGCTCGGCCGCGACACCTCGTCGCCAGCCGACAACCCGTTCCTCGCGCTCGCGCTGTCGGGCCAGCAAGCCGCCGATCATCACCATGAGACGCAACCGCACCTGCACGACCGCATGGACGTATCCGACTGGATCACGCGCTGCCTGAAGGACACGATGGACGACAGCGTGGCGCGCATGCAGAGCGGCCTTGCGATTCTCGCGTCGATTGGCAGCACCGCACCGTTCGTCGGCCTGTTCGGCACGGTGTGGGGAATTTATCATGCATTACTGACGATCGGTGCAACGGGGCAGTCGTCGATTGACCAGGTCGCCGGCCCCGTCGGCGAAGCGCTGATCATGACGGCCTTCGGCCTGTTCGTCGCGATTCCAGCCGTGCTCGGCTACAACGCGCTGACGCGAGCCAACAAGGCGATCGTCAGCAAGCTGAATCGCTTCGCGCACGGTCTGCATGCGTTCTTCGTCACAGGCGTGCGCCTGTCGTCATCGAGACACGGAGACGGTCTTCGGCTCGCATCCCGTGCCGACTAGATAACGATGCACTATTCGACCAGGAGTTGATGCATGAAACAGATAGGGATTGTCGTGGCGCTAAGCGTTCTGATTGTCTCGGGGTTTGCGCAAGCCGATGCGAACGAAGACGACGTGTGCCAGATCCAGTCGCTCATCTCACGCACTTACGATCGCCCGGATCAGAAGGTCGAGGCGGACCCGGTGGTCGTCGAATCTGGCCATGCGCTGGCGGACTGGACGCAGGGTGAAATGGGCGGTCGGGCGCTGTTACAGCGCCGCGACGGCAAATGGATCCTCATTGCCTGCGGCGGGGACGGCTTCAAGGACGCGCGCCAGTTGCAGGACGCCGGCCTGTCATATGCAAACGCGAAGGCGCTCGTCGCGAAGCTGCAGGAGGCCGAGCGACATGCCGACCCCGAACGCGTCCGGCGTTTTAGCCTCTTTGGTCAGGCAAGTGCAAAGATGTAGGCGTGCGGGTGCGAGCGCACTGCAGCGAACGAAGCACTCCGTGTACAGGATTGATGGGTACATGGGTCTTCATCCGTGACAGACTCCGTTCCCGGGCATGCTCCGCGAGCTGTCGGCAGACGGTCTGGCTGAAGAAGCGAATACTCAGATGAGTTCAACGCAGGCACAAACGTCCAGACGGACTTACTGCTGGAGATGGGACGCGCACGAAGCTGCCATTCGACCTGATCGTGTTCTCGACGTCAGTAATACTAATTATAGCCGCCATTGGACGATGGTCGCGCAAACGTCGGCTCAGGCTGAGGAATTGCCGGTCGTCTCCACGAGGCGAGGGGCGATTGAACCTTGGAGATGATCGTTGCGGCGGCGCGAGTTCGAACGGGTCTCCGGTCGATCGTTGCAAGGAGCCCGCCTCAACTCTCCCAGGTGAAAGTTGCTATCCATGCCTGTCGCACAAGCGATTCACAGCTGCATCCGTCGATAGACGTGGAAAGCGGATAAGCTCATGCGCGCCTTACGTTTACACGCGCGGGAAGCGTTCGAGAAAGTCCGAAGCGCGAGTAGCGCGACACTGTGACAATTCACGCAGATGGTAAAAGCACCGGGATATGGGTAGTACGCCACCGCGGTAGCAAACTCGACTCGATGCGCTGCGACGCCAGGGGCGAGAAACGGCGGTGCTGTCAATGGTTCTCGACGTTACCCAGATCGGGCTCGGGTATCGGCGAAGGCGCCGTCCCCGCGAGAAAGTGTCGGAGCTGTCGCTCAGCCTCAATCACCTTGTGCAGAGGCGCGGTTGCGAGTTGTGCGTCATGCAGCGCAAGCAGCCTTTCGAAGACCGGAATAACGTCCTCAGCAAGAGTCCATTCGTCTAGCGTGTCCGCAAGTTCAAGCGCCGCCTCGACCGCGTATTCCGCCATCTTGTAGCATTCAACACGTTCGTTCCCGTAGCCCGCCTGCTGAAGAAACCATGTGATGTAGGCGACGCGAATGAGCTCATTGAAAAGGTGGCCGTTTCCGTGACCATCCCGGCATACGGCAAGTGCAAGATGGTACGACAAGGACTGCTCCCTTGCGGACGCCTGATCCGTTGGGAGGAGCATCGCCTTCGTGAGGGGTTGCCGGGGGCGGGATACACCCCTTCCGCTACGCTTCGAACTCATGTGCTGTCTCACTACACTTTCAGAAGTCTCATACCAGCCACCACCTGGTTTCCTGAACGGCCATTCCACGAGCGTTGACGGCGTCCTTGAATGCCTTGTCCGCCGTGAACTTCATTCCGTTTTCCCCTGGTATTGGCCTCAACAACTCTGACGAAATCAATCTGTCAAGCGGCGCACTGCGCGAAAAATGCCTATGTGGCGAAAAAGCCCATCATTCGGGGTCGTTCGCGAACGGGCGTAAACGAATGCTTATACTCTATGCACCTCTTTTTCTGAGGCGCATCATATGCGGCAGGAATGGTTTGAAATGACCCAGCTTTTCAGCTGGAACTCTCCAATGGCTCTGGCACTCGCGTCGGCCGCAGTCGGCTCTATCATAACGCTCGCGTGGATTTCGGCAAAGGATGCGAGGGAACGAAAACGTCAGCGGCGCGACACCGCGCTGGAAGTGGCGTTATCTCTGGAAAGCTATGCCCGCACATGTCGGACGATGATGCACAAGGCCGCCTGGGCAGCAGCGGAGCCGCCCCGTGCCGTAAACCACGACGCCACCAACAATGTTTCCGTCCCGGCTTTCGTCTATCCTGAACTTGTTCGCTGGAACGTTTTTAGCCGCAAGGTTATCTCCGAACTGCGGGAATATCCGGCTACGGTGTACGCCGCCCGCGAATATGTGGAGGCATTCCGGCAGTTCGGTGAGCCGATCGACCTTTGCCGTCAGGTTGAGTACGAATGTGCGAAGACAGCGAAAGCCGCATTAGCGCTCGCTCGGGCCACGCGGCGCCGACACGGCGCTGCGATATGGAAACCGGGCGTCAGGGATTCGGCGATGGATCGCGAACTGTCCGACTTCATAGCGTGCGCAGAAGAGAAGCGAAAGGTATCGCTTGATCGCCGGAAGGAGAGCACGGTTGACCGGCGAGCAGACACCCGACCATTCGAAAATCCACTGGGCGCCTAGTACCTGGACAACGGGAGCGGAGTTCGCTCCAAACGTGCAGTGGGCGTTCACGCGTGGAGGAACTTGTCTTGTCTGTCTGGGAACGTTGAAGCCTCCTGAACGGAAGTTTGCATGCAAGCTGGTTGACCCGGAAGTCGCCGCTCTTCCATCCCACAAGTCGTCATTCGAATGGCTGGGTGACCTCCGCGGACCTGCCGGATGGCCATGGAAAGATCTCGGCCTTATGGAAAGCTTCACATAAGGCCGACAACCGGGCAAACAGTCTCACCCACAAAGTGGAACTCGGCCGGATCCAAACCTTTACACGTAACCGATCACCTGCCGCTCGCTTGATCGGCTGATGTATGGTCTGAAGGACATCTGGTGTAAGCCCCAAGGTTGATCGGTCGGAACTGTAACGCGCGCGAGCGAGCGCAGCGTGGCATGGGACACGACTGGGGCAAATGCAGCACTGGATTGCGATGAGGCGTTTCACTGCAGACAACTTCCGTCGACGAGGGTGGGAGGCAATTTCATGTCGCGCCTCGTGATCATGGTGATGCGCTGGCCGGGTTCCAGTCTTAACGTCGGCTGGATGTTCATGTTGCGCTGGAGGATGGTCTGCGTGGTTTGCGATAGCGACTGCGCCGCAGCCGACGTCAACGTGTCGGATGTTCCGCCGTTAATGTTGATTGTCGTCCCGGTTGGTTGAGCCTGGTTGTGTCCGATCCATGCGGCAACTCCTGCTATCAGGAAGGTTGAACCAAAGATCCTGAGGAAGTGGTTGTTGACGTCAGCGCTGACGCCAGCTTCGCCGTTGGGATCGGCGCCGCTTAATCCATCCAGTTGCACGC